>JBGAOI010000291.1:0-8731 GCA_044221885.1 Polyangium sp. (in: bacteria)
TCGAGCGGATGCTCACCAGGGCAAACTCGTTTATCCTCACGCTCATGCCCCGTCGTGAGCCTCGATTTCTGCTTCCGTATTGTGCAGCGCTGCTTCTTTTGCTCGGTTGTGGCGAGACAAACCCACCGCCCAAACCCGCTCAAATTGCGCCTCCTTCTGAATGTAACGGTCGCGCCGAATTGTGCTCGCGGCGTTACAACGAAGTGGCGTTTCCCACGACCCACAATGCAATGTCGAATTTTGAAGAAGGTTGGGTCGCCCCCAACCAGAACTTCGGCATGCGCCGTCAGCTTCAAGATGGCATCCGCGCGATGCTTTTCGATACCTACGAATGGAACGACGATCTTTACTTGTGCCACACCGCGTGCTCGTTAGGACACACGCGCCTGGTGGACGCGCTCGAGGACATTCGCACATTCCTGAACGAACACCCGCACGAGGTGCTTACGTTCATCATTGAGGATCATATTTCTGCGGCGAAAACCGAAGGAGCGTTCAAAGCCGCGGGACTAGCCGACATGGTGTACACGCATGAAGCGGGAACGCCTTGGCCCACGCTTTACGACTTGATCGTGAGTGGCAAACGCATTGTTGCTGGTGCGGAAAATGCAGAACCGCCTCCCAGTTGGTACAACCATTTCTGGAACATCGCCTGGGACACCCCGTATTCGTTCGCCAAACCCGCAGATTTTTCTTGCAATCTCAATCGAGGCACCAAGGGCAACGATCTCTTCCTGATGAATCACTGGTTATCGGATCCGCTGTCCACACCTGAACGCGCCAAAGTTGCCAATGAGTACAGCTTGCTGTCCGCACGCGCGCAGCAGTGTCAAACGGAAGGCGGCCAAATTCCGAATTTCGTCGCTGTCGACTTCTACGACATCGGCGCAGTCTTCCAAGTCGTCAATGAGCTGAACGGGTTCTGACGAGACAAACGAAGACTCATGTTTGGGCGTTTTTTGGAGCAGAAATACCTTCGGCTCCGCGTAACGTCGAAGCAACGACGACCATGAGGATCGCCGCTGTAGCGGCCCCGACAAACGGCGCCATCGCTCCAACGTGGTTGTACATGAAGCCCCAGGTCGGCGGCCATATCGTCCGGGCCCAGCTACCAGCCGATTGCGCATAACCGAGCGCTGCACCTTGCACATCCGACGGCGCAACTTTGGACGCAACCGCGGACAACACAGGGTTGTTGATCGATACACCAATGCCAATGAGCACGTTGGCCATGATGAGCATCCAAGGCTTCGTCGAGCTCGCTGACAACGCCATGCCCGAAGCCATCAAAATGCCTGCAGTGATGACCATCGACACGTCGCTGAAACGTGCGGTCAACCGCTTCATCAAAAATCCCTGAATGATTACGCCGGCTACGCCAAACGCACCGAACATGTAGCCCACTTCGACGCCCGTCCATCCGAAACGCTCGGCGGACAAAAGCGGAAACGCCACATTGAGACATGTCATCGACGTAAACGTCAGAAAAAACAGCAACAACACCGCGGCCATACGCCGATCTCGAAGGAGATCGACGAGGCGCACGGACGCCTTGGACGCTTGTTGATCAGCCGTCGGTTGGTCCTGGCGAAACTGCCGCGTTTCCGGCATGAGTACCGCGGCCAAAACCAAGTCGAGCAACGCCATGATCGCCGCAGCAATGGGCGGTGCCCAATCGGCAATCTTACCCGTTTGACCTCCAATGAATGGCCCGACGATGAGACCCAAACCAATGCCCGCACCAAGTTTTCCCATCGCGGCCGAACGTTCACTTTTCTCCGTAACGTCCGCAATTGCCGCTTGACACGCGCCAAGATTTCCGGCTGTCACGCCCGCCAAAATACGCGACACGAAAAGCAACGGGAGCACGCGTTGTTCGACCGCCGCAGCAAACAAGATCATGCTGAGCGCGTTCCCAAGCAAACTCAACAGAATCACGGCCCGCCGGCCGTACTTGTCGGACAAACGCCCGAGCCACGGCGTGGCCAACGACTGCGCCAGCGAATAACTGCCGATGAGCAGCCCCGTGATGAGGCCCGCATGCTCGGCGCCGGCCATTGCTTTGACGTAAAACGGAAGCTGGGGGATCGTAATGCCAAACCCGACAAGGTCGAGAAACACGGTCACTACGACAACGAGCAGAACACGGTCGCGCACCCGCGCTCGCGCCGGTGCATCGGGGGTCGACATACGAATTTCTCAGAGGACGGAATGTGGAGGTTCGAGAAGAAGTGACAGAAAACGTGCCTCGTGTCACGCACACAGCACGCAAAATAGCGCGGTAGGCCCCGGGCCCTGGAATCGATGTGCGCGCGGTGCGGCTTGACGAGCCAGCGCACCTACGAGATCCACCGCGACCCGCAACGAATCACTCGTGAATGATGACCGTTGTGCCCTCGCCAAACTCGTCGCCCGTGTTGATGGCGTGCCATCCTTCGGGCACGGGCGGGTCGGTCCAGAGAAACACACGATGAGCGTCGACGGGCGCGAGATTGACGCAGCCGTGACTTCGCGGCGTACCAAAAACGTCGTGCCAATAGGCCGCATGCAACGCGTAACCGCTTTCGAAATACTGGATATACGGCACGTCACGGAGTTGGAACGTGCCTTCACCACGACGTTTCGTCACGCCATATTCGCCATCGCCTCTGCGGGGGACTTTCTTGTCGTCGACGGGTGCGTCTTTGCCAGAAGGTTTGGCCGGGGCAGGTTTGGCCGGGGCAGGTTTGGCTGGGGCGGGTTTGGCCGGGGCCTTACCCGGAGTTGGTGGCGTTTTTGCCTTGTTCGTCGATGACTTGCCACCGCCATCGGATGGCGAAGTCGCGGAAGCTACTTGCGTTTTCGCCCCGCCTACACCCGAACCTTCATTCGAGTCCATCATGGCGGTGATGTGTTTGTTGCGAATCTTGAAAATACCACGCACGGTCGCGGTGGTTTTTTTCGGGTCATCAAGACCCGCTTGTCCCGTCGAAACGAGCGTCACGTAAATGGGCCGTTTGCCCTCCCATAACACGAGCGTCTGATTCGCAATCGAAATCTCAATCCACTTCTTGCCCTTTTCTGCATCTTCGGGCCACGACGCCGGAGGCAATGCCAGACCAACGTCGAGTTGACTCAACCAGCGTTTGTCCTTCGTGCGATAATACTTCACGCCTTCGGCGGTGCGCATCGTCCCCACGAGCGCGTGCACGCTGCGATAATCGAGATCGTCGGTTGCCGTCGCCTTGTTTTTCGAGATTCGATACGCCTTGGCGCCTTGCGTGCGTATGAATGCCACCGGCAACGTGAATTCATCATTTAATTCGAGACCATGCCAAGGCGAGCCCATGTCCGGCTTGATTTTCGTATGCGGCGCCATGCGCAAATCGGTCGTAATGGCAAAACGGCGTTCAAGCGATTCTGGCCCCGTTGCAAAGGACCCCACGAGCGCCAATCCGGTATGCCTTCGGGCGCGATCCGCAAATACGGCGTAATCTGGAATCTTGAAATCGCTGATGTTCGGAATGAGTCTTTTTCCATCAGCCAGCCAAAATGGAATGGGATCGTCTTCGGCATCTCCGCCCAGAAGAACTCCAATACCCAATTCTTCCGAATTTTTCCCGAGCCCCAATTCACCCAATTGTTTGCCCGGAAGTGGAACGCCCCGATCATCAATGGCGACGTCCCATGCACCCAGACGAACCTTGTTCGCCGTCGCGCCGTTTTCCTTGTACCAATCGAGATGCTCTTGCAGCTTGAATTCCGACTTCATCTGTTCGTCCGCGGTCGGCACACGCACATAAAGCGGTAAAACGGCCCGGACAAACGCATATCGATATGGCAACGCGGTCTTCAAATTCGGCCGACGAGATGCCGCACGAACCGTAGGATCTTCGAGATCGAGCGTCGCGTCGGCACCGACACACACATACCCTTTCGGGAAAATGCCATACCAACCTCCGGGACATCCTTTGGTTCCCGCCGGTTCTTCACTACGAGCTACTTTGGCGCCCACACGTAGATAACCCAGTTTTCTGGAGGTATCGCGAGGTTCGGCGTACACCGTCGCCACGAACGACGTGATTCCCAACATGGGTTTGTCCGTTGGCTGTACTTCGGGCACGGAACTTTGACCTTGCGTGACCGGCGCGGCATCGCCAGCCGCAGCATCGGCCGCGCCGCCATCGATTCCTGCAGCATCTCCAGGGCGATTGCAAGCCGCAACAAGTGCGGAGATTGCAACCAGCGTGGTCAGCAGAAGGTTCGGACGAACAGGCATGGCGGCAGATACATGCCAAAAGAACGAGGCGCGTGCAAAGAAAACTGTCAGCGGATCGTGACTTTCTTCGAACGTCGCGGAAAACCGTCAAACAAGCACGCCGGGAAGCGGGCCTTTGCAATAGGCGGGATTGCCAAACGTGGTCACCGGAACACCCATCGCGTGGGACATGGCAATCAACAGATCGTTGTGCCAAGCGCCTTGGTATTTCAAGTGTCGGCCTGTACGCAACGCTCCGCCGCCACCACCGACCAACACGAGCGGCATATCGGTGTGGGTATGCTGCTGGCCGATCGCAATGTCGCTGCACCAATAAATCATGGTGTTATCGAGGACCGTGCCGTCGCCTTCGGGAACGCTATCGAGAATCTTGCACAAATATGCAATTTGCGACGCGTACCAATTGCCCACTTCGATGAGATGTTGACGACGAACGGGATCTCCAGGGCTCGAATGCGAAAGCGAATGATGTCCTTCGGAATGGCCGAGCCACGAGAATACGCGACCACCTTGTTGCACGGTCGCGAATTGAACGGTGGCGACGCGGGTGAGATCGCAAATCAACGACATTGCCAACAAATCCATTTGGCAACGCGCGATCTGCGGAAAGTTATCGTTTTCCAAGGGAGCCACAGGCATGCCGAGGTCCGGCGGATTGCATGCACCAACAACGACACCTGGCGCTTCGAGACGTTTTTCGATGTCGCGAATCGCCTGCAAATGCGCATCGATCTTTTGCCGGTCACTCATGCCCAGACGCGAAGACAAACGCGAATAATCGCCGCCGACGTAATCGAGGACCGTTTTTCGCTCAGCCTTTAGCCGCGCGACCTCGACGGGGTCGGCACCGAGTTCCGAGAAGATTCGTTTGTAGGCTTCGTATGGGTTGTCTTCCGGCGGAACCGGTTGTCCTGGCCCTCGATAACAAATACGCGCCGACACATCTGCGTATTGGACTTGCACGCCAAACTCGAGCGACGGGAATTTCGTAGTTTGTCCAATTTGATTGGCCAAGAATTGATCGAGCGAAATGCCTCCGCCCCAACCCACGGATTTGCCTGGACTGCATACGTACGGGAACAATGTGCCTTCTTGCAACTCCATGCCCGTGAGCGCATGCGCAATGCCGAGTTGGTGTGGATCGCCCGGGCCGTGGTTTGTCGATTCGTAATCGACACCTTCGAAAACCATGACGCGTTTTTTGTAGGGCTCGAGCGGCGCGAGAATGGGGCCGAGCGTAAACTCGGTTTCCGTGCCTTGCGGAACCCAGGCATCTTTTACCGTGCCAAACCCGGAAAACATCGCCACAAATCGCTTGGGAAATGTTCCGGCTCGCGCCGAGTCACTCATGGCGCCCAAAAAAGGCAAACCAATCGCGATTCCACCCAGGCCCCGAAGGGCTGCCCGACGGCTCAACTTCTGATGTTTCATGGTTGTTGCACCGTAACCATTCGACGATACCGGAAGGCATCCGTTTGGGTCAACGCGACGAGCAATTCCTTGATGTTGAAGCCTTTTTGCGCAAACGTTTCTTGCAGGGACTTCATCGAACAATAATCCTCGGCCCCTTCAGCGCGACCATACCCATATCGGAACCATTGCGTCGCCACGCATTGCCGAACTTCTTCACTTTGCGCGAGCTTCTTTCCGAGGTCGGCAACGCCATCGAACGGCCCATCGATGTTGCGCGTGTCGATGAGATTTCCCGTATCGTCAATGGGTCGACCATTTTCATCATCGCGCCAAAGCCCGATTCCATCGTAATGTTCGAAACCGAATCCAATGGGATCCATTTTCGCGTGACAACCCGCACAAGCTGGGTTCTGGAAGTGTTCGATGTATCGTTCACGCGTCGTCAAATCCGGTGAAAGATCCGGAGGCGTGACGACGACGTTGTTTGGAGGTGGCGGGATGGTTTGGCAAAGCAATCGTTCCCGGACGAACTTACCACGATGCACCGGCGAACTCTGATTGGGTTTGCCCGTTACCGCGAGGATACTTCCTTGCGTCAAAACACCTGCTGCCCGTTTTGGATCGAGGTCAACGCGCTCGAAGGCTTCCGTTTGCGGTCCCCCTTCAATGCCATAGAACTGCGCGAGCTGAGCATTCATCACCGAATGCGTGGCCGTGAAAATCGTGGATACATCACCTTCGCCGCTGAAGATCACGTCGTCCAAAAATGCGAGCGTTTCTTGACGCCACAACGGACGAAGACTCTCGTCGTAGTTGGGATAGGTCGCCGGATCCTTTTTCATGCTCTCCATGTGCGACAAACCCAGCCATTGACTGTTGAAATTCGCAACCGCTAGGCGAGCTCGCGGATCATCGAGCATTCGGCGCGCTTGGATTTCAATCTCTTCCCGCGTGCCAAGACGCCCTTCATCGGCCGCTTGGAACAATTCCGCATCCGGCATCGACGACCAGAGCATGTATGACAAACGCGACGCCGTCTCGTGCGGCGAGAGAAGAACGACATCACCCTCGACAGGGTCCGGCATGCCAAATTCGACGCGGTACAAGAAATGCGGCGATTGCAGCATGGCTTGGATGACGAGTTCAATGCCCCGGGTAAAACCAACTTCGGTAAAACCCCAATCATAGATCGCAAGGAGCCGATCCGGCTCGTCTGCTTCGAGCGGCCGGCGATACGCCCGAGGCCCAATCGCTGCGATGAACTTGGCCGCACACGCCCGTTCTTCTCCAGCAACAGGCTGACAAGGCAAAAGCGTGTCGAGTTTGTCCACGACACGGGACGCAATGCCCTCGCTCGCCACCATGTATTGCTCGGCGAGAATCTGCGTGACGCCAAGCGCCGCCGCTTGATTGTCAAAACCAAGCGCTTCTTCTTCGGGAACGAAGTTTGCTGCAGGATGCGTATCGTCCCCCAAAAGATCACGTACCGTATTGTCGTACTCGAACCGCGTCATTCGCCGAATGGGCGATTTGCCGGGAACGATTCCAATACATGTAGGAGCTGAGGTTTCGACGCCTTTGCCTGGCGAGTCACCAATATGACCCGTGGAACAGGAAACAAGGGCGCCGAGAACCAAAGCGCTGCCAAGAAACCAAGAGGATCGGGCTACGTGGGTCATGGCGTCTCGAAAGCAAGGCGGGACAATCCCGCGTCAACGGAAGCAAGACTAAAGCAAAAGATTGGTCTCGTCGAGGTGGTTTTTTCAAAATGCTCGACGTGTTCACAAAGATGGGTACTGTACGCGTCGTGCGCCTCATGCAGCCCATCGTCATCCTGCTCCCCGCGATGCTCGTCGCGCGAGCGTCCTACGCGCAAGACGCAACGGCTCTACAAGAATCATCGGCCGAATCCGCGCCTAGTGTCGGCTATTCATTACGCATCGGCGCGGAAGCCGGAGCACGCTGGTTCAGCTATTCCGACCCCCTCGTGATCGCGACAAACCTGCGTCCGTACGACGTCGTTGGCGTGCCGCTTTTGACCCTCGGCGGAGGGCTCCGCCCATTCGCGTGGACTCGACAAACCGTCCTCGATCGCCTCGAAATCCGCTTCGATTACGCATTCGCCCCGAAGCTCGAATCGTCCACCACCGACGGACAAACCGTGACCTCGACATGGGACCACGGGGACGCACTTCTGTTCGTACCGGTTCGTCTCGGAAAACACATGCACGCACCGACGCTTGGAGCTCGCCTCGGTTATGGCTGGCTCGATTTTTCGTTCGCGGCACCAAGCCCATTGTCGCGAGAAATTCCCACCGTTACGTATCGTTTCCTGAAAATGGGGTTAAACGGCGAAATGGCATTGACGAAACGCTTGTTCGTCAGCGCCGGCTTCGATTACCTGGCCACTCTGTCGGGCGGAGCTGTCTACAACCGATTCCGAGACACCAGCATTGGCGGAATCGACGCGCAACTCGGCGTGGGCGTCAACGTCGCCTCAAACACGCGTTTGCTCATGCTTTTCGATTACACACGCTTCTTTTCTTCGTTCGTGCCCATTCCCGGCGATGCGTACGTGGCCGGTGGCGCCTTGGATCAATACGGCACTTTCAAGATTGGGATCGAATATGGTCGGTAGTCGCGCTCGGTTCGTCAACGTCGTTTTGTCGCTTCTCGTTATCGCTTTCGGAGCGGTCATCTTTTTGGGTTGTCCGGGAGAACTCGAAAACCCCGAGCGATTTATAGATGGAGGCATTCCCCAGGTTTGTCCCGACATCTACAAGGACGTCTTTTTGAAACGTTGTGCCGGCTCGATTTGCCACGAAGGCGCCAATGCCGCCGCAGGTTTGGACTTGATCGCCCCGGACGTCGAAAAACGGCTCGTGGATGTGCCAGGTCGAGATTGTCAGGGACTTCTTGTCGATCCCGTATTGCCCGAAACCAGTTTGCTCTACGACAAACTTCTGCCCTTGCCCAATTGCGGCTCACCCATGCCCATTGGAAAACCGGCACTCACCGGATTCGAACTCGAATGTGTACGCGAATGGATTGCGTCGCGAA
>JBGAOI010000292.1:0-6548 GCA_044221885.1 Polyangium sp. (in: bacteria)
TTCGGAGGAAATCCATTCGGTAAAACCCGATGCAGGCACGGCCATCGAATGAATGAAGAGCTGAGCGCAGAATGCCTCCGCGGTCATCCAACGCCGGCCAACGGCGGGGTCCATGATTTGAAGCCTGCGCCCGTGGCGTCGCCACACCACGATAAAATGCGTGAGACCGCTGGGGAGACGAATGATGATGATGGCCGGGAGCGCGTTGGTCTCGTCGAGCAAGACATGACCTCCAATGCATCGATGGAGGTTCCGTCGACGTCGGTTTGGCAAGCATCGCGGAGTTTTCCATAACTTACCGGTACGCCGAACCCTTCGAGCAATGCCTTGAGCGACGCCGGGCCGCAATCCATCGCGGAGGTTTGAATGACTTCGGGCACGAACAGGCGTCGTGTCGCGGTAGGATGGCTCATGGTACGCTCGGATCCGCGTCCCGCCGCAATTTTTTCCCCGCCGCCCGAAGCACCAAAGAAACAGGCGTTGCCTGCTCGACGTCGACCTCGACGGACCCAGGGAGCCCGTGTTGCAAAGGAATGCGCGGCGCGGCATCCGATGCAAGATCGAATTCGACGCGAATCGCTCCGTCATGCGCTTCGGCGGCGACGTTTTTTACGTGCGCATGCACGACACCATACGTGGCCCAGGGAAAACCATCGAGACGGAGACGCGCTTCCATTCCAGGACGTAATCGACCCAGCGCCGCCGAGGGTGGGAATTCCGCAATGGCGTGCAGTTCGCCCGGAGGAACGACGACACCGAGCCGATCCCCCTCGCGTACATAAGCGCCGGGATGAAGCTCGGTGACCGCACCGATTCGCCCCGCAATCGGAGCCAGAATCGTTCGCGCGGCGATGGTTCGTTCGAGTACGCGAATGGCAGCCGAGGTCGTGGTCATTTGTCCTTTGAATGTTTCGAGGTGCCTCGTGAGCTCTTCGAGGCGGCTTTTGCCTTCGCTTTCGTGCACCCGTCGTTCACCCGCGATACGGTCGATGCCGAATGCGAGCGCAGACGCTGCCGCGCGACGCTTGTCGGCCTCCGTTCGCGAGCGGAGCATTTCCAATTCGGTCATGGCACCGTGCTCGAACAGCGTCGCCGCACGTTTCGCTTCCTCTTGCGCGAGCACCGCCGCCTGATCGCCCTCGATACGGTGAGCACGGCCTTCTTGAATTGCCGCGACCGAGCTTTGTCGACCGTCCTTGATGACTTGTTCTTCCGCAATGAGTTGGCGGCGTAATGCTTCGATTTGCGGTCCAATGGAGTCGAGGCGCGTTTGCGCTTCCGCAAGCTTGGTGCGCTCGACGTCCGCGTCGAGTTCGACGAGCACGTCGCCCACATTGACTTCACGACCGATCACGAGGTGATTGGTGACGACGAGCCCGGCTACGGAGGCGTCGATTCCCCGTGAAGCTTGTGACGCCTCGATTCGAGCGGTTTCGGTGATTTCGTACACGGTGACCTTGGCGGCAAAAAACCATCCGAGCCAACCCCCGACCAGGGGCAATGCGATGAGTGCCGCGCCAAAGGAGTGGCGAGGACGATCGGCTCCGAGGGCGCGTAATGACTGCGAAAACGTTGCGGGCATGGATGCTTGCGTGTCTACGCAATGATTGTTCCAACGCGCTTCGGCATGGGCATGGGCATCCGCGGCCGCGTCGGTGGATCGCTCGAGACAACCCATGTTTCACGCCCGCAATTCTTTGCGGGAGTACGCAATCGCGTAAACGAGACACCGAAGCAGTGTCTCGCCAGCGTAACACTTTGTCCAACGCACGATGCACTCTGTCACATTCGTGCTGCACTGGTTCGTCCTAAAAGACGTGCTCCACAAAGCCTACAATTCAAGAACTTTGCGAGCGAACGCGGGGAAGAGTCGCGCAACGTTTCACGGCATAGCCGTTGCTGATGCAACCCATGTTCGCCACTTTCGACCACGGGTACACCCGCTCGATTGGAATCGCCATGAGCACCGAAGTCGTCGCCGAAACCAAAGCACACCCTTACCGAGTGATCGTCATCGTCGCGGCCCTCGGATACTTCGTCGACATTTACGATTTGTTACTCTTCAACGTCATACGTCTATCGAGTTTGGCGTCGCTCGGGTACACCGGGGATGCGGCCAAGGCCCAAGGGTTTTTCCTTCTCAACATGCAAATGGGAGGCATGTTGGTGGGGGGCCTGTTGTGGGGCATTTTGGCGGACAAACGCGGACGTTTATCGGTATTGTTCGGCTCGATCATCCTTTATTCGCTGGCGAACATTGCCAATGGATTCGTCAATTCGGTGGAAACGTATGCGGCCATGAGGTTCATCGCGGGCATAGGTTTGGCCGGGGAACTCGGCGCCGGCATTACACTCGTCAGCGAAAGCATGCACCGAGAATCGCGCGGATATGGCACGACCATCGTGGCGAGCATTGGCCTTTGTGGCGCCATCGTGGCCGCACTGGTGGGCGACATGTTCCATTGGCGCACGGCCTATTTCATTGGGGGTGGCATGGGTCTGTTGCTGCTCGTTTTGCGCATTGGCGTGTACGAATCCGGCATGTTCGACAAAGTCAAACAGCAGACGTCGATTGTCCGTGGAAACTTTTTCCAATTCTTCTCCAATCGCCACCGCGGTTTCAAATACCTGGCCGTCATCATGATCGGCGTTCCGATATGGTACGTCCTGGCCATTCTCATCGCATTTTCTCCCGAAATGGGCAAAGCCATGGGCATGACTTCGCTGCCCGTACCTTCCCGCGCAGTTTTGTATTGTTACATCGGAATGGCCACGGGGGACTTGGCAAGCGGCTCGCTCAGTCAAGCACTTCAGTCGCGAAAAAAGGCGCTCGCTGTTTTTTTTGCGATATCGATCGTTGCCATTGGCGCCTACTTCACCTTTGCACGAACATCCCTCAATACGTTTTACCTGGTGTGTATGGCCCTGGGATTCGCTATCGGGTACTGGGCCGTGTTCATGATGGTCGCTTCCGAGCAATTCGGGACAAACCTACGCGGAACGGCCACGACGACCGTACCCAATTTCGTCCGCGGATCGGTCGTCTTGGTCACGTCTCTTTTTCGAGCGCTCGAATCGAGCTTGGGGACATTGCAAAGCGCAGCCTTCGTCGGAGCCGTACTCATGATGCTCGCCATCGTGGCCCTACGAATCGTCGAGGAAACTTACGGCAAAGATTTGGATTTCGTCGAGGGGGTTTAAATGAGTGCACGATACGGAACGATCGGAATGACCACGCTCCCGATCCACGAATACACATTCGGCGAAACGCTTTACGAGGGGGCGGAAACGCGCGTTCGTCGGGCCAAACATCAGCCCACGGGCGAACGGATGGTCGTGAAAATGCCGGTTTCGGATGTTCCGGACCAACGCACCGTGGGCCGGCTCATCCACGAACACCGAATTTTGGTCAAACTTGCGGATATTCGCGGCGTCGCTCGCGCACGAGCACTCGAGCAGGATGGAAACCACATTGCGTTGTGGCTCGAAGACCTGGATATGATGTCGCTCGACCGCGTGCTCGCAGTCCGGCGCCGCTTGCCGCTCCATGTGGCGCTGCGGGTCGGATTGGGACTGGCGCGCGTGCTCGAACGCGTCCACGCCGCCGAAGTGATTCACAAGGACGTCAAACCGCAAAACATTCTGGTCGACGACGTCTGTACCCAGGTAGCGCTCGTCGATTTCGGGATTGCCTCGGAATTGGTGCAAGAATCGGCCGACGCTGGTGTTCCCGAAGGGCTCGAAGGAACACTCGCGTATATCTCCCCAGAACAAACGGGCCGCACAGCTCGAGGCCTCGATGCTCGGACCGATTTGTATTCGTTGGGGGTGCTGCTTTACGAAGCGATTTCAGGTCGCCGTCCCTTTCTCGAAACCGATCCGTTGGCGCTCATCCATGCCCATTTGGCCAAAACCGCTCCCGCATTGGATGGTCTGGTTTTCGGGATTCCCGAGATCGTCGCCAAGATCGTCGACCGCTGCATGGAAAAGTCCCCCGACAAGCGATACCAAAGCGCACGAGGCGTGGCCGTCGATCTGGAGCATTGCTTGCGACAGCTCGAAGAACGAGGTCACATCGATTCTTTCCCGCTCGGTCAGAAAGACTTTTCACCCAAATTGCGGCTTCCGCAAACCCTCGTGGGTCGCGAAAAAGAACGGGAAGAGATTGCTCTGGCCTTCGAACGTGCGGCCGATGGTTCCGTGGAAATGCTTCTGCTCGGTGGTTCGTCGGGCAGTGGAAAAACTGCACTCGTGCGGTCGGTGTACGAAGAGATCGCGAAAACGGGACGAGGACTGCTCCTTGGAGGAAAACACGATCAACTTGGACGATCGGTGCCTTATGCCGCCATTGCGCAAGCATTCAGCGGCCTTCTCAGCAACCTGGTGACGATTCCCAAAGCTGTATTCGAGGCCTGGCGAACGCGAATCGACGAAGCACTGGGACCCAATGCACGCGTCATTGCCGACCTCGTTCCCGAACTCGAATGGCTCATGGGCCCCCTTCCACCCGTCCCCGCAGTTCCCCCCGAAATGGAATATCGCCGAATTCAGCTCAGTTGGATCGAGCTCGTCCGAGCGGTGACGAGCACGTCGCCGCCACTCGTGCTTTTTCTCGACGATATGCAATGGGTCGATCCTGCGTCGTTGGCACTCCTGGAAACCCTCCTGACGGATGTCGGGCGCAAGCACCTGCTCCTCATTGCTGCGTTTCGGGACAATGAAGTCGAAGGTTCACATCCATTATGGAAGCTTGTCGAAAAGGTAGCCGAAAGTGGAGTCGAGACGCCCAAGTTACACGTGGGGCCTTTGTCGGAAGCGTCGGTGGCCCAATGGCTCGCAATCGCACTTTCGACGAATCCCGATCGTGTGGAACCGCTGTCCGAGGCGCTTTTTCGTAAAACACGCGGCAATCCATTTTTTCTTGGACAATTGCTCTTGGAATTGCATCGGCAAAAACGCGTCCGGAGGAACCTCGAGAATGGCGAATGGTTCTGGGACCAGGATGCCATCGAGCGGGCAGCGGTGACGGACAATGTCGCCGAACTCATGCAGAGCAAGGTTGTCGAATTGCCCGAATCGACGCAAACACTTCTCGGACAAGCCGCATGCGCTGGGCATACGTTTTCCTTTACAGACCTCACGGTGCTTGCTGGGCGCAGTCCAGCGCAAGCCGTGCAGGAACTTTGGCCGGCGCTCGAGGCCGGATTACTCATCCCGAATGACGGGCATTATCGCGAAGCGCGCGCATTGGCGGAGGCCGGTCGATCGGCCGATTTGGATCCAAGTTATCGGTTCTTACACGACCGCGTGCAGCAAGCATTCTACGAACGGATCGAGCCCGAACATCGAGCACGGACCCATTTGCTGATTGGGCGTCGATTGCAAGCGGTATTCGAGCGCGATGGCGGATCGAATCAGAAACTTCTCGAACTCGCGCGCCACCTGAATCTCGGTGCGGCATCGCTTTCGAGCGCCGAAGAACGCAAGGATTTGGCGCAACTGAATCTACGAGCCGCCAAAGCAGCCAAAGCCAATGGTTCTTACCTTCTTCAAGCGACATTGGTCGAAGACGCGCAGCGACTGCTCGGCGAACGTGCGTGGGAGGAAGATCCAGAACTGGCCGTATCGCTAGCGCTAGAGCGAGTCGAAGCGGACTTTTTATTGCGGGATTTTACGGAAGTGCATCGGCGCGGGCAAGTTCTGCTTTTGCGCTCATTGCCGGCGCTACCTCGTTTATGCATTCAAGAATTACGCGTGCGAGCTTATCAGGCGTCGGGGCAATTCGGTGAAGGCGAACGTCTTGGAATCGTGGCGCTTGCCGAACGAGGCATTACGTATCCCGAGACAAACGACGGGCGAATCGCTTTGGCCCGTTCGTGGATTGCCGAGTGCGACGCGTGGCTCGATGCGAATCCGGAAGGTTTTTCCAACATGCCCGCGGATCCATCGCGGGAACACGTCGTCTGCGATGCATTGGAAGCCGCGATGGCGGTGTGCGCGCTCATTGGCAGCAATCCACCACTCGCCGCCTTGGCCATGGCGCGCAACGTCAAACAAGCCACGGAGCGCGGGACGCAAACACCCGTGACGGCATTTTTCGTTTCGGCATTTTCGAACGGGCGGTCGGCGATTCTGGGCGAATACCGCGGCGGTGTGCGCTGGGCAAAAGAGGGACAACTCGTCGCCACGCGACACACTTCACCATTTTTGCCCGAATGCTGTTATTATCGCGGGGTCTACGTGACGTATGAACTGCCTGTCGAACGCAGTCGCGAGCATTATCAAACTGGCATCCAATCCGCGACGACTTCGGGGTCTTTTCAGGGCGCCAGTTGGGGGATGTTTGGTGCACTCTATTATGTCGATTTGTGGCCCGGCCGGCCACTCGAACGATTGGCAGAGGCCGAAGCATCCCTGCGCGACCTCATGGCTCGGGTGGGTGATGCACACGGACGAAATGTTTTCACGCTAGCCGTGAATTACGCGGCACTTCTTCGTGAGCGACGCAAGGAATTGCCCGCCGAAGGAGCATCGTGGTTGCCCCTGGG
>JBGAOI010000292.1:6556-8292 GCA_044221885.1 Polyangium sp. (in: bacteria)
TGGCCGTGAATTACGCGGCACTTCTTCGTGAGCGACGCAAGGAATTGCCCGCCGAAGGAGCATCGTGGTTGCCCCTGGGTTGTGAACATTTTCTCGAGATTGGCGACGGGATGGTCGCCGAATTCGCGCGCATTCTCGAAGCGCATCTTTTCCTTTCTTTTGGCGATGCCCCTCGCGCATTGGCACGAATCGAAGAAGCCGAACGATTTCGCCGCATTCTTTATGGCGTCCCCCCGGTCACCGACATCCCCCTGTGGCGTGGTCTCGCCGCCGCGCAATGCTGGTCTCCGACAGCTTCCGAAGACCAACGTGCCGCGTGGATGGCCGCACTCGATGAAGCCATTTCGGTGTTCCGTTACCTCGCCGAAGGATGCCCCGAAAACTTCCTCCACAAATTGCGACTGCTCGAAGCCGAACGCTCGAGAATCGATGGCGCTACCGACGTCGCCATCACCTGTTACGACGAAGCCATCACATTCGCGCACAAGAATGGTTTTCTCCACATAGAAGCGCTCGCCGCACAATTTTCTGCCGAGTTCCACACACAAGCCGGGCGTTCACGTTTTGCTTCCCTCTACGTCCGCGACGCGTGCGACGCCTACAGACGATGGGGAGCGCTAGCCTTGGTGACCCATTTGGAAACCAAGTATCCCGCATTGCTCGAACAAGCGATCGTGCCCTCGAAACGTCTCACCACCGTCACGACGACAGATACGACAGGAAAAACGGCACTCGACGTGGATACCGTCGTACGTGCAGCGCAAGCCTTGTCGACGGATCTCGATCCGACACGTGTCGTCGCTCGATTGATGGGCCTCGTCCTCGAAACCGCAGGTGCACAACGGGGCGTCTTGCTGCTCATGGAAGGCGACTCCCTCGTTATCGTGGCACGTTTGTCCGTGGAATCGGGGCGCATCGAAACGCAATTGTCCGAACCCATCGGACGCGATTCCGATGTCGCCACCGCGGTGGTCCACTATGTCGCGCGCAGCCGTGAACCCCTGGTCGTACACGATGCGCAAGCGGAAAAACGGTTTTGTGCCGACTCGTATCTGTCCAAAAATGCAATTCGTTCCCTACTCGCCGTACCCCTGACGCACCAAGGACGCCTGGTGGGCGTACTTCATCTCGAACACCGCGATGCACCCGCGGCATTCCCCCCGTCGCGCGTGTCCCTCTTGTCCGTATTGGCATCGCAAGCCGCCATTGCCGTCGAAAATGCCGTCTTGTATCGCAACGTGGAAGCACAAGTACGTGCACTCGAAGCCCGCAACCAGGAAATCCAAACGCTCAATGATGAATTGCGCAGACAAATCAAGCAGCGTTCACGCCGTATCATGAATACGCTCCTCTCCATGGATGGCGAAATGCCGACGAGAACGGCATTGCAGGTCGGTGCCCTGCTCGGCGATTGTTATCGGGTCGTGCGTCCCATTGGTGAAGGCGGAATGGGCGCCGTGTACGAAGTCGAAAGAACGACCGACGGCGTGCACCTTGCCGCCAAATTGCTCAACATGACCCCTGAGCGCGAAAACCTGGCCCGTTTCGCCCGAGAAGCGCAAATTCTGGCTAGCCTGAACCACCCCAGTCTCATTTCCATCTTCGATGTCGACATCACGATCGACGGTGTTTTGTACATCGTCATGGAGTTCGTCGCAGGCACATCATTACGAGAGCAGCGTGAATACCGTGGCCAATTCCGGTCCGTCATGTTCATTTTGCAACAAGTCGCCGAA
>JBGAOI010000292.1:8302-8689 GCA_044221885.1 Polyangium sp. (in: bacteria)
GAATTGCTCAAGGGCGAGACCCTGGACTCAGTGATTGAACGCGGCGGCATGACGCTGGATGACTTTAGGCAGGTCGTCGTCCAAACCCTGGAAGGACTGGTCGCTGCGCAATCTGTGGGGCTGGTCCACCGGGACCTCAAACCAGAAAACATTCTCGTTCTCGGTGGGCAGGCCCAAACTCTCCCTATCGTGAAACTCGCCGACTTCGGTATCGCGATCATGCTCGACGACAAACCCGGACAACTCGATCCCACCGTAAAGTTTCATTCGTGGATACCGAACGATACGTCGCAAAAGGGGAGCGACCGCGACAAAATGCACACGCGCAATTTGCGAGAGAAATTCGTGGCTCCCCTCGATGGAAACTCGCAAATGTTCATCGTGACC
>JBGAOI010000293.1:0-8653 GCA_044221885.1 Polyangium sp. (in: bacteria)
CATTGATTGCGGTGGCCCTTCGTGCGCGCCGTGCGGGACGGGTAAAGGATGTGTCGCAGTTGCCGATTGTGTCAGTCAAGTCTGCATTGCGGGGACGTGTCGTGCGCCCACGTGTACCGATATGGCGGCCAATGGCAACGAAACCGATGCTGATTGCGGCGGACCGATGTGTACGCCCTGCGCCGACAACAAAAATTGTCTCGTGGCGGGTGATTGCATCAGTGGCGTTTGTACGGGCGGCGTTTGTCAGGCGCCCAAATGCACCGATGGGGTCAAAAATGGCGACGAAACGGACCTCGATTGTGGCGGTGGATGTCCAGGATGTGCCGTGGGGGAAACATGCAGCGTGAGTTTGGATTGCGCAACGGAAGTTTGTCGAAGCGGGATGTGCACGGCAATTGTTCAAGTCGATGTCGGCACAGGGCATGCGTGTGCGCTGCTCGGGGATGGCACGGTTTTTTGCTGGGGAGCCAATGGTGGCGGCCAACTTGGTGACGGAACGACCACACCGCGACCGACGGCCGGGATCGTGCCTGGACTTTCGGGCGTGACGCAAATCTCGACGGGGGCCCATATCACGAACCTGCTCGCAAATGGTCACACGTGTGCCCGGACAAACGACGGAAAATTGTATTGTTGGGGTCGTAATTCGAACGGCCAGGTGGGGGATGGAACCATCGCGGATGTTTATTCGCCGAAACTCATTCTTGCTGCGGACGTGGCGCAGGTTTCGGCGGGTCGAGTTCATACCTGCGCTCGTCTTACGTCGGGCGGCGTGAATTGTTGGGGGAACAATGGAAATGGGCAATTGGGGAATGGTACAGGGATGTCCACGATGGCGCCGGCGGTGTCGCCCCTTGCTAATCTCAATGCGAAGAGTGTTGCCGTTGGGGCGAATCATACGTGCGCTGTTCACGTGACGGGTGAATTGAGTTGTTGGGGAGCGAACCTGCAAGGACAACTCGGCAATGGCACGATGGCCAATTCGTCCGTGCCATTCTTGGTTCCCGGGTCGACAAATATGATTGCGGTCGAGGCGGGATATGGTTTTACCTGTGCTATCGATATGGGCGGAGTTTTGCGGTGTTTTGGTAGCAATACCTTCGGAGAACTCGGGCTTGGCAATACGATGGCCCAGACTACGCCCCAGGTTGTAACGGCTGTGACGAACGCCGTTGGTGTTGCTTGTGGGACGAGCAAGGATCCTGGAGCGCATTCGTGCGCGGTCCGGAGCAACGGCGGGTTGTATTGTACGGGACTGAATGACACGGGGCAGCTTGGATTGGGCGACAATATGAACCGATCGACTCCGCAGCTCGTGAGTTTGCCGCCGGTGGCAGAAGTTGCCACGGGGTATCAATTCACCTGCGCGCGGCTCATCAACGGGCCGATTCGTTGCTGGGGACGTAATGACGCATCGCAACTAGGAACGGGAAAATCGTCGACGATGATAGCGACGCCGCAGCCCGTGGTTTTCCCGTGATCGTAGTTTGTCCACGGGGAGTGCATCTTTTTCTCGACACGCGCAACAAAACCGGGGCATGATGCGAAACGTGCATCGCTTCTTGGGCTCTTTCGCGTTGATGTTTGGACTTACGTACGGCGTGGTCGCTCATGCGGGCGAGCCTGCGCATGTATCGCAAGCGCGCGAAATTGCGTTGGATGCCGGCGATGACGTCGATGCTGGGCGCTTTCAAGATGCGCTCGACAAGATCGCCAAAGCCGAAGCGATGTACCACGCACCCACGCATGTGTTGATTCGCGCGGAAGCGCTCGAAGGGCTCGGGCGATTGGTCGAAGCGCTTGAAACGTACGAAAATCTCGCGGCAGAACCTCTGAGCGCGACGGCTCCGGCCGCGTTTCGTCAAGCTCGTGAAGATGGTCGAAAACGTCAAGTTGCGCTGATTGCTCGCGTTCCGTCGGTGCTCGTAACGATTTCAGGCGCTGATGCTACCACGACACCCGTCGTCACGCTCGATGGAAAACCGCTGACATTGACCGCAGAGCAAGCTGTGCGTTGTGATCCGGGCAAACATGTGGTGAAGGTCGAAGCGCAAGGTTATCGCGCCATTGAACAAACGCTGGATTTGCCAGACCGGGGCGGGGTGGTCAAAGTCAAGCTGGTGCTCGAAAAAGCCGTTGAAACAAAGGCCATCGTCCCGCCACCACCACCGCCGCCGCCAGTTCCAAAAGGACGAACGATGTTTGTCCCGGCCATGATTTCGTTGGGGGTCGGTGGTTTGTCCCTGGCTGCGGGCGCGGTGACGGGAGGTTTGTCGTTTGCGCGCGTGGCAAGTTTGGAAAAAGATTGCAACGCGGATGGAGTATGTCCATCGACGGCTCAGGGAACGATTGATCGTGCGCGGTTGCTTGGAAACGTATCGACGGTGACGTTCATTGTGGGAGGTGTGGCGGCAAGTGCTGGCGCGGTGATGCTCATTTTGGGCAAACCCAAGGCGACTTCGACCGGCAAACTTCAGGCGATTCCGTGGGTGACTCCGGGAATGGCTGGATTGCGAGGCGAATTTTGACACCGCCATCAGCGCATTCCGTGCCGCACCTCAAGCCAGCACCAGGGTTGATCATTGGCGGTAAGGTGCGTCTTGACAGTCTCTTGGGAAAAGGGGGCATGGGTGCGGTTTGGCGAGGTACCCATTTGACGTTGGGTACGCCCGTGGCCGTGAAGTTCATGGCGGATTCGACGCCGGAAGCATTGGCGCGATTTCAACGTGAAGCGCAAGTTGCGGCGCATATTCGTTCGTCGAATGTCGTGGCGATTCAAGACTTTGGCGTCGAAAATGGTTTGCCCTACATGGTCATGGAGCTTCTCGACGGAGAAGATCTGGGCGCACGATTGAAGCGGGTCCCGCGTTTGTCGCTTCATGAAACCGCGCACATTTTATTGCCGATTGCCCGAGGTCTCGAGCGAGCGCATCAAGCCAAACTCGTGCATCGGGACCTGAAGCCGGAAAATATCTTTTTGGTTCGCGAAGGGGATGAAGAAGTCCCGAAGATATTGGATTTTGGGATTGCGAAGACACTGGTTGCGGATTCCGATGCATTCAATATGACCAGTGATGGGGCGATCATGGGCACGCCGTATTACATGAGCCCCGAGCAATCCCGGGCGCGGCGTGATGTCGATCATCGCGCGGATTTGTGGGCTTTGGGCGTGATTCTGTTTCGCCTGATTACGGGAAAACGTCCATTCGACGGAGTGACTGCGGCTTCACTTGCGGTGCAGATTTGCACCGAGTCTCCGCCCAAAGTTGGTTCGTTGGCGCCTGATTTACCTCCGCAATTCGATGCCTTTTTCGATCGGGCATTGGCGAAAGATCCCAATCAACGTTTTCAATCTGCTCGCGAAATGGCGCAAGCTTTTGCCGAAATTGCGGGTTATACGTTGCCTCTCGGGCGGACGCCATTACCAAGTATGTCTGGTGCTCCAACCGGATCTTGGGGAATGTCGCATTCGTTGGGCGGTACGGGAGCGGCGACGCCGCAGCCGACGGGCGCGCCGATGGTACCGACGACGAATCGGCGAACAATTGCGCTCGTCGCGGTGGCAACGCTCGCTTTGGGAGGCATTGGTTTGTTTCTGCTCGTGAACAAACCGTCAAATCCACCCGTATTGCCGGAAGCAGGTTTGGCAAAAAGTACCATTGCGGTCGCGGCCCCTCCGGTGCAAAATTCCGCACCAGCGCCGTCGGCTTCGGCTGCGCCGGAAGAGCCTCAGGTCGAACCGCCTGACGATATCGAAATCGCGCCCGCCCAAGCGACGGAAAAACCGACCGTCAAGACGGCCAAGCCGGCGACGTCGACGAAAAAACATTCGCGTGATTTAGGCTATTGACGCGCGATTTCGGTTCACCACGGAATGGTATCGAATCCGGTTGTCACGGTCCACAAAGCTGAGAATGCTGCTTGAGGCCGATGATTGAAGTCGGAGCCGTTCAAGTCGGGGAGCAACGTGATGACTGCGCCGGTATGGCCCACTTGCGCTGCTTTTTGAACGAGGCTCCGTGTTGCAGCCGCGCGACGAGCGCGCGGGATTTTTTGCATGTCGGCATAGTCGCGGGCCAGCATTTCAATGTCTGCGGCGGAAGGCGAAGGTAACACCAGCCCCGTTTTTTCTCGCGATTTCGCCAAATCAAGACGTTCGTCGTTGACTGTGACGTCAAAACGCGTCCCACTGTCTTGTAGGTGGGCGGTTTGACCATGTGCAGCGAGAGCTTGTCCAAGCGTACCGCGCAGGGTCCAATCGATGTTTCCATAACGATGTTTTTTCCAGGCATCGAGGAATTCGAAGAGCATCGGCACGTGGCCTTCACGAACCATGGCCACGACAAACGGTACCGAATAAAAGCACAAAGGTTCACGGACCCAGGGCGCTTTTTCGACGAACAAAGCGCGCGCGTCGTCGTCTCGACCGGCATCCACGAGCGCCCAAATCAAGGCCAAACGGTATTGCCAAGGATTGGTTTCTTTGACGAGGCCCGATTTGGCTCGAGCGAGCCATGCTTCGCTTTGGTTCGCATCTTTCTTTGCGGCCCAGGCGGAAAACATTGCAGTCGCATAAACGATTTCGTTGTATTCGTTTATTTCTGACTCGACTTCTTCCGCGACAAATTCGAACTCTTTGTCGAGCAACGTACCTTGACCTTTTCGGTAGGCAATGGCCGTGAGGTTTGCCCCGGCGCAAAGCCGATCCATGACTTCGGGAATATGTTCGACCATGGCGAGCGCTCCGGCAATGTCGCCACGATGCGCGCGATATTGAGCGGCATGGCGCAGATTCTCCGCGACATGACCGGTCCATCCGCGACCGAGTTCCGCGACGGCTTGAACGACGGCATCGTACATGGGGCCGAAGCTGGTTGGGTTTGGCGGGGGAAACGCGACGGTTTTTTTCTTGGTTTTGACCGGTTTGAATTTCTTCCAATTCACGCCTGCCGGTTGAATGGTCGCATTTGCAACGTGCGCGGCGGAGGGAACGATTTCCATGCCGCCCCAACGCGCAGGCAACGCATGGCGCCGCCGAATGGACCAGGCGACATGCGCGTCCACCTTGGCGGCTTTTTCAGGTGCGGCAATGACGAGACCTTCGGGAAAAGCAGCGCCCCAGGATTCATTGTCGAGGGCAAATGTGGGATCTGGTCGCAATGGATCCGCAAGATCGGAATCGCCCGTATCCAGCGGACGCGTTGCTTGCGGCGCGCGCATGAACACGTGCGATGCAATGATCTCGCCGGTGCGGGCATCCATGAAAACAAGCGATTCGCGATTGGCCAACACAATGACTTGCCGTGACGAACCTTCGGGCGCAGCCCAAAAGATCCCGCGTAAGTCTTCTTTGACCGGGATGACTTTGTCCACGACCACGGTTTCGCCGAGCGTCACGAGATGCAGTTTGCCGTCTTCGCTCAAGACTGCCGCGCGATCTCCCGAAGGTGCCCAGGCAAAAGCGCTGAAGTCTCCGTCGTCCCAGCTTGGTTCGCGCGGTTTGACGTCAATCGAATAACGATATTTGTTTTCGTCGTAGATGTGGACGCCCGCATCGGCGTTGTAATCGTTTTCCGCGCTGACGACGCCGGCCAGTCGCCACGAATCGCCTCGTTTTCCCCAATGAAGCGCGTTCATGCCCATGTGCATGGGCAAGTCTGTCGTAGGTAATCCCGTTTGTCCGTCATAAATGACCAGGCCTACGAGCGTATGGGCCAGGTATCGCCCATCGGGGCGAAATGCTGCCGGCAATCCGACTTTGGTCACATAATCGAGTTCGCCGGTTTCGAGCGTTATCGTATACGCATATCCATGTGCATTCACGCAATGCACGCGTTTTCCGTCGGGGGAAGGAATGATTCGCTTTGGAGGTTCGAGGTGCCCATTTTCGAGTTTTTCGCGCATCGCGGCGGGAATCTTTTCCGCCATGGAGCGGACGGCCAGCACATTGCTCTTTTTGGCGGCACGTTTCTTCGGTTTGATATCGAACGTCACCAACGCACAAGGGATTTCGGCGTCGCGCCAACAGGAGATGAAGGCCTGATTTCCACTGGGCATGACGCAAAATGCGGGTGGCCGACTCCAGCCGTCGGTGACGTCGGCATACGCGAGTGGTTCGGCTTTTTCGCCGAAGGGGTCGAAAAGGCCCACGGAGTTGGTGCAAAAAGCGACGCAGAGTTTTTCGCTATCGTTTGTCCAGGAAATGCAATTGCGGTATTCGGGCCATCCGACGCCGCCGTCGATGGGATCGAGCACATTGACGCAACGGCCCATTTCAATGTCCCAAATCAAAATGGCTCCGCCACGTTCGTAGTCGTCGCCGACCCAGCCGCCGGTGGCGAGATGTCGTCCGTTGGGGCTGATGGCGAAGGCGACGACTTCGGAAAGATGACCTTGCGAATGGACCAGCCGGGCACCTTGCTTTTGGAGAATGCGGATGGAGTTCGAGTGCAGATCGCCAATTCCCAGCGCTTTTTCCGCAGCGAGCAGTTGACTGCGCGTGTCGGTCAAGCTGTCGGATGAACTGAGAAGTTTGTCGAGGTTGATAATGGCGGAGGTCATCGCGCGGGCAGGGTAACGCAAGTCGTGGGCGAGAAGCTACGGAAAAGAGAGGAGTGTTGTAAGAATTCGAGCCTGGGACCGAGGGGCAGGTTGTCTGTCGAAAACGAGGACGCTGCTGATGCAATCTGTGCTGTGCCGTCGCAATAACCCTTTGATTCCGGGCGGCACATCGTTTACGCTGCTCCCCGTTCCATGAGCCCGCTCGCGAACCTTTCCAAAAGCCGCCTTGGCCACTATCCACGACTTGCCGGGGTCGTGCCGTTTGCCGAGGAAGTCGTCGACATTTTACCCGAGGCTGAATTCGCCACGTTGTGTCACGAAACAGCGGTCACCGAGTTTGTCCCGATGGCCCTCGATACGCTGGGTCGCCACGCCGATGCCGAACGAATGCGTGCGTTGCGCGGTGCAGACAGGAAAGCTTGGTCGGGTCCGTGCGCTGCACTCTACGATGGATTGAGCGCCGAAAAAGCGGTCGCACTCGGTCCGGATCGTGAGCGTATCGACGGCGTCGCCGAAGTCGTTCGCTGTGCCCTCAATGCATTGGATTATTGGGACTTACATGGTTCCTTGCCAAACTTCATGAACTGCCTTGGTGCATTCGAGCGTTTGCAAGTATCAGGTGGTTTGTCCGTGATTCTTGGGTTTTACGCGCGCGCCGTGCGGGCGAGTATTGTGGAAGTGGGGCATGTTCTTGCTCGGACGAGGAAAAGCTGGGCGCTTTTGCGCGAAGATCCGGATGGACTTCATGCGTTTGTCGGAGAACGTGCCGCTGTGGCCGAGGAAATTCGACCGCCGCACCGGGATCGTATGCACCTGATGATGGCCGGTGGATTGCGGGGTCCGGATTGTCCGGTCATTCTCGAGTTTCCTGAGGTCTGGCGTCGACCGAAAAACGGTGCACTCCCGGTGCATGTTTTGTTGATTGGCGATTTTATGGGTGTCGAAAGTCCTACACCGATCGAAGATCGTGTGCCCAGGCGCGTGAGTCGTGAGCGTTGGGAGGAGATCAACAAGGAATTCACGAAACGCAATCCGGAGGGCAAATCATCGTTGTGGAATGATTTTCATAGGACGTTCGAAGGGTTTGATACGACGTTGCCGAACTTGGCGATTGACATTCTTTCGGCCACACATGACGAATTGTGGATGGACGTCGAAGATTCACCCGAACCGACGAAAGAGGGGTTATTTAAGACGCTTCATGTGGGCGAGTATGGTGGTGCGGGAGGAACGCCGTATGCGGTAGCGTTTGTTTTTACAAAAATAGACGAAGGCGACATGTTGCATCGGTCGCTGCGTCTCGTGGCGGCGCATTGTTGTTTGCCGATGTTCATCAATGGAAAACTCGATGTTGCCGATGATCCATCGCTGATGCGTTATCGGAGATTGATCGAATGCCCGTCCGTGACGGGTTATGTCATGCATAAGCTTCCGGCTCTGTACGGCAATGCGTTTGCGCGTTATGGTGCACCGCTGGATGTGCCTCAATTGGACCCGGATGTTGCGGCGTGGATGCTTGGAGCGCGCGTTGCGCAAAACCTCAAAGTGCTTCATCGGCATTGGATGGGTCGGCGGCATGGGCCATATTCCATCGAGGGGGAACTCAATGCATGGCTCGCGGGGTTTATTGGCGAAGACCACGAGCTGAACAAGCCGTTTGGCCGGGCAAAGGTGATTGTTGCTCAGCGGCCCGAAAAGAATTGGTTTCCGTTTGAACTCGAGCTGACGATCAACTCGGGTGTGGTGGGTGTCGCGCCGCGACAAACGAAGGTGTTTGGGCGATTGGATTGCGAGTGAGGGGTGGGGGGGACGGAGCGGTTCGAGGGGTAGGGATGTTTGTGACAGGTGGATTTCTGGCGCAAGAACTTTCCACGCGTGCTCCGCGTGTGCTAGGGTCGCGCGCGTACACGTATGAACGCCCTTGTTCCCGCGACTCTCACGCCGATCGAACCGGCCCGATCGTTTCGTGCCATCGTTCACAACTGCGACAAAGATGTGCCGCTGCTCAGCGGTGACTCCCGATTCGTCGATTTGTCCCTCGGACGAGGTGATCAGGTGACCGAGATGATTGTCCGGGACATCTGTGACC
>JBGAOI010000294.1:0-8636 GCA_044221885.1 Polyangium sp. (in: bacteria)
AAGGCACCTGCGCCTGCAAAGGCACCCGCGCCCGCGAAGGCACCCGCGCCTGCGAAGGCACCGACGCCTGCGAAGGCTCCCGCACCTACGAAGAAGTAAGGCCAGTTCGCGGCTTGTCCGTCTTAAGCCGCGCATCCACGGCATCGTTCCAAGAAAAACCCCTGACCGTTCATTTCGACGGTCGGGGGTCCCCTCCTCTTGGCGCTGGTGTGTTTTACTTTAAAAACCACAGTCGAGTGACCCTGCGTTCCAAACCGCGGCGAGCGCGCATGGTCGTTGGGACCCTTTGATGCTTGTCCACTTTTGGGTACTTGCTCGAGCCGTCGATGTAGGCGCGCCTGTGTACCCGGATGTCGTCGAGATCTTGCTAGGTCTGAGAAAACCCTCGTTGCCCCTGTTTTTTCCTTGCGTTTGCCGTGGAAAGACAAGCACGAAAAATCAGCGCGAAGTTACTTGCATCATGAGCATGACCTGAGTGAAGATGCGCGCCGTGCCTCGAACCGGCTCTTCCTTCACTTGGAGGTTGGTAGCTGTGTATCGGCGTGGTTTGGGTGCTGTTTCAGGAGTGGATCGTGATTCAAATGCGTAGGGGAAAAGGTTCGTTCTATCATCGCTCGATTCGACGCTCGATCGCTGCAACCTGCATGCTCGCATTGGCCGGCTTGACATCAGCCGCCTCGGCACAGGATGCGCCGGTTTCTCCGGGCCTTGCGTTGAATCGTTTTAATCCGGCGCCCACGGGCGATCGGATGTTCGGCGTACAGTCGCCCTATGTCGCAGGTGAGCTGACGCCACACGCTTCGCTCCTCTTCGACTATGCGCGCAATCCGTTGGTGCTCAAATCAGCTGACAAGACGGAGCTTGGAGCCATCGTCAGCAATCAGCTTTTCCTGCATCTGAACGCGGGTTTTGCATTTGCCAACAAGGTAAATTTCAATGTCTCGTTGCCCATCGCGCTCACGCAAGGTGGTGACAACCCCTCGGGCGGCGGTTTGCAGTTCACGTCGCCGAGCGGGCTTGCCGTCGGCGATTTGCGCTTTGGTGCGCGTGTAAATTTGGTCGGCAACTATTGGGATCCGTTCCAGTTGGCCGTTGGTGGTTACGTATGGCTTCCGACCGGTGATTCCGGTGAAAATTCGTTCGTCGGTGAAGGTGCGCGCGCACTTCCGCAGGTGATCGCCGGTGGTCTCGTCAGCGAGAAACTCGTCTGGTCGTTCGACTTGGGCGTGGATATGCGCCGCGCGGTTGTCTACGGCGGTTCCAATGGAACGGCGCAAGGCACGACGTTGCGAACCGGTGCCGGCGTAGGCATCCTCCTTGCCGACGGAAACTTCCAGGTTGGTCCCGAGATCACGGCCGGGTTTGTCTTGGACAATGACAACGACACGCCGTTTGGCCGGGCCACGAACCTCGAAGCCATGCTCGATGCGCGATATCGCTTCATGGAGAATTTCCAAGCAGGCGTTGGTGTTGGTGGTGGTCTCTCGTCGGGTATTGGTACGCCTGAGCTGCGCGTCATCGGCATGCTTGCGTATTCGCCGAAGATGAAGAAGCCCGAGCCGCCGCCGCCGCCAGACATGGACGGCGATGGCATTCTCGATGCGAAGGATGCATGCAAGGATGTCAAAGGCGTTGAGAACGCTGATCCGGCAAAGAATGGCTGTCCGCCCGATACCGATGGCGATGGCATCATTGACGCGAAGGACGCATGCGTGCAGGTCGTCGGCGTTCCGAGCGACAATCCCGCGAAGCATGGTTGCCCGCCGGATGCCGATGAAGATGGCATTATCGACGTGGAAGACGCGTGCAAGGACGTCAAGGGTGTGGCGAACGCCGACAAGGCGAAGAACGGTTGCCCACCTGATACGGATGAAGACGGCATCATTGACGCGGAAGATGCGTGCAAAGACATCAAGGGTCTGAAGACGAGCGATCCGGCGACAAACGGTTGTCCGGGCGATACGGATAGCGACACGATTCGCGACGACAAGGACGCTTGTCCGAACGAAAAGGGCAAAGCAGATCCGGATCCGACCAAGAATGGCTGCCCAGGTGCTGTCCGCGTGACGGAGACGGAAGTCTTGATTCTCGAGCAGGTGCAATTCGATACGGCGAAAGCGACCATCAAGAAGGTCTCTGATCCGTTGCTCGACGACGTTGCTGGCGTGCTCAAGGAGCACCCGGAACTCACCAAGATCGAAGTTCAAGGTCATACCGACAACAAGGGTTCGGCATTCTTGAATAAGAAGCTCTCGCAATCGCGCGCCGATAGCGTGAAGAAAGCCCTCGTGACTCGTGGCGTCGAAGACGCGCGCCTCATTCCGAAGGGGTATGGTCCGGAAAAACCGATTGGTGACAACACCACGGAAGACGGACGTCAGAAGAATCGCCGCGTGCAATTCGTGATTCTCGAGAAGGTCCCCAAGGGCTCATTGCCGCCGAAGCCCGCAGACACGACGAAGCCTGCGGACACGACGAAGCCTGCCCCCGCACCGGGACCGGCCAAGGCCCCGGCGCCCGCAAAGGCCCCGGCGCCCGCAAAGGCCCCAGCACCGGCGAAGGCCCCGGCGCCCGCGAAGGCCCCGGCGCCCGCAAAGGCCCCGGCACCGGCGAAGGCCCCCACGCCTGCCAAGGCGCCCGCCCCGACCAAGAAGTAAGTCGTAGGGTCTGGGGTTTCTCATGACCTCAGACCAACGCGTTCCATAAAAATCCCCACAACGGCCGTGAAACGAGTAGCATTCACGGCCGTTCACCGGCCTCACTGCAACACGATATCAATGCTCGACGCAGCACCGGAGGGATACGTGTATCCGTCTGCAAAATCACTTCCAAAACGGCGATTTCGCATGTGGGGCACGCGCCTTCTTGCTGCTGCTGGCCTTGCCGCCGGTTTATGCAGCGGAGGGGACGTTCGGGCTACGCCGGCAACATTTACGTTTCCTGCGCCAAACCCGGGGTGGGTCATTGCACGAAATGGCGGCTTGCCCATTGTTGATACCGAGGGCGATGCTCCCACAGCAAGAGATATTGTCGGTGATACGACGCATCCAGCGCTTTATATTGCCTCGGATGCAACGCATCTTTACTTTCGTTTGCGACTCGACGTGGATCCGCGTCAAAATGCGACAAACATCGGGCCTTTTGGTTGGGGCTGCCTCATTAACACGGACAGTGACCTGACGACGTACGAGTATTCGACGATTGTCGATGGCGTGAACAATCCGGATAGTATTTACTTTTACAAGAATACGACGACGTCAACGTCCAATAGCCCGGCAGATGCGCCAGATTTGCCACCGATTACGATTGTTGGCGATCCGTTGACAATGGCGGTTGGTCATGTCCAAGTTGCGCCAATCACGCCGGGGAGTTTTGGCGACAATGGCAACGTCGACAATGATTTCTTCATGGATTGGGCGATTGAACTTGCGCCGGCCATGCTTGCAGGGTTCAACCCAGCCAATCCCGCGAATTATTATTGCGGCTCAGCGAACAACGGCACGAATATCGGAACCGATTGCACCGGAACTCTGCCGAACGGGAATGGTTGCGGTCCGCTCAATGTGATTTTTACCGATCCAATTGCTTGTGGACCTTTGGGATGCGCCATTTGTGGTGATGGTCAAAAAGGGGCAGCCGAAGGTTGCGACGACGGCAATCGCATGGATGGCGACGGTTGCAACAGCGTTTGTCTGCTCGAACTCGGCCGACCTTGTGCTGGCGTGAACACGGCATGCGCCAGCGGATTTTGCGATCCAACAGGTGATATCTGCGCGTGTGACGCGAATGCCGATTGTCCTATGGGCAAGCTTTGTAGCGTGACGCCAAATCCCAATATTTGTGTCGATCCGGGCTGTGGCAATGCGATTCTCGAAGCCGGCGAAGGATGCGACGATGGCAACACGAGTGGGGGAGATGGTTGCAATGATGTTTGTCTGAAGGAGCTTGGACAAACCTGCGGCGCCAACGTCGTTTGCGCCAGCGGGTATTGCGACCCAGATGGGAGCATTTGCGCATGTGATCAAAATGCTGACTGTGCCATGCCGAATGTGTGCAATGTCTTGGCGACGCCGAATGCTTGTGTTGCGCCCGGGTGTGGTAATCACGTCCTTGAAACGGGAGAAGGTTGCGACGACGGCAATACGAGCAATGGGGACGGTTGCAATGACACTTGTCTACGAGAAATAGGCGAGCCTTGTGCAGGCGTGAATAATGTATGCGCCAGCGGTTTCTGCGATCCGGCAGGAAATCTGTGCCAATGTAATGAAGACACAGATTGCCCTGGGGGTTTCTCGTGCGACGTTGGTCTCACGCCAAATCAATGCGTGCCCATGGGTTGTGGCGATGGCAGCGAGGGGGCGAACGAAGGTTGCGATGACGGCAATTTGAACAATGGTGACGGCTGCAATGCCCAATGCCTCAAAGAACTCGGACAATCCTGCACCGCGGGGCCCGTTTGCGCCAGCGGTTTTTGCGATGCAATGATCTGCGCGTGTAATGAAAACGTCGATTGTCCAGGCGTACAGCTTTGCAATACCAGCGCGAATCCGAATGCCTGCGTCAATCCTGGTTGTGGCAATCACGTTCTCGAATTGAATGAAGGTTGCGACGACGGCAATACGGTGAGCAATGATGGTTGCACCAGCGCATGTTTGCTCGAACTCGGCGAAGCTTGCACGACATCGTCGGCATGTGCGAGCGGTGCGTGCGCCGCAATCGATGCAATTTGCGTTTGCGATGAAAATGCGGATTGTCCAGCTGGAACACCTGTGTGCAAACTCGCGGCAGATCCCAATCTCTGCGTGATTGCCGGTTGTGGCAATGGCGTGCTCGAAATGGGCGAAGCATGCGATGACGACAATACAACCAATGGCGATGGCTGCAATGGCGGCTGTTTGCTCGAAATTGGCCAAACATGTCCAGGCGGCTCGAATACTTGCGCCAGCGGATTCTGCGATCCGGTAGGAACCGTGTGCGCGTGCGATACGAATGCCGATTGTTCCATGGGGCAACTCTGCAATTTGCTCGCTGATCCCAATCTCTGTGTAAATCCGGGGTGTAGCAATGGCGTCGTCGAATCGGGTGAAGCGTGCGACGACAACAACACAACGAATGGCGATGGTTGCACCGGAACTTGTTTGCTCGAAATCGGTAGGTCATGTCCCGGCGGCTCGATGACGTGCGCCAGTGGTTTCTGTGATTCGGCGGATACCACGTGTGCGTGCGACGAAAATGCCGATTGTCCTAGCGGCCAAGTGTGCAACATGGTTGCCTCGCCAAACGTTTGCGTCAATCCAGGGTGTGGCAATGGCGTCCTCGAAGCCAATGAAGGCTGCGACGACGGCAATATCGAGGATGGCGATGGTTGCAATGCCGCGTGCGTGAAGGAACTTGGCGAAACATGCACGAATAACACGGAATGCGGTAGCGGAAATTGCGATGGCACCGTGAATCAATGCGTGTGCGACAAAAATTCGGATTGCCCGACGGGCGAAGTTTGCAATACCAGCGACAACCCGCACGCCTGCGTCCCATCGGGATGTGGCAATGGCGTCCTCGAAGCCAATGAAGGCTGCGACGACAGCAATATCAAGGATGGCGACGGTTGCAGCGCCGCGTGCGTGAAGGAACTTGGCGAGACGTGCACAAATAACACGGAATGCGACAGCGGAAATTGCGATGGCACCGTGAATCAATGCGTGTGCGACAAGAATTCCGATTGTCCAACGGATCAGATTTGCGACACCACGACCGTGCCTCATGCCTGCGTCATGCCTCCCAAGAGCGGTTGCCAAACAGATACCGATTGCACGGGTGGCTTGTTGTGCGACGAACTCTCGGGCAAGTGCGTCGTATGCACGCAGGACAGCGATTGCAAGGAAGGTACTTGTTTGCTCGATATGGGGACCTGCAAGCCCAATGGCGTTCTTTTGGAAGGCACCGGGATTATCTGTACGGTGTCGTCGACGTCCACGCGTGGCGATCATTTTCCCATTGGCCTGCTCGGTTTGCTCGGCCTCGGTGCATTACGCCGTCGTCGTCGCTGAAGGTTCGATGAACACGACAGTCTTTCGCGCTGTGCCTTGATTCGCTCAATAACCTCGACGAAACGCCCCGCCGACGACCAAACTCATTCCGAACGATTCACGAAAGCCGGAAACGGTTGTTCCTGCCAGACATCCATCGCACGTCACAGTATCTGCCGGCCAAGCGCGTACGACGAACCACGGAACCAATCCGACCATCAAATAGCCGGAAGGTAAGGGTGTTCCAACGGCCAAACTCGGCAAGAATCGCATTTCACGCCGAGTCACTTGGGCGTGTTGCGCGGCCCCGTCCGTGGTCAGCGAGTCTTCGGGGCGCGGCGGTAAGCTGAGCGGAAACGCATGAGCTTCGCGTCCGTACGTCACGTACAGGTTTGTCATAACCATCAGTTTGCCCCGGCGTCCACTGATATCGATTCCACCGCGGAGCCAAGGACCCTTGCGATCATAAAAGGGCTGATATCCACCACCGAACGCCAAAGCGATGGACAACGGGTCATTTCGTCGTTCGGCCAAGATGCCCCATCTGGTTTCTCCAGCCAAACGCAAAGGTCCGGCGATGGCTGCAATTTCCCAGCGCTCTGAAAGACCAAGGCGTCCCGTGATTTCCGGAACGAATGTGGGCATCGGGCCGCCAACTTCATCGATATTTCCACCAACGCCGCGTTGCGTTTCGGTTTTCCCTTCTGGGCTGCGTACACGCGCTTCATCGGCACTGATAGCCAGCAAGGAAAGATCGGCTTCAACTGCCCATTGTTTCGTCGGCGCTGTATCGGCGGGCCGAGGATAGATGGAACTCGCGCATCCAACGCTCATTCCCATCGTCAGAAAGATTCCCAGTCGATTCAGGATTTCCTCAGCAATGCAGAAAGTCCCAAGCTTTCGACGAGACGTTGAAATTTTTCGAACAAGACGAGAGATTCGTCATAACCAGGTTTTCCACGAACGGAAAGTCGCTGTTTGACGCGGTCCCATTCCTTGGCAAATCCCTCGATTCGCATCAAATCCGCGGCCCGATTCGCGCCGTGAAGTGTCTCGCGCACGCGGGCGAGGTCCTTTTCGAGGCGTTCGAAGGTAAACACGGGAGCTTCGTGCGCATAATGCGCTTGATACCAATGCTCGAGCGAACCTTCCCAAGGTTCCAAGTAATTGCAACGTCCCGTATCGGGTTCGATACCTTCAACCGGTGACGACCAATCGAGGTGAATATCGTCGAGTGCTACGGGGCGATCGCTTGGTTTTTCTGGGCCAAGTAGATCACTTTTCCCCACACAGAAATGAACCGCGGTTTTCATGGGCAAGTGTACTTCCCGCCAGGTATCGGCATCGGGTGGTTCTGCCCAAGGATTAAAAGCGCCCAGAATGAGCATATACGCCGGTTTGGATTGATGATCGAGTGCGCCGATGTATTTGTCTCGAGCAACCCGATTTCCAAGTCGTCCATCGAGCAGTCCATCGAGGCGAAAACGCATTTCCACTGGATTCCAATACACGACTTTGATGCCGGCACTTCCACCCCACCATTGATTTCGAATCCAACGAATCTGCTTCCAAAGTTCACCGGTCGCATCGATACCTTGAATGCGATCGTAAAGTTGCACGAGCAAATTCACCGCCATGAGTCCCAGGTTATCCAGTGCTTCCCAGGGTGTTTGCGGCGGAGGATCGCGAAAACCGAACATCAAATTGTCTTGCGTACCAGGTTCGCCCGCGACCCGGTCGACAAACGAACGAATGATGGTTTCGCGTAGCGGTTCCGGCAGTTCCGCGTAGGCGGAGCCTTCTGGTAGGGGATGAAGCGACGCCGACATGTGTCGATGATACACAGGATCGAGAATACGTGTCGGCAAAAATGCCTTGGCGCGTCGCTGAACTTCGATGACGAACCGTGCTTGTTTTGAACCCCAGAGCTGAGTTATGTTCCGCGGCCCATGTCGCTCGTTATGCATCGAATCGTTGGTATAGAAACTATTCCACTTTCCGTTCCCTTGTGTGAACCGTTTGTCATTGCAACGGGTCGCGTGGATGTGACGCGAGCGGCCCAAGTCAAGATTGTCCTTCAAAACGAAGTGACGGGACAAACCGCTTGGGGCCTTGGCGAAGGTGCGGCGCTTTGGCCGGTGACGGTCGAGGATCAGCCGGAAGTTCTTGCCGCACTCGATGTGGCCATGAAGTTTTTGTCAGGAACAACCTTTTCGCTTCCGGCCGTCGATGGCGTCACGCCGCTCGACTTACGCGACATGCAGGAATGCTCCGCACGTTTGGACGCGGCGATTCCAACGTCACCTGTAGCTCGAGCTGCTGTGGAGACGGCTCTGTGTGACGCATGGGCACGAGCTGTAGGTTTGCCTTTGCGAACCGTGTTCGGGGGCGCCGTTGGTGCCGCGACGAAGACGCTCGAATCCGACATCACCATTCCCATTGCCGACCCGGCGCAAATGGCCGAGCGCGCGCGAGAGTGGGCAAAGATCGGTTTTACGCATTTCAAAGTCAAAGTTGGCAAACATCTCGATGCCGACATTGCGGCCTTGTTCGCCATTCATGAAGCCGTTCCGGGGGCTCGATTTCGCATCGATGCGAATGCAGGATTTT
>JBGAOI010000295.1:0-8633 GCA_044221885.1 Polyangium sp. (in: bacteria)
ACGTGTCAACACTTGGCCCGCAACGCGTCCGCGCGGCTCATTGCCATCCATTACCGGCTGGCACCGGAAAACCCTTATCCAGCGGCGGCCGAAGACGGAGTGGCGGCATTTCGTTGCGTCGCGCGACGCGCCCGCGAATTCAATATGGATCCGGCGCGTTTGGCAGTGATGGGCGATAGCGCTGGAGGAAATCTTTCGGCGGTGACGGCGCACAAAACGAAAAATGATGCCATTCGACCTGCATTGCAGGTATTGATTTACCCCGCAGTCGATGGAACCTGTTCCATGCAATCGCACAAGCTCTTTGCAAACGGGTGGGTCCTGACTGCGGATCAAATCGAATGGTTTTACCATTGTTACGCGGGCGACGAACTGACCGCTCGGAAACATCCCGACGTCTCGCCACTTTTTGCAACGAATTTTTCGGATTTGCCCCCAGCGCTCGTCTACACGGCAGGATTCGATCCACTTCGCGATGAAGGAATCGTTTATGCTCAGCGCCTCGAAGAAGCCAAAACACCTGTGCGACACCATTGCTTTCATTCGCTCATTCACGGGTTTGTTTCCATGGGTGGCGTCTGCACGGCAGCTCGAGAAGCGACCCGACAAATTGCCAGCGAAGTTCGCGAAGCGTTTGACGGTGGTTTGTCGCCGAGAACCTGAATCATCCACCTGAATCGAGGCGTTTTTTGGCGGGCATTCAATACCTCGACGAACTCTTTTCAGCCATTCGCGACGCGGCGGAACGAACCGCCTTGGCCGACGACTGGATGTCTCGTGCAGAGAATTCGTCACATTCGGCGTGGAAAATGTCTTTTTTGCGCAAGGCCCGAGAAGCGCTCGATACCGCGCGCACGAGGTTTGGCGATGCAAACGCGCAACTTGGTGCCCTTGGACCGCCCGATCAATTGCCGAATCTGCTGGCAGCGATGCCCGATCGTCTCGAAACGCTCCGCCAACGCCTAAACGTGGCAGAGTCGCGGCTCAACACATTGTTCGAAACGTCGACGTCAACGCCCACGGGACGGGCATGATTTTCTTTGGTATGCATACGAATTGTGCTACAGGGACGAGAGAGGGCACCTCATCATGATGGTCCAGGAAAAACGCTACTCGTGGTTGCGATTGATTTTCAAATACCGTGGAACTGCGTTGTCGCGGATGCGCGGTCGGTTGTTGTTCACAACTATCTTGGCAATCGTAGTGACGGTGATCGATTTGCATGTTGGACTCTTTCACCCAGATTTGACGACCCTTCCTTTTACGCTGATGGGTTTGGCATTGGGCATCTTTCTCGGTTTTCGCAACAATACGAGCTACGATCGGTTTTGGGAGGCCAGAAAAGCTTGGGGCAGTCTGGTCAATACGAGTCGGAGCATTACACGACAAATTTTGACGCTCGTCGACGCCCCCAACGAAATGGGCGCGACAAACGCGAGCCCCGATCAGAATGATGTCGTTGCTTTTCAACGTGAAATGGTGCATCGAGTCGTCGCGTATGTACATGCATTAAAACACCATTTGCGGGATCAAGATCGCGTGGATGATTTGGCGCCTTTGATCAGTGGCGACGAAATCAACGCATTGCGCAAGGAAATCAATCGCCCGATTGCCATCTTGCAGCGTCTCGGCGACAAACTCGGCATAGCCTATCGAAAAGGCTGGATTCATGCGCAACACGTACCAGTCGTGGAACAAAGCCTCGTGGGATTGACCGACATTCAAGGTGCATGCGAACGTATCAAGAGCACACCCATTCCACTTTCGTACACATCTCTCATTCACCAGATCGTGGCCATTTATTGCATCGCTATGCCGTTTGGCATTGTAAAAACAGTGGGAGTGTTCACGCCCGTCGTTGTGGCAATTGTGGCGTATGCATTTTACGGGTTGGACGCCATTGGCGATGAAATCGAAAACCCCTTTGGAACGGATCCGAATGATCTGCCACTTTCGGCGTTGTCGACCATGATCGAAGTCAATTTACGTCAACGACTTGGCGAAACCGACTTACCGCCACTACACAAGCCCAAAGCCGGCGTGCTCAAATAGTCATGCTACCTTCGTTACAATGAAAAAGGAGACCCATCCTAAGAAAAAGCATGGACATGTTGGCTGCATAGCTTGACAGAGGTCAATCATTTCGCTGTTCTGGCATGCCGTATACTCTTACTGACTCAACTCGACCCAGGGTAGATCGCCGTGCCGCCGCCAATGCTACAACTCGCCCGCTGTGAGGACGCTTTCAACGCGTCACCGATCCCAATCTGGGTGTTGGATATCGAAACCATCCGCGTGGCATGGGCCAACCCGGCGGGGCTCGATTTTTGGCAAGCTTCGTCGATTGAAGAAATTGCCGCACGGGAGATGCTCAACGCGATTCCCGATGCGGTATTGATTCGATTGCGACAAACCATTGAGCGCTTGCGTTTGGGTGAGGCTTTCCGAGAAGACTGGACATTTTTTCCCAGGGGCAAACCAACCCCCGTCATGCTCCATCTTCGCCAGATTGAATTACCTGATGGTCGTACGGCCATGCTCAACCACGCAGTACCAATCGACGAGAGTTCGTCGCATGCTGTCGTTCGCGCCTTGACCATGATGCGGCACGCCAAAGCGAGCATGGTGTTTGTTGATGCTCACGGCGAAATTTGGGCGCAAAATCCCGGCTCGATTGCGGAATTCGGTGTATCGACGACTTGGCTCGCATGGATCATGGATCGCAACGCCGCATTGGGTCTCCTTCGCGACGCATTCACCCACAAGACGATAACTTCAGAATTCCGCGTTGCGACAGCAAATGGCGAAAGAACGCACGCTATCGTGGGCCACGAGTTGCGTGATCCCGTAACCGGCGAATTGGGTGTGCTTTTGCAGCATTTCGATGTTACAGAACGCGTGGACGCCGAACGGCTCGTCCAGCAACACATCGTGAAATTGCGCGAGCAGCAACGAGAAATCCTCGAATTATCCACGCCCTTCCTCGACGTTGGAGTGGGCACGCTGGCATTGCCGATTATCGGACATATCGATGAATCTCGGTCGTCGCAAATCACGTCCAAATTGCTGGAGGCGGTCTCGAGCCGGGGGATTCGACGCGTCATCATCGATATTACGGGTGTCGTTTCTGTCGAGGCCCCGAATTTGGCATTTTTACGGCGGTTGGTTCAGGCTGTTTCGCTTCTTGGAGCGCAGCCCACTGTCACCGGCATTCGTTCGGATTTAGCGCGTTTGCTAGCAGCATCGGATGAAGACTTGTCCGGCATGACCATCAAGCGTTCGCTTGCGGATGGTCTTGACGCATCGCGATCCGAGCGCCCTCGGCGCCACTGAATCGCCATTTGTCCCAACCGAATCCTCGTGTCATTTGATCCTCCGATTTGCTCGAGACGCAATCAGCTCTTGCTTTCCAATCCGTTTTCGCATAAACCTAGGGCCGCCCATGGCTTTACCCGTTTCGGATCACCCAGCCGTTGACAAGTACGCGCGGCACATCAATCCAGCCTTTGTCAAGTTGCTCGGCGCATTTGGATACGGACGTGTATTCGTACGCGCGTCGGGCACGCGCATGTGGGATCACGAGGGGCGCGAATACCTCGATTTTCTTTCCGGCTTCGGCGCGCACAACATCGGGCACAATCACCCCATTTTGCGGGAAAAAATGCGCGCATTTTTGCTCGATGACGTCCCCAATCTGGTGCACGTCGGGCCTCCCGTGCACGCAGCGGATCTCGCCGAACAACTGACGCGCCGTACGGGACCCCTCACCTCCTGCTTGTTTTCTTGCACCGGCTCCGACGCCGTCGAAGCGGCGCTCAAATTGGCCCGTGCCGCCACGGGAAAAAAGACGCTTGTATACTGCCAGAATGGTTACCACGGTTTGAACCTTGGAACCCTTTCCGTGAATGGAGTCTCGCGCATGCGCGAGCTGTTCGAGCCGCTTGTACCAACCTGCGAACAAGTTCCATTCGGCGATCTTTCGGCCCTGGAACGTATACTTTCCAAACGCCAAGTCGCGGCATTTCTCGCCGAGCCCATTCAAGCAGAAGGCGGGATGGTCATTCCTCCAAGCGGTTATCTTCGAGCCGCGCACGATTTGTGTCGCAAATACGGGGCGCTTTTCATTTTGGACGAAGTACAAACCGGCATTGGTCGTACCGGTACTTTTTTTGCCTGCGAAGCGGAAGGGTTTTTCCCGGATGTTCTGGTGCTCGGTAAAGCGCTCGGCGCTGGCATGACGGCCATTTCTGCGACGCTGACGACGCCAGAATTGCAAAAGCGTGCGTTTGGCACAATGGAACGATTTGACCTCCACGGCTCGACGTATGCCGGCAATTCGTTTTCGTGTCGTACCGCATCCGCGGTTCTGGACATCATGGACGATGAAAAATTGTCGGAGGCCAGTAAAACCAAGGGCCTACAACTTTCGCAAAAACTCCAGTCGCGTTTGTCAGGACATCCGCTCGTGCGTGGGATCCGTGGACGAGGATTGTTTGTCGGAATTGAACTCGGTCCGACGGAAAAAGGCGGTCTGTTGCACCGGGCATTGCCACAAATCGTCGAAGCCGTTTCCAGGCATATTTTTGGGCAATGGCTTGCCGTCCGGCTTCTCGAAGATGGCGTCATTGCCCAACCGGCAAGTCAACAATGGAACGTGCTCAAGCTCGAGCCGCCGCTCACGGTCACCGATGAAGAAATCGACACGGTGGTCGAGAAAATTGGCAAACTTTTGGATCAATATCGAGAAGTCGCGCCGATTGTTCGGGATGCGACCGAGCGGCTTGGAAAACAGGTCATGGGCGGATGGAGGTTTGGATGAGTTTCGCGCAGCTCAAAAAGGACGCCATTTTTGCCACGAGTATTTTTCAGAAAAAACCGTTCTCGTGTCTGATTCAGGTAACGAATCGATGCAACATGGAGTGCAGTTTTTGCGACTTTTGGCCGCATCCTGCCCCTCCAAAGCAAGAATTGTCCCTCACCGAATACACGCGCCTCGCCGACGAACTGGCAGAACTTGGTTGTTTTGTCATTTCGGTAGAAGGCGGCGAACCGCTGGCTCGACCCGATATCGTGGACATTGTCCGCGTGTTGTCGAAAAAGCACATTACGGCGCTTTTTACGAATGGCTGGTTCGTCACGGAAGAAAAAGCCAAGGCTCTTTGGAATGCCGGCCTTACTCACGGCAATGTATCGATCGATTATCCCGAAGCCGCACGGCACGATGGGAAACGGCGTTTGGCTGGAGCAACCGATCGCGCTTGGAAAGCTGTCGATATTTTGCGACAAACTGCACCTCGTGGCGGAAAACAAGTCCATGTAATGACGGTGCTCATGGAGAACAATTGGCGGGATCTCGAAGCTCTTTTGCAGCAAAGCAAAGACCATGGTGTGGGGCATCAATTGACGTTGTTGTCGATTTCGGGATATCGGCGCGGCAAAGACGGACCGGATCAAATGCCCCCTACGGGCGTGACCGAACACGTGCTGGGACTTTGGAAAAAGTATCCACATCTTCGTTATTTCCGCGATTATTTTGCGCGGATCGACGATTTCTTGACCCAAACCTCGATGCCCACGTGTAGCGCCGGAAAAACCGGATTCAATATCGATCACGTGGGAAATGTATCGCCCTGTATCGAACGTATCAATGAATCCGTGGGCAACGTCCGCGAAGCTCGTTTGTCCGAGCTATATCAGCGTCTACAAAAGAAACAGGACGAGATTTCCCAATGTCAGCAATGTTGGACGGCATGTCGCGGCATCAATCAAGCCCTTGGTAATGGCGGGACAGCCCAAGGCCTGCTCGACCTGGCCACGCGCATGCGCACATCGTGAGCATCGCTTCAAGCGCAAAATTTTCCCCGACGATTCTCGACCAAGGCCGTGAGACTTTGAGGTAGTCTGCGCGCGATGCAGGTTCTTTCGGTTGGTCCCGTACGTACGGGCTCTTGTACCTTTCAACAACGCGGCACGTTTGTCCTGACGGTCGTCTGCAAGACGACGTTCTGGCTCAGGCCGGGAGAAGCCGTTGTCGCGCCGGAACAAGAAGCCATCAACGAAGCGGACGATCATTGGGATGACGATCCGAATCGTAGCGTGCGGGCGTCGAGCGATCTGATGCCGATGAAAATGCGGCCCGAAGTGACGCTCGTGGGTTATGCGTACGCGCCGAACAAGCAAGTCGTTCGGTCTCTTGTTGCGCGGCTGGTCGTGGGCGATGTCGACAAGTCGATCGAAGTCTTTTGCGATCGGACGTTTTTGCCCGATGGAAGCCTGCAAGAGGGGCAACGGTTTTCACGCATGCGCTTGACCTGGGAACGCGCAGGGGGCGGTCCCCAAACGAACAATCCCGTGGGTGTTCGTCATGACGCACGTGATTCGTATGGGCGCCGCACTGTGCCAAACCTTCAGCCCGTGGGTATGCACGTATCGAATGTTGATGAATTCATTCCGCCGACCGGGTTTGGGCCAATTGCGGCGACATGGCCCTCCCGCGCCGACTTGATTGCACGTGCACCACAAGCAGTCGCCGAAGGGCTCGATGGTCCGAGCGCTGCGTATTACAACGCCGCGCCTTCCGACCAATTGTTATCGGTTTTGCGCGAAAATGAACGAATCGTCCTCGAAAATTTGCACCCTGAACACGCGCGGTTGGTAACGAGTTTGCCTGGATTTCGACCGGCGATTTTTGTCGATCGCGGGCGCGGGCCAGCGCAACGCGCGACGCCTCGCGCCGATTCATTGTGGATCGATACCGATCGGGGCATTGCCACATTGACGTGGCGCGCACACGTGCCGTTGGCGCACCGAGACGAACCCGGACAAGTTGTCGTGGGCATGGAAGCACCGGGGCTCGAAATGACTTGGGGCGCCCTTTCCAAAGCGTTGAACCTGAACGCGGCAGATAACATTGATGATGACGACGATCACATCATGGAGACGATTACGACGACGGGGTCATTACTGCCCGTCAGTGCAGCCTTGCCTTTTGCAGCGAAACACGATCCCGAGCCACCGCCGCCACCGCGTGAACCAATGCGTTCGTCGCATGACCTACCGTTTTACGCTCCAAACGCTGCCGCGCCTCCCCAGGCTCCTGCGGCGCCACCACCGCGTCCCACTTGGTCACCAACCACGACGCAAGCTGCGCCTCGCGTTCCGAACATCAAACCTCCAGCGATTCCGCCACCGAGTGCCTCGTCATCGGGTGTGTCGTCCTCGCCGCGGCCCGTTTTACCAGGAACACCAGTCGCCCCGGCCCCTGGCGCACCGCCTGTTTCACTTGCCACACCTCCGTTTGTCCCGTCAGCTCCGCCCATTCCCCCAGCACCCACGCCGTCTGCGCCTCCACCTCCAATGGTTGCGCCTCCGGCACACATCATGGCGCCGCCGATGGCATTGTCGGGGCCCCACATCGAGAGTGGTGGCTCTGCGGGCAGTCCGTGGGCAGGTAGCGGATCGAGCGGCCCGGCGCAGAGGGAAACGTTGGGCACGCAGGCCGCCGCAGCAGCCGCCGCGGCGCTCAATATGCCAAAAGAGCCGCCATCGGATGGTGGTGCACTCGCAGCGTCGAACGAAGCCGCCGGGGTTCGTCCGTGGAGTGCCCCGCGCCGAGAATTACGGTCAATCATCGCCGCCGACGAACCCGGCCAAGACAAACCAAGCGTCAGTCGCGAACTCTTGCATCTCGTGTGGTTCGATCCATCCTTCGTGCCGCGTATTCGTCGCGTCGAGGCTTGGAAGCAAATTCTCGAGGACTTGGCCGAACGCGGCCCGGACAAAGGCATTGACGATGTATTGGCCGGCAAAGAAGCCTGGGAAATCGAAGATCGCCGCGAAATTTTCGAGATCGTAGCCAAGGGAGATCGGGCCGACGAACCGCGCATCGGCGAATTGATGGACGAAGCGATCCTCGAGGACGGCAAATTCGCGACGCCAATTATTTTGGTGGGATGCGAAGTCGAAATGCCGTTTGACGAATTGGAGGTCTTGCGGGCATTGTCCACAGCCGCAGCGCCGTTGGTCGGTCCCACCGATGAACTCCTGAAAAATGCCGTGGAAGCGGCAGAAAAGTTCTTGGCCCGCGGCAACACTTCGTACGCGCCGGTCGTGCCCGAAGGTTTGTCGAATCGAATTCGCGAAGCGTTTGCCCGAGACAAGAAAAGTTTGCCCGCAGACGCGCTCGACGTTCAAGCCGAACGAGCTTTGCTTGGAGGGCGTCATTATCAAAAGCGCGAAGTGCTTGGAGGAACGTATTTGCGTATGCTTCTACGAATGTCCCAAGACAATCAACCGTTTGTCGGGTACGCACCACAAGACATTGCCAAGAAGCTTCCGATGTTTCGTAAGTTTCGCGCACGCATCATCGCGGAAGTGCACCCCTGGCAGGATCAATACGAATCGCGTCGAGAATCTCTACGCGCGTTGGCAATTGGCACAGTAACGTACGTCGATCGCACGGGTGCCGCGGGAAACGCCGCGAAGAATTGATACGCCGAGAAAAACCTATTTTTTCGCTGCGCGATCGGCCGCAACCAGCCCAACCAAAGCCATGTTTTCGTCTTCGACGAAGATTTCATCGAGACCTTCGGATATTTCGCGTTTTTGCGCAGCTCCACACGACGGCCAGAAAA
>JBGAOI010000296.1:0-8331 GCA_044221885.1 Polyangium sp. (in: bacteria)
AAAACTTCATGCCGCTTTGCACGTAAGGCTTGAGCAAAGGCGCGGCACTGGAAGGAATCTTGTATTTGTTGTCGATGAGCCATTCTTCGAGGCCCGTGGCATCTTTGGCGCTGAGAATCACGATTTCGTATTCGCCGACCGTGAATTTCGCTTCGATCGTAACACCGACTCCACGAGGCGGCGGAGCTTCTTCTGAGGGTGGCATCGAAGGCGCCATCATCATATCGCCTTCGTATTCTCGTGGCGGCGGAGGCTCATAACATGGATCTCGCTCCCAGTATTCAACGAGGCGCGGGGCAGCGAGTTTGTCCACGCGATCAAAAATATCGGCGGGGAGCGTTTTGACGTTGTCTTCCTTGAGCACGATCGGCACGGGCACGACCATGGCAAAGTCTTCGGGCGGTCCTTGGTAATTGTTTTGCATGGAAAGCACAGTTTTCGTGCCTTCACGCATCATCACGACCATGGTGGCGTTGTTGAAGAGTTTGGCATCGGCGCCCGCGACGTAAAACCCGCAGAAGGCATGTGCGTCATGGGTCGTTGTGGAAAAAGCCAGGGCCAAGGGCAATGCGAGAACCAAGGATCGTCCGAAAAAATGGCGCATGATCGGCATCGTTGCACGATTGTTCTTCAAAAAGCAAGAGGTTCGTCGTGCGTCGGGTTCCACCCGGCGTGCGGAAGTGGTTGCGGGGGCAGCCTTGTTGCGTCGGGTTCCCAAAGCAACGCTTCCCCGGCCCACACTCGCCCGCGCATACGCCATATCGCATACCCCTGCGGATCGCCACAGACCGTTCACGCATTGCTCCGGCTCGTTCCCCGTACAGCGCTTCTCGCCTCGGGGCATTTCGCCGCGTTGAATTCGTCAATGCCGTAGACCGAACTGCAGGACCACGAAACGATGCAGCAAAGCAACATCGCCAGAATACGCAACGATTTCATTAAAACCTCCCTTGAAAACCCAAGCCGCCGAGGCCCACGCTGACGCCCATGGTCGGCGTTGCGGGTTTTTTGCGTTCTTCGGGTCGCGTACGGGTCAAGTAGAACACTGTCGTACCCGCCGCTGCGCCAATGCCGGCGACGACCAAACCAAGCGTCGAAACGGTGCCCAAATTGTCAACAGTTTCGAGCCTTCCTGCCTCCGTCGAGGGACATTGTTGCTGGGGGCAATTGGTTTTTAATGCATTGACGTTGCTGACGAACAATCCACCGGCCACGGCAAACATCCCCAATCCCACGCCACCCAGGCCATACGCGAGGCCGACGCCAATCTTCGCATTCCGTAGGGCTCGCTCCTCGGCCGCTCGATCGGGCTCGCGTTCCAGCACGACCGAAAGCTCGCGCTGTTTGCGCCGCTCGAGGGTCACCGTTTGCTTGGACAAATAGAAACCCCTGTTGCGCACTTCAATGGCGTGTTCTCCCAAGGCCAATCGACCATCCCACGGGGTTTTGCCGGCGTCGTGACCATCGATCCACAACGTTGCTCCGAGCGGCGTCGATTCAATGTGGAGCGACGCATCCATGTCCTCGGCCGAAAGCTCGACGTTTTGTGTTTCAAAAAGTCCGACGTTCACGACTTGCTCGTCCGATTCCATGCGCGCTCCCAAATCGACGGGTTCGCCGGGTGTTTCGCATAAAACCAAGGCATCGGGCTGCATGTAACCGCGCAAGCGAATGCGATGTTCACCGGCCAAGACCATTTTCGACAAGGGCGAAAGCCCAATGTCGACGCCATCGAGTTCGACATGCAAAACCCAATTGTGTTTTTCCCGAATCTCGAGTTTTGCTTCGCGGTCTTTGGCGACCAATTTGGCGACGCTGGGTTTGCCCGCATTCACCTCGACCGTTGTTTTCATCGGAGTGAAGCCTGATTTTTCGGCGCGTACATCGTGCATGCCTCCAAGCACACGCACGGGCGCTTGGAGCGGCAATTCGCCGACGTCCCGGTTATCGATAAAAAGCCGGGCGCCTTTGATGAGATCACCTTCGACGGCAATCGTTCCCACCTTGGCGACGAGCTCTTTCATTTCACCGTCGACGGTACGACGAAGTTTGTCAGAAGCTTTGGGGAATTCGACGAGCACCGTTTCGTACCAGCGCAAGGCTTCGTCATAACGACCGAGGGCATTGAGCGCCGAAGCCATTTGGGCCATGGCGCCCGCGGTGCGTTGTAAAGCCAATGCTTTTTGAAAAAATTCAACGGATTGAGCGTATTCTTTTTTCTTGAAGAGCTCGAGGCCCTTGTCACGTAGGGTTTTCGCTTCGGCGAGATCATCGGCGGAGATCGATGGTGGCTCGTCCGTGGCCAAGCAAATACCCGGGCAAAGTAGCACAGAGGAGGCGCCCCACGCGGTCATCCGCAAGAAAGTTCGCAATCGATGCATGAGTTGGTTCCTTATGGGCAAGTCATGAAGAAATGCGGTTGGGAGGTGTTCCGAAGACCGCTGGTTGTCATCTTTTTGGAAGAGCGCGTAGCGCTGGGCCATTACGCGGCATGACACCGTGAAGGCTCAGGAGGCGTTGATCAGGAAAATCATGGCCTTGTCGGGATCGTTTGTCGGGACGGATGGAGACCGCTGCGGGGCTTCGGGGCAAAACCTTGCAGGAAACGCCTAGAAGCACGGAGACGAATGCCGGGCCATGACTTTGTATGACACGGAAAGTCCTTCCGGCGGGAGGCGAGGCGACGTTTACGAGGGAAGTGCCGTATCGACGTTATGGTACTTCAAGGCGCGACGCCGCATTCGTATCCATTGGGGCCGCGTCCGCAGGCGTCGGCTTTGCCATCGCCATTGATGTCCGGGTACGCAATCGTCTTCCAGTATGGGAAGCTCGACTGGAAACCACCCGGTTCGTCTTTGAATCGCGGAGCCCATACCGAGCGAAACGCGAATTTCGAACCGTTGGACAAAGCGCATTCCGAACCATCGCCGCTGCGAGCACAGAGGTCGGCTTTGCCATCGCCATTGATATCGGGGTAACGGAAGGTTTCGTAATAGAAGGACTGCGAGTTCCAGCTCTGAGCATCCGAGAATCGACCTTCCCACAATTGCGGCGATTCAAACTTCGTTCCCGTCGACAATGCACACACGACTCCATTGGGCCCACGACCGCAAACGTCCGCTTTGCGATCGCCATTGACATCGGGGAAAGCAATCGACCCCCAATATGCTTGACTGTCGTCCCATGGACCGCTATCGGCAAACGTCGTATCCCATTGCGACACGTTGAAGGACGTGCCGGTCGATACGCCACAGATGATTCCGAGCGGCGCTCGACCACAGACGTCCATTTTGCCATCGCCATTGACATCTGCGAATTTGACCGTCGCCCATTGGCTTGGGAATTGGCCCCAACCACCGAGATCGTCGAATGCGTTTGGCGTCCACACCGAAGGCGAAACGAATTTCGTGCCATCCGAAAGTCCGCAATAGATGCCATTGATTCCGCGACCACAAAGATCGACTTTCTTGTCGCCATTGACGTCCACGTAGCTAATCGTTTGATGATACCACGGACCGTCGTCCCACTCGAGTCCGTTATTAAAAAGCGTATCCCATTGCGCGTAAGGAGCGAATTTGGTGCCGTCCGAGATTGCGCAACGAATGCCCGTTGCAAAACGAACACAAAAATCCGTTTTGCCGTCTCCCGTGACATCGGCAAAATGTCCCGTTTGCCAAATGGTCGAGTCATTTTGCCAATCCACGACGACGGGGTCGACCCAGAACGTCGCGAGGTCGAACGCCGTTCCATTGCTTGGACTGCATTGAACTCCACTCATATTCAGTTGACAGACGTCGAGTTTCTTATCGCCGTTCATGTCCACGAATTGAAGGGATTGCCAATACATGTCATTCAGCAACGTTCCCCCCGCATCGGTATATTGGCCATTCACGTCCCAAACCTTGAAGTCTTGAAAGCCTAGCTTGTAATCCGCAAAGGTCGAATTCAGCAGGCCATTCTGCGCGCCCTTGGGATCATTGACGAGATTTTTGCTCGTGCCAGTCAACAGCGCTGTCCGATACTCCTCGGATTTCAAGCCTGGATGCGTTTGCATGTACATTGCAGCAACGCCAGAAACATGAGCTGTCGCCATGGACGTACCGCTTTTCGTTGTCGTGGATGTGTCGTCGGCATTCGATGCGGAAACGATATCGACGCCCGGCGCAAATAATTGCACCAAGCTCTGGAAATTCGCATTCGGCGCGCGCGTATCGGTTTTATCCGTCGCACTTACGGTGATGATTTCGATCGGACCCGTCGGGCTGAACACGGAGGCATCTTTGTTGGTATCTCCCGCCGCAACGATATACGGAATATCGAGGAAAACCGATGAATTGCGAACCGCCGTATCGAGCTGGTAAAACTTCGATACGGTCAAGCTGACGTTGACCAACATCGGATACGGTTGCATCAGCCCGTTGCTTTTGCTGCGTTTTTCATTATCGATCCATGATACAGCTGCAAGCAATGTACTCGCCGCACTTTGCCCATTGCAATCAGCAATACGCACCGGATGCAAGGTCACGTTTTTCGCGACACCATACGTCGCTCCACCGATGATTCCCGCAACGTGCGTGCCGTGCCCATTGCAATCGTTCGTGCCTTGGCCATCATTGACGAACGTCGTGCCTCCGGTAACTCGCCCCCCGAATTCCTGGTGCGTCGCGCGAATGCCTGAATCAATGACATACACGTGCACGCCCGTGCCATCCGCCCAATACGTGTAATTACCATCGAGCGCAAGCATTTGCGTGTCCAAACGATCGAGGTTCCAGCTCGCGTTCGTTTGCGTTTCCTGTAGTTGAACTCGACAATCCTGACCAATACCCACGACGCGACTATCTGCACCCATGGCCAACGCTTTGGTATCATCGAGGTTGTTCGCCGCAAAACCCACCAAGCCGGAATCATAAACCTGCAACAAGACGCCGCCTTGTTTTGCCAGCAATTCGTCCGCAATCGCTTTGACTTGATCGGCCTTGACGTTTTTGTCATCGAGAAAAAAGATGTATTGCCCTTCGATAGCGTCTTCCGGCTTTTCAATTTGAATGCCGCCCCCGGCGCTGCCGCCACTCCCAGCGCTGCCCCCGCTTCCTCCGCTTCCTCCGGTTGGAGGATTCTGGTTGTTATCGTCGCCGCATCCGGCGAGAAAGAACATGCCCATGAAAGCCCAGATGTATTTTCGTGAGAACGTCATGTTTGTTCGAATAGCACGCCTTATGCCGCGACATCAAGGTGCAAAAGCCACCGTGAACAATGCAGTTCATTGATGTTCGCGTCGCGGTCGAGGTTTACATGAGACGTCACACGAACGTATCAGATACGGTGGGAGGATTCACGCGAACGATCCTCCGTAGCTTTCCGGATCAATATCGAACGCTTGTATTCAACGATGACGTTGCATTTTCGATTTTCCCCATCGTCCGTGCGACCAACGTGCCATTGCCGTAATGCTGGCCTAGCCATTGTCGGATTTGCGCCGATCGTTCACCCATTTATTCGCGGCGACTTCACTCCACGCGCGATGCCTGCACCACACCCGCGGAAGGGATCGGTTTCGCCCGGGCCATGGAAACGATCACCACGCCTGAAATCACGACCAGCGCCGCGAGCCACGTGAAGGCCGAAGCATGTTCGCCTCCGAGCCAGATTCCCAGCACAATCGCCACCAATGGATTGACGTACGCGTAGCTTGTTGCAATGGCGGGTCGCGTGTTTCGGATCAAATACCCGTACGCCGAAAACGCCACAATCGAGCCGACGACCGTTAAATACACCAACGCCGCGAGCGACCGGGCCGAAGGCGCCGTGGGCAACGATTCGCCAAGCAATGGCGCGAGCAGCATCATCACGACGCCGCCCGAGAGCATCTGCGCCGCTGAAGCCATCATGCCTTTGGGGAGATCAAGCGATCGGCTGAGCAGCGAACCGAGCGCCCAGGACAATGGCGCCACCATAACGAGCAGAATACCGCCGCCCGAGCCGCCGAGCGCCCCGTCGAGGTGCAACAGTGCCGCGCCCGTGAATCCCACGAGAAGCCCCGCCCACTCGCCGAGTGACGGGGCAGCATCCGCGCCTTTTCGACCCGTGCGTCGCGCCAGGTACGCTCCTCCGCTACCGAGCACGGCCACCCAAAGCGGCATCGTCGATGCAATGACCGCCGAAACGCCCGAGCTGACCCACTTGCGTTGCATCCCAATGCCGATGAGCCCATTACCGCCGGCAAGCAGTAGCGTGCCAATGAGTGCCGCCGAGGCGTATTGCTTCCGCGATGGGGGCGCATCTCCGCGCAGCCGCAGCGCCACGTAAAGAATGCCGCCCGCGCAGATGAAGCGCACCCCGGCCATGTAAAACGGCGGCAACGTCTCGAGCGCGATATGCATGCCGAGGTACGTCGAGCCCCAAATGACGTAGAGCGCGAGCAATGAGATCAAAACCAACCAGTTTTGCGCGAGCTGGGCCAAGAGTCGCTGAATTTTTCCTGAAAAACTATTTTTCGTCACGGAGATATGCGCTTGCTCGAGAGCCTCGACGACCACGAGGCCATGTTTGTCGCCACGGTAGCACCTTCCCGTGAAAGGGCTACGTCGACGGAATCGCCTTGACGCAAGCCATACCGAGTTGCTCGTACACCCAAGCGCAAAGGGGCCAGTTTTCACGCCGTCAGGTTGACGCGAGTCGCATGACCTGTGCGCACAACGTCTTTTTTTCTACTTAAAAATGACCGGTCATCATGATACCCGCGACGGGATTCTGCGGGCTTCCGCTGGCCATGGGCAGGACCGAGACATCAGGATGCGATTTGATCGGTCGCGTGCGTAACACATACGATGCAGCAATGACAATGCCGCTGCCTAGCATGGTGAGAGCTCCTGCACCAATGATAATCGGGCGCAGTTGACGCTTGTCGCTCGAGCCCTTGGATTCGGCCACGCCGACGGCGAATTGCACAGTGCCCAGAGTTCCGGCCATGACCCCGGAAACACTGTTCATCACCATCCATGCACGGGGCAGCCTTTTTTCGGGATGTTTTGCATAATAAATCGTCGAGATATAACCCGGCATGAGCGTGCTCTGGGCGAGCGGCGTTCCGACACCGAGCAGAACCAGCATGATTTCGTGATCGGCCCGGGCTTTTCCCGTAACGGAAAGAAGCGCGAATGCAGCCATTACGGACAGGAAGGTTCTTCGCCAGATTGCCATCATCGAGGGGTATCACTTGGGCCGACAATTGCCAAAGCAAAATTCGTCGCCGCTGACCTTTCGTTTGCCACGAGCAGACCTTTCGCGAAAAAATGCCACGCACTTTGCTAACTCGTGGATCGCCAGGAATCAGCAGCCAAACCGCTCGTGGCTCGGCCGATCCGTCAATTCCGATTCGGCGCGTGCCACTACGTACATGACCGACGCGGCCACTGCGTACGCCGTGATAACCATGACGACGTGCGTTTCGGAAACGAAGTGAAAAGGTCCAACGGAAAAACCGCCGCACCCAGTCCCGGATCCCAAAAGTTTCTTCTCACCTCACGGTCTGCCGTGATACCATTCCCATCACGTCGAGCCTTATCGAGCGTCGAGGAGTTTTGTCATGTTGGTCATTTGTGGAGCGACGGGTCAGCAAGGTGGTGCCGTCATCGATGCGCTCTTGGCGACGGGGCAGGGGCCTTTGCGCGGTTTGACGCGGGACACAAAAAATCCGAAATCGCGCGCGCTCGAATCCCGTGGCGTCGAAATGGTTCAGGCCGATCTGGCCAACGCCGAATCGTTGATGGCTGCCTTCGCCGGAGCTCGCGCCGTGTTTGCCGTGACGCAACCCTGGACAGCCGATTACAAGGGCGCATCGCCACGCGCCGAAGTCGAACAAGGCAAAGCCATTCTCCTTGCCGGCGAACGAAATAACGTCGCGCATCTTGTGTTTTCCACCGTGATTCTGGACGGGAAAAACCAAAAAACGGGCGTTCCACACGTCGATTCCAAAATTGAAATCGAAATGGCCCTTGCTCGATCTTCCGTGCCTTGGACCATTCTCGGTCCAGGAACGTTTCTCGATAACATCGGCACCAAGTTTCTCCCTGTAGGACGCAAATCCATTCGCGGGTTTGTCTCCAAAGAAACCGCATTGCCGTATATCGCCGTACACGACATTGGACGTGCCGCGGCAAAAGTATTCGCCAATCCGTCAGAACATGCAGGAAAACGCATCAATCTCGTGGCCGGATTGTGGAATGGCACCGATGTCTGCAATGCCTTGAGCAACGTGTACCATCGGCCCTATCAATGGAAAGCTCCGCCAAGATTGCTCATGCGGATCTTCGCGCCCGAGTTTTACAA
>JBGAOI010000296.1:8341-8604 GCA_044221885.1 Polyangium sp. (in: bacteria)
AAACGACACGCAAGCTTTTGCCAGATGTTTGGTCGATTGAAGATTATGTACGGGAAAAACGTCCGGGGCCAGGGGCGTAGGCTCATAAGTGCCCATTGGGCAGAGGGATAATTGCAGGGGCGTAGCGAGCCGGTCGTTGTTCCTGACAACCGGCGTCAGCCAATGGGTGATGCCGCAGAGAGTTCGCCCAGGAACGCGCGAGGGGTCGCGCCGGCGATGGCCCGAAAATCGGCAATGAGATGCGCTTGGTCGTAATAACCAGC
>JBGAOI010000297.1:0-8555 GCA_044221885.1 Polyangium sp. (in: bacteria)
GTTGACGATCTACGGATCGTTGAAACATGCCAATGTCGGCCACGATGCCATCGCGAATAAAAGCTTCATCATCTTCGGCCATGCCGACGAAATCGACCGAAAATGGCAGATAGTCGTGTCGATTGCCAAGTTCTGCCAAAAATCCGTTTTGCCCTTCGAACTTGGTTCCCAAAAGACCGTGACCATTCTGCAACAGTGCCAGCTTCTTGCCTTGCGTTGCGGCGTGCGGTACGTGCACCACGAATTCGAAATCCGCCGTTCCATTTTGCATGGGTTTGCCATTGGCATCCAACATCAAATGCGCGCCCGGGCCGGGTTGGTTGAGGTACAAAGGTACGGTCATCAGGCCATGAATTCGCCGCGCCACGCGCGAATTCTCGGCAACGGTAAAGTTCTCGACGCTCGTGATCTTGTATTCAGGGCCGTCTTTGCCCACTTTGGCGAGCGCATCGTCACGCATTGCGAGCATCCAGCCGGTCGTATTTTCCGTGCTTGCCGTCGTGAAATCCCAGGCAATTTGTAAGTCTTTACGAGGAATCCCAGCTTTTTCTAATTTCGCAAAAATGTCGGCGTACAACTCGCGCCGTGCATTTGTGGCTGCTTCGCACGAGGCGACATTGTCTCGCAATGCTTTGAACTCCGTCGTTGGCGCCAATACCGTTCCCGACGCGTCTTGCACTTTGCGAATCGCGACAATGTAACGTGTAGCGTCGGCCAATCGTACCACGGGGCGAATCATGAAGGAGCGGTCTTCATCGGGTTCAGTGGTTACGGAATAATCAAGTTCCGCGAAATGCGGGATTCGTTCTCCCGTTTCAGCATTGATCACAATGGTGGGCGAATCGTCCTTGACCGAGAGATCGATGGTATCCTGAGACGCAACGCCGGTGACGGTTGCGCCTTCGAGGTGGGTGAGAATGGTTTGGCCGGGCGAAAATCCGTCGCGATTGGCCCAGGTTGCAGGGTCGATGTTTTTCCCGGTACTCGAGACGACCGGCAACGTCGTTGCGCCGAAAGCCACCCGTTTCTTGGTCACGGTGGTCGCGTCATCTGCAAGCCAAACGTTCGACGGAAAAGGAAATCCGCATTGCGTTGGCACAAGCGGGTCGCAATCGTTTCCCGCAAGCAGTTTTGGGCCATCTTTGGCAATGGCAGGTGCTGCGGGACAATCGAGTTTGTCGTCGGGCTTGGGCGACGAGCATCCGAGGCCAAGTGTGGCCAGGGTGAGCGTAAGCAATGTCGTTCCAGCAAAATGGGTCGAAGGTTTCATCATCGGCTCAAGATAACATCCCAAGTCGTGTCAAGGGGCACCATTTTAAAATCTTGGGTAGCATCCACGCCGACGCACGCTATGTTTCGCCCCCATGTCCATCGCCGTCGTCGTTTCATGCCATGGCACCGTTTCGAACCTCGATGATTTGCCCGCGTTCATTCACAACATTCGTCGCGGCCGTCCAGCACCGCCCGAACTCATTGCGGAAGTCAAGCATCGTTTCGAACGCATTGGCGGATCGCCCCTGATGGCCATTACATCGGCCCAAGCGCAGGCCCTCGAATCTCGCCTTGGGCTTCCCGTCGTCGTTACGTCTCGGCTTTGGCATCCTTATCCCGCCGAAATTGTCGCAGGATTGGTCGAACGCGGCATTCGCACGGTCATTTCTTTGCCTCTCGCGCCGCAATCCGTCGACATTTATCACGCGTCCCTGCGCGAAGCGGCGTCAAAACATCCTGAATTGAGCGTCGTGGGTGTTCCGGCATGGGGCATGGAGCCGGCCTTGATCGACGCGTTTGTCGAGACCATCGACGAAGCGTTTGCCCCGGTGAATGAAGACGAGCGCAAGACGATTCCCATCGTATTATCGGCGCATAGTTTGCCCAAGCGGGTAATTGCTTCGGGTGACGCGTACGAAAAGCAATTCCGCGAAATGGCGGGCGTTGTGGCCGCACGTTTTGAGCCTCGAGGGTATTCGGTGCGGATTGCGTTTCAGAGTCAAGGCGCCAGCAACGAACCTTGGCTCGGGCCCGATTTGGCGGAAACGTTTTCGGAACTCGCGTCTGGGGGCGCGAAGAGTGTTTTGATTGCCCCCATCGGGTTTGTTGCCGAACATGTCGAAACCTTGTACGATTTGGACATCGAAGCCCACACGATTGCAAAAAAGGCGGGCATTGATCGGGTTTTACGAGCCAAAGCTGTTGGGGCTCGTCCTCGTTTCATCGACGCACTGGAAACCGTGGTTCGCCGCGTCTTGCCCGCGTAGAAGGAAACATCGTGACGCGTCCCGTTCAAAATCCGCCCAATCCGTGGTCGTCGACTCAGGTGGAATGGCTCGAGGAAAGGCCAGACGCGACGTTGCAAATTTTCGAGGAAAAGGCTCGGAGCATTCTCTCCGAAAATGACAGCCCCGATTTGCCATTTCGTTTCAGCCTCAATCCGTATCGCGGGTGTATTCATGCCTGCGCGTATTGTTATGCCCGTCCGAGCCATCAATATCTAGGGTTTGGCGCCGGAACGGACTTCGATCGCAAAATCGTCGTCAAGACGAATGCCGCTGAACTCCTTCGTGAAGCGTTTTTGCGTCCTTCGTGGTCTGGTGAAAACATCGTTTTTTCTGGCAATACAGATTGTTATCAAGCCATCGAGGCCAATTACGAAATTACCCGCCAATGTTTGCAAGCCTGTTTGGACTTTCAAAACCCCGTGTCGATCATCACGAAAAGTCGCCTTGTCGCGCGGGATGCGTCTCTTTTGGCGGAATTGTCACGTCGGGCCCGAGCGACAGTTTTTCTGAGCATTCCATTTGCCAACGACGAGGATTCACTCAAGATTGAACCTTGGGCTGCCAAAACCAGCCAACGTTTTTCGACCATGCGTATCCTCGCCGATGCTGGAATTCCTGTAGGAATTGCCATTGCCCCCATCATTCCCGGCCTGAACGATACCGACGTTCCAGAATTGCTCGAACGCGCGAAAGAATTCGGAGCCTCCTTTGCTTTTTGCCAACCCTTGCGCCTCGCGGCCGAAGTGCTTCCCGTATTCGAAGAGCGGCTGCAAGAAGCGTATCCATTGCGGGTCAACAAAGTGAAGAACGCGGTGCTCGAAATGCGGGGCGGAAAAATGAATGAAAGCGCATTCGGAGCGCGTTTTTCTGGACAAGGCCCACGTTGGACGATGATCGAAAAATTGTTCCAAACCCATTGCGCTCGTTTGGGATTGAACCATGATCGCATTTCGAGCGATGTGCCGTCGACGTTTCGACGTCCGCAAAAGCAGCTTTCGCTTTTCGATACGTAGATCGCTTTTCCGTCTCGCTTGGCGTGCAGACTTTCTGGTAGCGTCTTGATCATGACCGCGTCTGCTGATCAAATTCCCGCTGAATCCGCTGCAGTTGACCGCGCTCCTCACGAACCGTACGTCTCGCCCAACGACAGTCCGCGCGAACTCACCGTGCGAGCTGTCGCGCTCGGGGCACTTCTCGGCGTCGTTTTCGCAGCTTCTTCCGTGTACTTGGCGTTGAAGGTGGGTTTGACCGTATCGGCATCGATCCCGATCGCCGTCATGTCAATCACGATTTTTCGGTTATTTGGGCGTGCGACGATTTTGGAGAACAACATCGTTCAAACCACGGGTTCCGCAGGCGAATCCATCGCGGCCGGTGTGGCGTTCACGTTGCCCTCGCTCCTCTTGATGGGATACGACTTGCCTGCCGCCAAAGTGCTCGTTCTGAGCGTTCTCGGCGGATTGCTCGGCGTCTTGATGATGATCCCTTTGCGGCATGGCCTCATCGTCGAAGAGCACGGAAAGCTCAAGTATCCCGAAGGTGCGGCGTGTGCCGACGTGCTCATCGTGGGCGAAACGGGTGGGACGAATGCCAAAACGGTCTTTTCCGGTTTTGGAATGGGTTTTCTTTACAAACTCGTGGGTGACCCGCTGAAGTTTTTTCAGATGAACCCGGATTATCGTTTCTCGGCGTTCAAGGGCGCGAGCATTGGCGGCGAATTGTCTCCAGAAATGCTCGGCGTGGGTTACATCATTGGTCCACGTACAGCGAGCATCATGATGGCAGGTGGTGTTCTCGCGTATTTGATCCTCATTCCTATGATTGCCTTTTTTGGCGATCACCTCGATGTTCCGCTGTTCCCCGCGACGAAATTGATTCGCGACATGGCGCCGAACGAAATTCGTAGTCGTTATGTCTTGTACATTGGTGCAGGGGCGGTCGCGACTGGCGGGTTCATCAGTTTGGGCCGCGCTCTCCCGACGATCGTCAAGGCATTTCGCAGTGGAATCAAGAGCTTCCGTGCGGGCCGCGCGGGCAATGCTTCTGTTCCCCGCACCGAAAGGGACTTGCCGTTTTCGTTCGTTCTTTATGGATCCATTGCCTTGCTTCTCGGAATTTGGCTCGCCCCGATGTTGGGCATTACGTTTCCGTCGGCTGTGCTCATCATGCTGTTCGGGTTTTTCTTCGTCACGGTTTCTTCACGTATTTGTGGTGAAATCGGGTCGTCATCCAATCCCATTTCGGGCATGACCGTCGCCACGCTTCTCATCACTTGCCTCTTGTTTTTGGCCATGGGCTGGGTTGGCGTCGATTATCGAGCCATGGCTTTGTCGACGGCGGCGATCGTCTGTATTGCCGCATCGAATGGTGGCGCCACGAGCCAAGACCTGAAAACAGGGTTTCTCATTGGGGCGACACCTTATCGGCAACAAATTGGATTGCTAGTTGGGGTCATTACGAGCGCTCTCGTCATTGGCACGACGCTGCTCTTTTTGAACAAATCGTATACGACGCGAGCGGCAGAAACCTACGAAGCCCCGATACCGCCCGCGGCCATTACGCAAACAATGGACAAAGGCCCCGATGGCAAAGATTATCGCGTGGCTTATCAAGCCGAATCGGGCGCGTCGATTCCGCAAGGAAAGTATTTGGTCGACGAAGCGGGCAAAGTCGCTTTCGTGATTGATCCGGGCATTGGGGGACGCGTACCGCACGAGCCGGAAAAACTCGACGCGGCTGCGCCCGTGCCCAATACGGCGACGAAGAAAGGTTCGATGCTTGGGCCGGACCGCAAATCGTATGACGTCGTCGAAGTTCCTTCGGCGGCAGGCGGAGCTCCCACGCGGTACCTTGCCGGTAATGGCCAGCTCACGTATCGATTGCGCGAAGTCAAAAAGCTCGATGCCCCCAAAGCAAGTCTCTTTGCCTTGATTATCGATGGCATTCTCACGCGAAAACTCCCATGGGACTTGGTGCTCATTGGCGTAATGTTGGCGCTCATGATGGAGCTGTGCGGCATTGCGTCGTTGCCTTTTGCCGTCGGCGTTTATTTGCCCATTTCGACCAGCGTCCCCATTTTTGCGGGCGGTCTCGTGCGCTGGCTCGTGGATCGACGTCGGGGTGGCAATGCGGAAGAGTCCGATTTCAGTCCAGGAACGCTGCTAAGTTCCGGATACATCGCGGGCGGAGCGATTGCTGGGCTCGTGGCGGCATTCGTGGCGGGTGTGGGAATGGAGGCGAAATTCGACGTGAGTCACGTATTCGCAGCGTTCAGTGCGAGTAACTTCTCCGGAATGATTGCTTTCGGTGCTTTGGCGGCGCTTCTGTATTCGACCGCTGCGCGCGGCGAATCGGCGACTGGAAAATAATCAATCACATCGGTGGTCGTGGGCCTGGAGGCATCGCTCCGGGCGGAGGCGTCATGCCTGGAGGAGCCGACATGCCCGGAGGTCCTGCGTTGGGTCCGGGACCTGCGGCAGCCTTGCGTGTTCCTTCTGCCAAGAGCGACCGGTAAATCTCGGATGTTTTGACGAGTTCGTCATGGCTACCCATCGCGGCAATCTTGCCTTTGTCGAGCACCACGTTCCATGACGAACGGACCAAGTGCGGCGCGTGCGTCACGACAATCGTCGTTCGACCCGCTGACAATTCGACCACGTTTTTTAGGAGTTCCTCGGCCGTTGCCGCGGGCAAACCTGCTTCCGGTTCGTCGAGGACCAACACCTGCGCGTCACGCAACAACATCCGCGCCAGCATCAGCCGACGTTGTTCTCCCCCCGAGAAGTTTGGCGGGACCTTCCGCACTTCCGTCGACAAACCTCGCCCGTTGCGTCCTTCGGCAAGTTCGTCCAACTGAACCTTGGTCAACATCGCCTTCATCACGTCGGCGTTGGGAAGTGCATCCAATCCGAGCGCCAAGTTCTGCTCCACCGACCGTTCCAAGAGCACGGAAGCTTGTCCCAACACGGCGAAAACCTTCGGCAAGTCACGGGGCGCAATGCGAGACAACGCCACGCCACCCACGTGAATGTTGCCTGCGGTAGGTTCGTCCAGGCGCAACAGCATCCGAAGCAGCGTGGACTTCCCCGAACCCGAAGCGCCACAGATAGCGACGATCTTGCCCGCGGGAATTTCAAGCGACAAACCATCGAGCACCGCGCGATCGCTGCCTTCAGGTTGATACGTCAGGTTATCCAGTTTGACCGAGCTGCCTTGGAGTTGCGAAAGCGGTACGGGATCCGCAGGCTCGGGTGGATGCGGAGGTAGCGACAAGAGTTCACGCAAAGAAGCCAGCAGCGGAGCCCGTTCCAAGAGGCCCGAACGCAGCCCGTCGATCGCTTCGAAGCGCCCCAACAAGAGCGGCACGATGAGCAGAAGTTTCGCGACGTCGCTTGCGTCATGCGTACGCCCCGAGAGTTTCATCGCCACGAGGATCATGAGCGGCGACATGGCGGTCAGAACGCTTTTGATTTGTCCGGACAAAGCCAAAGCGGCGGCGAAGTTGCGACGTCCGTCGGCAGCGCCATGCGCGGCCCCTTTGAACTCGTCGAGGGCTGTATTTCGGGCTCCGAGCAGCCGCAGTTCTTCCGTTGCTCCGAGCATCTCACCGAGAGATCCGAAGACGCCCGTGTCGGCACGTTGCATCGCTTGCATGCGTTCAGCAACACGTCGCGAAGCGCGATCGGACAACACGCGCGACAAGACGAAAAGGACGGCCGTTGCGAGCAAGACAAACCACGCGCCACCTGTAGCCAGGTCGACGGCGAGCACCGTCAAGGTGACCAGCGCTTGCGGCAATCCCGTCAGCACCGCGACCGCGAAATCAGCGACGGCTGCGGCATCTCGCGCAATGACGAGTTTCACCGCGTCAAACCCACGCACTGCGGGGGCTTTCGCTCCAGGCGGGGCAGGAGGACCTCCTTTGGGGGCGAGGGCCGATGCACCCGCTGCGGACAAGGCTCGCGGTGATGCCCACAGTGCGGATCGCACGAGCTCGATGCGCAAAGCTGCGGTGACTTCCGCGGCAAGTTCCGATCCTTTGCGACTTTGGGCCATCGCGATGCCGACGGTGATGATCGTGGCTACAAGGGTCGCTCCGATGACGACCCAAGGGTTTGTCTCGGAAACGAGTTGCGCAAAGGCTCGTTGCGCAAAGGCTCCGGCAACACCGGGCGTGTTTGCGCTGGGACGTCCCAGAATGGCTCCGACGGCGACGCCGACGAGGCTAGGAAGGACGCCTGCGGTGGCACCAGCGAGTGCCGCGAGGCCGATGGCGGAAGCGAATCCGCGAACGGGGCCGCCACGGAGTGAGCGGCGGAGGATGGCAAGAATGGCCCAAAGATCGCGCACGTTGCCGCGATGCTACAGGACCCGGGCCAGGAGGTTGCAAGCATCGTCCTTTCGCGAGAGGCTACGCGTCGTGCGAGGCATGTCGTTGTGGCCAGTTGTTCTCGTGGCTGCGGGTTGTGCGCAACCTGCGGCGACGATTGCCCCCGCGCCGGCATCGTCTGTGTTTTCTGCGGATGGCGGTCCAGGTTTGTCCGTGGAGGGAACGGATGGCGGGGCTCCGGTGGCGCAACAACCCGTCCCGGGCGTTCTCGCGGAACTTCTCGCCGCAGCGCCCAAACGCGAGCCATCGGCGACCGATCCCGATGGTGGAACACTCATTGGCACCGAGACAAACGTCAAATCGGATGGCTCGGCGGAAAATAGTTTGGGGTCACAAGGTTCAGCGCCGAACGTTCGCGGCAAGAAAGCTTCGGTGGTCGAAAGTGGCGCGGTCGAAGTACAGGGTTGGCCCGCTCGAGTGGCGGAACGAACGGCGCGAGCGCAAGTGTATTACCCGCTCACGACGCGTTGCCGCGATGCACAAGGCAACATCTTGCCGGCCGACGCGATCGCATTGAAGTTTCGCGTCGATGAAGATGGCAACATCGTCCCTTCGACCATCAGCGCCATTGCGGCGAATTCGCAACACAAAAGTGCTGCGGACTGTATGCGGCGAGAACTCTCGGCCCTCGTTTTTCGCGGCCCTGCGGCATATCGAGGTTTGACGAGCACACTGCGCGCAACCATTCCGTCCGTCGATTGAGCGGCGACTGAGCGGTGTCAAAACCGCGATGACGCGTCGAACCCGTGCTCGTCACGTGGAACCGAAGCTTGTCGAACCGACTCGGTTTCGCGGTGAGCCTTTTTCATGCCCACCTCGTTCTGCAAACGTTCATGCGGCTCGCACTTGGATGGTGCGCTCTGGTCGTGTGAATGCGGTATAAGCTT
>JBGAOI010000298.1:0-8553 GCA_044221885.1 Polyangium sp. (in: bacteria)
GAACGTGGTAGTCCGGAACGGCAGTGGAGGACTTTTTATTGTGTAGCCCCGGGTTTTAACCCGGGGCGTGTGTACGAAACGAACGGCGTCGCGAGTTGTGAGACAGTCTCTTTAACCCGAGGCGTTCCGACGGGACGGTCGAACGGCGCAAATGGCAGAGCGGCTTCACGAATCCCTCTGGATCCTGGCAAAAAATGAGACTAATGGCCAGGGTTTCAACCCCGCGCGTGGTGGCGGAGATCGATGTCGTCGCGAGTTCTGGGACAGTTTCTTTATCGCGCCCGATGAAGGCGTTTCGAAAAGGGCGCGATTTATCGCGCCCCTACGTGTGCATCATTCAACGGGTCGTTAGGACAACCTCATTTGTCCACGGCGTACACGACAATAATGGCGTATTGGGCCCAAGCGCCTTCTTCGGGCTTGAAATGCGACACACCGATATCGAGGTGTAAGGTCGGTTGATGCAATACATCGTCGGGCAGCTGCAATTCTTCGAGGGACGACGTTTGAATCACATACCCTTGCATACTGCGCTGAAATTGTTCCACGGAACGTTTGAGCGCCGCGTCGAGAGCTTCTTTCGGTGAAGCTTGGCCCTGATGCACCTTGAGGAGCTCTTCATTGAGGATCAAATCCACTCCTCCCAAGCGTGCGGGCGGGGACAAACGTAATCGCGTGCGGGTTTGTTGCACGCGCGTGAGCAAGTACTTTTCGTCGTCCGTGTGATCGGCACCGTGATGAAATCGATATCCGATGCTGACGGCACTCAGCAGTTTTTGCTCTTGGAAAATCACCGGGCCAATGGCCAATTGTTCGATATCTGGATCGAGAAGGGTATTTCGACCTATGGGCATTTCCACCGCTGATGAGAGCCACCGGCTCGTATCCAGCGTCGCAGCCGTCGTCGAAACGAGGTGCGCTCCGCGAATCATGCCTTGCACATCCCAGCCAGCCATGAGCGCGAGGGTAATTGTATCCGCGTTTGCCGGATCGGGAGGATCCCCGTGTATGGCCGAAAAATAATGCGGCGCAACCGAAGCCGCTGTTTTGGATTGCTCGGCAGCCAACGTCAATTGCGTTAGACCAGCTTGCTGGCGGGCACGATTCAAATTCGTCAAGACGGAGGTGACGAATTGACCATTCGTGGTTGCGGGCGAAGCTTCGCCGTACTGTACGGGCGCATATTGCGGTTGTTTGTCGGGATGTTGTCGGACGAGGGTTTGGAAAAAAACCGAGCCCAAGGCACGTTTGGGGGGAACCGAAACGAATTGAATCCAAGCGGTTTCGTCGTTTTTGTCGACCGGACAAACGATTCGAAAATCGGGTTTCGGAATCGACATGTCGATTTCACATTTCGCTACGGACGAAGTTCCTCGATTGATATACGCATTGAAGTATTGCGTCGGCTGGAGCGCTCGACCTTCGACCATGATTTCGCCGCGTTCATCGGGCATCAGAGAAAACGGCTTCACGTGTGCGGTTTCGCGAGCGCTGATGACGAACATGGTCATGAGGTTGTTTTGGCGTCCGAACCAGAAGCCGCCGACATCCGGTTTGTGCCGCAAAGCTTCCACCAGGTTCGGGCGATTCTTGGGGCTCCCCTCGGCAAACAAGCGCTCATCGGGAACATTTGGCGGCAAATCCGCCAGGAAGTATTGAATGTCGATGTCCGGAACGACGTTGCCGCAACCGCCAACCATGAAGCGTTGCAAACTGTCGTCGGGTAAGATCTTGTTGTTCAAGAAAAACCGGCCGAGTTCCCGCGCCGCGCATGCCATTGCTTGAGACAATCGCGTTTTGGGCGATTCTGCTTTCGCCACTTCGTCGAATAACTTTTCCCAGGGATTTGCTGGGGTCCACAGCTCTTGTGCTTTGTCGACCGCCGGCGCCGCTTCAATGGTCCAGGCATCCGCAGCTTGCGCCGTGGCCTGACGCGTCATTTTGCCAACGGGCCGCGCCGCAATCGAACTCAATACCTCGCGTTTTGGAAATTCGAGGACGGCACTCCCGCGCGTCGCGGACGTTGCGCCCGTGCCTCCTCCGCCGCACGCAGCAACGGAAAAAGCAGCAAACATGCCAAACATCGACCACTGTTTTGAACCCCAACGAATCATACGTATTGTCCGGCTTCTTTTCAGGGGCAATTCTGCAAAACGAGCATTGCCCCTTGGTTTTTGGTGTCCCACGCGGCGTCTTGTGCTCCGGCCATTTGGAGCAACGTCGTGGGGGATTCCGCAGTTTCTTTCGACCACGCTTCAACATAAGCGCCGTCGTCGTCCCGTGAAATGCGCAAACACGTGCGGCCATCCTCGGAACAACGGGGCACTTTGTAGGCTGCGAAAAACGCAGCAGGATCATCATAGACCGCTTCCATGGGTGCGGACGCGACAATCTGATTTCCTCGAATCAATAACGAATAAATAAGTTCGTCGCCGTCACGCATTCGCCCGGTCACGAGCACCTCCAAACCATTCGGGGCCGAACGCCAAGCCAACATCCGGGCAATGTGCAGATTGGGATCTGGGTTTTCGAGCGGTTGGGGCAGTGATTTGCCCGCATCGAGCGCAAACACGGATCCACGGATCGCCATCAAAATACGGCCTTCGTCCGAGGACAACGGCAAAAAGGACGTGGCGGGCAGGCATTCGGAAAGAGCTGTCGACGCGCCGGATCCAGCGTTTGTAGCTTTGGGTTTCGTTTCCGGGTTGGATGGTTTGGGCCCTGAGGTTGGTGGTTTGGGCGCGAGTTTGTCTTTGGGGATCAAAATGAGAAACGCGTCCGGTGCTGTCGGTGCAGCGGCGTTTTGCGATCCAAGCGTCCAGCCGAGCACGCGAAGATGGCTGTTTCGGACCGCAGCCTGAATGGACGACCCAGTGCAACCGCCGATTGCGATGGTCAATCCGAACGCTGCGATCACAGAGGCGCGCATGACGTTTCGGGTGTACACTCGAGCCGACATGCGTGGCAAGAGATTTTTGTCGAATTTGCTTGACCCCGCTTCGGGCCAAGCGCACCATCGGCATTCCTCGAACTTGGCGCACGCCGTGCACACATGAAAGTCTTGTTTCTCGGCGCGAATGGTCTCGATACCGGACGGCTACGAATTGCAGCCGAGTTACGAGACGTGCGGGCTGAAATCGAGCGCGCCAAGGAGCGAAAGCAAATCGACATTCGGGCAGAACTCGCGATTCGCCCTGTGGATTTGAGTCGCGTATTGCTCGACGAACAACCCGATGTCGTGCATTTCAGCGGGCATGGCGTGCAGTTGCGCGTGGATGCAAGCAGATCACCGCGCCAAACGCGCGAATTCGCGGCCGATGACGACGCTCCAGAGGTTCCTCCGCCAGCAGAGTCGAGTGCCCTGTTGCTCGAAAACCAGGGAGGTGGTTCAATTGCGGTTTCTCCCGACGCGTTGGCGGAATTGTTCGGTATCTTGAAATCCCAGCGGTGCGTCGTATTGAATGCCTGTTTTTCCGCTTCGCAAGCGGAAGCGATTGCCAAACACGTCGATTGCGTCATTGGCATGAAACGGGCGATTGATGATGCTTCGGCCGCGGTATTTTCTGCGGGATTTTATCAAGCGTTGGCTCGAGGGACGAGCGTTTCGGAAGCCTTTACACTGGGCAAGAACCTGATTTCGATTTGCGGATATCAGGATGCAGATGTGCCCGAATTGATTTGCCGGGAAGGTGTGGACCCGCAAAACTTGCGGTTCGTGAAGGCAATTTCGGAAAACGCCCCCGTACGCTCGATGGGCACGCCCAAAAATGTCAAAAGAATTTTTCTCGCATCGTTTGTGCTGCTGTTTGTCGCTTGTACCGGGTATTTCGTGCGACCGATGGCCTTGCCACCCATGAAGTCGGCGCAAGGCGCGATTGTTGTCGTCACGACCCGTAATCCCTTCGATTCTTCACGCGACCAGGCATTCGCATTATGCGCGCAACTCGATGAAATTGCTCACGGAACCGAACCTCGAGTCGTATGCCAAACACGCGGGTATTTCGATAACGACGAAGCTCTGCGCGAGAAGGCCGCAAATGCTGGTTCGTCGGTTTTCGTCGTGGTGGATGAATCTCAGGTGGCCCATTTGTATCCCGTCGGCAGTCTTGCGCAACACGATTTATTGGCTCGACACCTTCCGCCGATTGATTTGAAGGGCGTGAATGCGTCCCAAGCCTTGGCACCGTTGATTCGAGAATGGGCGCGCGTTGCGGACGGAGCGGCCGATGGCACGCTCGATAGAGAACGTTTGCATTGTGGCGAATCCGTGGCCAAAGAAGCCTTTGGTTTAGCGCTGTCGACCATGTTGTTGCGCCGTTTGGCCAACAATTGTCCTTCGCCCAATGAGGACCTCGTGGCACTGCGACCTCAATGCCGCCAGGAAAGCTGCACGCTGCTCGAAGGCCTCGAAGCGAAGCCTTTGGTGCGTCTTACGAATTGCGATGCGGAAGCGGATGAACGTCTCCAATTGGGATGTTTTCGTCGTCACGGGTTTACCTCGTGTCGCGAAGGAAAAACAGCGGAAGCTGAACAATGGTTGACGCTGATGGACGAGCGGCAAAACGCTTTTTATGCGGTCACGGCGTCTGGCCTTGCGGCGTGTATTGCCAGCCATGCCTCAGGTTTGGCCGACGAACGACGGGCCGCATTACGGGCGCGGGCCGAAAAACACGAACCGGAATGTGACATTCCCACCTGTTCGGCAGTTTCTGGACAATGCGCATATTGTGCTTCGGTCTTCGCCGAGCGAGCTGGATTTTGGACGAAAATATGTGATTGGGACCGAGCCCGACACGACTACGATTTGGCCTATCGCTTGTCACGCGACAACGAACATTTGCTCGGATTCATTGAAGTCGGCTTGCATCGATTCTCCACGACGACCGCTGCCCAATGGGGACAATCGACCGCCGAAGGTTTGAAACAACTCGTCAATCCAACGGTCGAGCAGAAAATTCGCGGCGCATTGCTGGCGTGGGTCGCGGCAAAACGGGATGGAAACAAAACGTACATCGAGTCGGCCGAGAAAGACGTTCTTCATGCTTATGACGCTTTATTGACGCGTCAATCGGTGTATTCGCCTGCGTCGCCCGATATTGTCGAGCGGGGGCTTTTGTGCGCGCGTACACTCAAAGAGTGTCCCGCTTATGATTTGCTAACCATTCCGAAAGAGTCGGTGACGAAAGAAGCACTCCGGGATGCCTTGCAACACGCGGTTTTGCCAGCTCGGGGACTTTGCGACGAGCAGCCTTGAGCAAAGGAAGCAATCATGAGGAATGCCCAACTGATTCACATCGTTCGTGGGATCTTGCTTGGCGCAGTCGTACTTGCCGGATCCCCAGGTTGTGTGATTGCTTCGAATCCAGCGTTGTTTGGTTTGAGTACCGATCACGGCGCAGCATCATTTGCCGAAGCGGAGCGCTTGTTCAACGTAGGGCAATTCGACGCAGCATTGCCGGTTGCCGAGCGGGCGCTCGCGCAACAAGAAGCGCAGAATGCATCCGAACGAATTTTGCTTGGCAAAACGACGAACCTTTTGGGCCGTTTGTGGGCGGAAAAAGGCGATCACGCCCGCTCCTATGGGTTTCATCAACGGACATTGCAGTTATGGGAAGGACAATTCGGTCTCAATCAAGGCCCGATTGCTATCGTCGTCGGTAATTTGGCAATGGCCGCGCAAGAATTGGGTCGATATGCGGAGGCCGACGCGCTCATGGTGCGGGCTTTCGAGATCCTCGAAAAATCCTCCGGAACGGAAGGCACGGAATTGGGTATGTTGCTCAATCTTGCGGGGAGACTGCGCTTGGAGAAAGGCGAATACGAGCAAGCCAAAGCTCCACTTTTGCGGGCAATTCAAATCCTGGAACCGCATTCCAACGGAGCAGATCCGGTCATTGCTGCGATTTACGGCAATTTGGCCGAATCCTATTTAGGGACGGCTGCGTTCGCCGACGCCATCAAGTATTACGAACGCGCCGTGAGCATCGCGCGTCGTTATCATAAGAAACCTCATCCAACCTTGGCGATGCTCCTTGGCAGCTTGGGCGTCGTCTATAACCACGCGGGGGATTCGGCGCGGGCGGAGCCATTGTTGCTGGAAGGTGTAAAAATAGCAGAAATCACGCTTGGACCCGACCATCCTCAAACTGGTTTGGCGCGGAGCAACCTCGGGGTTCTTTATTCTGCGCAAGGTAAACACGCCCAGGCAGAAGTCTTGCTGCGGCAAGTTTTGGCCGATGCGGAGCGTATTTATGGCCCGCAACACGATGACGTGGCGCTGGCCGCGAACAATCTGGCGATGGTTGTCTCGGAACTCGATCACGTTGCTGAAGCAGAAAAGTTGATGTTACGAGCGCTGGGCATTTGGGAGAAGCTGCACGGGCCAAAACATCCCAAGATTGGCACGGTTTTGTCGAATCTGGCTGGTTTGTATCGCAAAAAGGGCGAAGTCGCGAAAGCGCAAGAAGCCGAGCAACGAGCGTGGGCCGTTCGATTGCAGAGTTTGGGGCAAGAGCATCCGGACACGATGTACTCCAGCGGCAGTTTGGCCACGCTTTCCGTCGACAAGGGCGATTATTTGCAAGGCGAAGAATTAACGTTGCAATTGTTGGCAGAAGCCGAACGACGGTTGGGGCCAGACCACATCGATGTTGCGAATAAGTTGATTCTTTTGGCGCGGATTTATACGGACAAGGGCGATCCGAAACGTGCCGAACCGCTTCTCGTGCGGGCCATGACGATCCAGAAAAAGATTTTGGGTCCGGAGCATCCCTTGCTGGGATTGACGGCCAACGAGATGGGCCGGGCTTTACTCACCGAACGCGACCCTCTCCACGCGGCCGAATTTTTTGAATTGACCGTGCGTATTTTTGAAAAGGCATTTGGCCCGGACAACCAAGCGCTGGCGTCGCCTCTCGGCAACCTCGCCCTGGCGCTAGAATCACAAGGCAATCCTTTGGAAGCCGCAGACCTTTATGCTCGGGCCTTACGCATTGATGAAAAGTTCTTCGGTTCAGAGCACCCGAAACTCGCCTTTCTGCACAACAACATAGGACTCTTGTACCTCAACGGGCGAAAGTACGACCTTGCCGAGCAATCTTTGCTGCGTGCCCAGCAGATCACGGAACGAGCTGCCGGTTCCACTCATCCTATGCTCGCCACGATTGGCAGCAATCTCGCCACGCTTTCTTGGCGCCGCGCGGACCTTCGCACAACGATAAAACGAGTCGAGCAACTCACGGCGATTCAAGATCAAAACGCTGCACACGAAATGGGTGTTGGGGCGGCGGAACATCGACGCGCGTATTTCGATACGATGCGGAGCAGCACCGATATGGCCATTTCATTACACGTGCAATGGACTGGTTCGTCTGCGGAGGCCAAAGACTTGGCTCTACGCACCATTTTACGGCGCAAAGGTTTGACCTTGAATGCTGCAACGAATACGTTTGCCAATCTGCGTGCCCGTCTCGCTCCTGCGGATCGCGAGACATTCGATCGCTGGCGGAACATCACCACCGAATACAGTGCACTCGTGCAACGCGCCCAAGGTGCCGCGCAAAGCGATGAACACCGCGCAGCCCTGGAGAAGCTCAACGAGGCCCGTAAAAAAGTCGAAAATGAACTGAGCTTTCGGAGCAAAAATCTTCAAGCCGAATTACGTCCTGTAACGGTCGAGCAGATTCAATCGGCCATTCCGAGCGACGCGGCGCTCGTCGAATTGTTTCAATATGCGCCATTCGATATCATGGAGACAGATGTCTCCAAACAATGGGGAGCTCCGCGATTTGCGGCGTATGTATTGCACCCGAACGGAACCATCCATCATGTCGATCTGGGCGCAACCAAACCCATTGAAGAAGCGGTTCGCGAATTCCGAAAGGGTTTGTCGAGGGTCGCCACGAACCCTCGACCAGCCGCGCGCAACCTGTACCAAATGGTGATGGCTCCCATCGTCGAATTGCTCGGAAAAACCACACGCATTTATCTGAGCCCCGACGGCGTTCTCAGTCTTGTTCCTTTTGGCGCGTTGGTCGACCGCGACGATCGTTACGTGGTGGAGACAATGGGCATTACGTATTTGACGACGGGGCGCGATCTCCTTCATCGATCGAATGCGCGTTCGTCCACGCCACCGGCCATATTTTCGGCACCTGATTACGGAATTCCCGCGCCTGGGGCACCACGCCAATTCGAGCAGTTTCGGGCCGGGTCCCAAGAAGGTCGCGACGTCGAGGCGCGTTTACCAGGCGCTCTCTTCGTCGACGGAAATAAGGCCACGGAATCGACATTGAAGGCATTACACGGGCCAGCGATCCTGCATATTTCGACGCACGGGTTTTTCGACAAAGGAAACTCGGCGTCCACCGAAAATGCATTGCTACGTTCCGGTTTGGCGTTTGCCGGCGCCAACAATCCGCGGGATCTGGAAGACGGTGTCGTGACGGCCCTCGAAGCGTCGCAGCTCGATTTGTGGGGCACGAAGCTGGTCGTCTTGTCAGCGTGCGAAACCGGATTGGGTCAAGCCGAAAATGGCGACGGAGTTTATGGATT
>JBGAOI010000299.1:0-8549 GCA_044221885.1 Polyangium sp. (in: bacteria)
TTCGTTTGTCGAGGCGGACGTTATGTGGTCAAACCATGGGAAGAGCAAGACGGCCTCGAACACGGGCGTGTCGTTTGCGAGCGTGAAGAACGATGGCTCGTGACGAGCCCCATTCGTACGGTCGACATCAAGAGTATCGAACGAAGAACGGCATCAGCGGAACGTGCAGGTGCATCCGAACGTCGCGCTGAACCATTGCGAAACGTTGGCGGCGCGGCGTTTTATTTCGAGCGGCGCTTGGTGGAATTGCAGGAGACCGTTTTGGGGGTTCGTCGTTTTGGCCCCGACGGTCGCGAACAGGATGTGACGTCGTACGCGGAACCGATTACGCATCGTTTGACCACAAAAGCCACATTGCTGGGTTTTCCCAAGGACGGATACGGTGACATCTCGCCCGCAGTGCTCCACGCATTGACGCATTTGTTTCGGGTCACGGTGGCGGCATTCATTTCGATTCGCGAAGAGGACCTCTTGGTCGTCCGCGTGAAAGATGTCGGTTCGTCCGGTCAAGCGGGTCTCGCGTTTGTCGATGCGCACCCTGGCGGTGCAGGTTTTTCGGAAGCCATGACCCTGGATGTTTTGAGGGTGATGGCTGGTTTTTCCTTGGCTATCGTCGAACGGTGTCCTCGGCGCTGCAAAGACGTAACGGGTTGTCCGTCGTGTTTGCGTATTACGAATTGTCATGCCGAGCCGCATGAAATGTTGTTGCTCGACAAGCCCGGCGTTGCTGAGCTTTTGCGCACGATGTTGGGCTCGAGTGCCGACGGAGCAATCAAAAAGGAGACCTGATGCGCGGGGCGGCTCCGTGCAATCCGTGCAATCAACGCTTGCCTTTTGTTCGTGCGCGCATGTAGCCTGTCGTGATGAGCAAGCCTTCTCGCCTGAGTCCATTGCCGATGACGCCTGCCCTTGTGCGTAGGACGGCGTCGATTGCTGCTGTCGCGACGGCCGTTGGTGTCGTTGGTTGTACAGGCAGTCAGCCGCCGCAAACTCCACCCCAGGCGCCACAAATGCAACAGGCGCCGCAAATTGACGAGGCGCCGCAAGCGCAGCCGCCGCAAGTGGATACGGCACCGCAAGTGCAGGCGCCGCAAGTTGAGGAGGCACCGCAAGTCCAAAAGGCGCCTCAAGTTCCCCGGCACGAGCGGTGATGCAATCATTCATGAGTGACAAACCTTGATGTCACAGGTGGCGTCGACTCATGAAATGCCTGTTGCCATGAAGAAGGTAGACGATATGCGTAAATCTTTGCGTCCCACTCCATTGCCGGGAACTCCGGCTCTTGTGCGGCGAACTGCGTCGATTGCCGTTGTCGCCGCGGCTGTCAGTGCTGTTGGGTGTACACATACCGTGCCTCCGCAGACTCCGGAGGAACGTGACGGGCAACAAGCGCTACCCCCACAAGCTCCACCGCCTCAAGCTCCGCCCCCGCAAGTGGAGGAACCGCAAATCGCGGCGCCACAAGTTGCCTCGCCTCCTCCGCAAATTCCGCAAAGACCGACTCCCGTCAAAGACGATTGAGGGCGCTGCCGCCGCAGCACTCGACCCGTATGGTTTCCGTACGAGCCCGGGTAGCAGGCAATTTCCCATGAAAAAGAAGCGTCGTCCGTTTCGATCGCTCCCCCGGATCACGTTGTCCGACGAATGGCGTTCATGGATTGTCGATAATGCGGTGAAGGGTGTTTCGCGTGACGAACTCGTCCAAACCCTCGAAGCCGCGGCGATTCCACGCCGATTGGCTATGCAGGAAGTCGACGCCGTTTTGACCTCGCCTGCATGGCCCGGTTGCAAAAAACTTCATGCGCGAACGGAACGCTTGGAATTGGTCTTGCGATTGTGGCGTATGCAAACGGCCCGTCGCGCTTGTACTGAGGAAATTGAACGTCGCGAAATGGTGCCGGCCGACGAGTTTTTCGATCATTATTATGGCGCTTTGCGTCCGGTCGTGTTGACGAAATGGCTCCAAGATTGGCCCGCATTGACCAAATGGTCCCCGGACTATTTTGCCGAGCGTTTTGGACATGTACAAATCGAGGTCGTGACGGGTCGCGATGCCGATCCCGATGGGCACCGGAACATCGATAAACATCGCCAAACCATGACGATGGCCGAATATTGCCATTTGGTGTGTTCTCGCGGGGTCACGAACGATATCTACCTCGTGTCCGGCAATCGTGTGCTCGAACGTCCAGAACTCGCCGAGCTGCTAGCTGATCTGACTCCACCGGCCGATATGTTCGAAGTTCCCGTTCGTCCGGGATATGCGTCCTTGTGGTTTGGTCCGGCGGGAACACGTACGGCATTGCATCACGATGCTAGCAACATCATGATTTGCCAGATCCTGGGGCGAAAACGAATCACAATCATTCCGCCGTTGTCCGCGGCGCTCGTGCAGCAGGCCCAAGGGTATTACGCGCATGAGGACTGGAAAAACCTCGTTGCGGACGAAGACGACGCATTGGCGATTCGTACAGTGGAATTATCGGCGGGCGAGGCGCTGTTTTTGCCGATTGGCTATTGGCATGAGGTTGAAGCGCTCGAACCGAGCATTCATGTATCCATGCTTGGATTTCAACGGCCGAATTCGGCCAATTGGTATCGACCGGGATTCGTGGGTTGAGCTGATTCAACGGGCGGTCATGAGCGGTTGAGTTTTACCGCTGCAATCACGACTTCGAGTTCGTCGGTGGTAACTCCTCGAGGCGGAACGCCGCCTCGGAGCCAAAAATTGAGCCGAAGCCTCGTGCTCAAGGTTGGTCTTGGCACACCAATTCGATTGTTCGACGTTAGCGGCTTGATGGTTGCGTTTCCGCGACCGCGCGGAATACTCGAAAAATACACGATTCCGCGAGACCACACGAAAGAGTGTTCGCTTTGATCCCAAGCCGAACCAGAAAGACTGAAATCCAAGGTATTGGGCTGAACCGAGAAAAAGACATTTCCGCCTTCGGGGCCACGAAATTGGGCAATTTCGATGTCCATTTCGTTGTTGGGCCAGCGATCGCTCCACGTAAAAAAGCCCAGTACCGATTGCGGATGAAATGTATCCAAAGGCGTATCGAGCAACATCGTAAATGTGCCATACGTTATTGGCTGTCGCAGGATGACTTCCGCACACGACCAGGTTCCATTGCGGTCACGTCGAATGAGCAGATGCAGTCGGCCGACGGAATCGACAAAGACGTTTTCTCGGTGGAATCGATTGGGACCCGGCCCGACCAGAGATTCATTGCCGTCCTTGATATCCCATTGAAATCCGGAAAATTCCAGCGCCCACGCGTTGCGTGGAATGAAGGCCAAAGCCAAGAATCCGAATCCCAAACCCATCTTGAGTGACCATGACTTGCGGACGTTTGTCATGGCCTCGCTATGTGCGATCGTCATGCCAACCTCTTCGCACGACACCGATCGAAGAAATGTGCTGGGTTTGGTTCGTTTGTGTATGGTTCGTCCTGGTCGCGCCTGAGCACGTAACGCACGGGCGATGGCGACATTGACAAAACGCACGTGCCCAAGGCGCTCGACTGTGCGTACGGCGACGGGTCATGCGTGTTCCGGAAAGAGCCTTTCTGCCGCAGGCGCCCGTTCTTTGGTTTCGTCAAGACGTACCCGTTCGTGTTGCATCGTTGGCAGAAGCAGGGACAGAGCAGAATGTCACCGCGGTCAAACGACATGCACCGTACGCGGCGCACGCATCTGTTGCTGATCTCGTGGGGTTTTTCCTTCGGAACTCGACGCACCGCCGCGTTCGCTCGAGCTGATCACCGCGCACGGAGCACGACTCCAAGCTCCCAGGGTGTTCGGGCCCTTGAATGCACAGCGTTGAGCTGGGCTTGGAAAGTCACCTCGGTTGACGTGGGCGAGGGAAACTTGTCGAATTCTTGTCGCCCGTACGCGATCGTTTTATGCGTTCGTCGTGGACCTGGACCTTCAAGGCTCTGTCGTTTTTGTGACGGGCGCATCGGGAACGATCGGTAACGAGATATGCCGAAGTTTTCTGGATGAAGGCGCCTTTGTCGCGGCGTTTTCGCGCCGCGGAATGCCTGCAGGCGATGCAGATCGAACGATTTCTCTCGCGGGTGACGTTCGCGATCCCGAGGCCGTTGATCGCGCGATGCGCGAGACGGAGAAACGTTTTGGTCGTGTCGATATATGCGTTGCGGCGGCGGGCATTTGGCCGCCACACCCAGTGCTTTTGCATCAGCAAGAGCCCGCGCGAATACGCGAAGTTGTCGAGACCAACCTCCTCGGTTCCATGTGGACGGCGCGGGCGTTTGTCTCGTCCCTCGAACGCTCGGGACCTCGCAAGGATGAACCAAGTCGGCGTTGCGGGGACTTGCCGTGTCGCTCAAGAACGAGATTGTCCTGATTGATCCCCGGGCGCGGGTGAACCTCGTGGAACCTGGTTGGACGGTAACGCCAACCATCGAGTCGTATCTCGAACAACACGGGGTGCTCGAATCGACCATGCGTACGATGGCGCTGCGGCAGCTTGTTGCGCCCGCGGATGTGGCCAAAGCGATCCTCTTCATGTCTTCACCAACGATGGCTCGACACGTTACGGGCGAATCGATTTTGCTTGCGGGGGGCATGGAAGGCCGCGTGCTCTGGTAGGGGAACACAAGCCTGGCGTTTTCGGAACTTGCAGATTTCAGCGCGAGCGACTACCCGTTGCGCCATGCCGAATCGCCGAACGATCCGCAACTACATGACGCCGAGTCCGGTGACCGTCCCGCGCACGACGACCATGGCGCGGGCAATGAAGCTGCTCGATGAGCATGGTTTTCGCCATCTTCCCATCGTGGACGAGACGGGACATTTGGTCGGGTGTTTGTCCGAGCGTGAACTCAAGATTGTCGAGAACATGCGGGTGGTCGACGCTGGAATGGCCTGTGTCGAAGACTTTATTCTCGGGCCTCCGTATGCGGTTTCTCCTGACACACCGCTCCGCGAAGTCACGCAAAAAATGGCTGAAAACAAGCATGGATCGGCTGTCGTCGTCGATGGCGACAAGGTCGTCGGCATGTTCACGACCGTCAATGCCCTCCACGCGTTGACGTCCGTACTTGACGAACTCGAAGCTCGCGACTGAGGCTCACGCTTCGTTTTGGGCTTGTTTCGTCGAGCGAAGGCGCGTTTGTCTTGGCGTTGTGCCGTGGGCGTTGTTGTAATCGTGCCTGAATCTTCACGTTTTTCCGAGTGATCGGTTATCTTCGGAGCCAGTGGGTCATCGTTTTGTCGACGCACTGTTTGAACATTTGGGGCTTCGAGTCGCCGTTGGCGCTCTTCGCCCCAAACCCCTGATCGCTTGCTCGCGCCCTGGTCGGCGTGTGTTCGTCATGGCCGCGCATGTGACGCTTGCGGCTTGTAGTACGCCCGAAGAACCTCCGGGGCGTAGCGTCGAATCGGGTGAAGAGTCGCCCGTGGCGTCGACGCCATTTCCGCCATCGCCGTTGCCGCTTCCTCCTGACGCGGGCGAATTGGAACTCGACATTGCGCCGTCGAACGAGGACCTCGAGCCGGGGCATGGGCACAAGCTCGCGAGTATCGCGATGCGCAACTACGTGTATATCGCTCCGGATTACCAGTCGACGCGAATTGGATACTTGCGAGCTGGAGCGATTGTCGATCGGGCGGCAGTGCCGGCTGGCTTTAATCGCTGTAAATCAGGGTTTTACCGAATCGCACCTCGCGGTTACGTTTGTGCTGGGGTTGGCGCGTCGCTGGATGTCGAACATCCGGTTGCGTTGGCGGCGTATCGCGGTCCGAGGCGTGGGGAACCCTTTCCGTACCATTATGTGATTTCGCGAATTCCTCCGCCGCATTTGTACGTCCATTTGCCGACGCCAGACGAACAGCACGATGTCGAAGGGCGACCGTGGAATACGCCGCCCATGAATGCATGGATTGTGAATGAACTCGCGCAAACCGTTGGCGCGGCGGATCCGCCGTCCGCATTCATTGCGAGCGGCAAAGACTTGCCCAAACCAGCGGGAGCACAGGAGCGCGTACGATTTCCAGCGCATCGTGGCCGCGCCAAACCTCGGTCCGCTTTCGGATTGATTGCGACGTTCGATTGGACGAACCGTCGTTTTGGTTTGACCACGGAACTTGATTTCGTTCCGCTCGATCGCACGCGGCTCGTGCATTTGTCGGCGATGCGCGGTGTGGAGATCAAAGGCGAAGGGACTATCCCCGCATTCGTCACGCATCATGATTTGAAAGCATTGCGACCTGATGCGGATGGCAAATTGCGCGAGGCGGAAGTCGTACCATTTCGATCGGGATATTCGTTGACAGGTATGGCTTCGAGTGGCGGGACGCATCGTATTCAGGGAAAACCTGGCGAAGCATTGGCGGCATTTTTGGAAACGGCCGAAGGTGTTTGGTTGCCAGCGTCGAGCCTGCGTGTGGGTCGATTGGGTAACGACATGTGGGGTCATGCCAAGCGCGGAAAACGTTGGATCGACGTATCCATCGAACGACAAATGTTGATTGCGTACGAAGGGTTGAAGCCGGTGTTCGCGACGCTGGTGTCGACGGGTCGGGGAGGTTTGTCGGATCCGCAAACCTCGAGTGCGACGGTGCAAGGAACGTTTTTTGTGCAATCAAAACATGTTTCGGCGACGATGGATGGGGATCCCGAGGATGAAAACGCGCGCGAATTACACGACGTCCCGTATGTGCAATATTTTCACCAAAATTATGCCATTCATGGCGCCTATTGGCATGATCAATTTGGAAAACTCAAGAGTCACGGTTGCGTAAACGTTTCGCCTGCCGATGCGGCTTGGTTATTCGAATTTACCGATCCGCCGGTGCCGCAAGAATGGCACGGAGCCATGACGCCGGCGGGAGGCACATTGATTTACATTCATCCTTGAAGGCATGGTGAATCGTGAATGACACCGTCCACGTTGTTCGAGCAATCTGGCGGAGTCGTGTTAATCCCGATAATCTTCGGTGCGGATTGCAAATCGCTGCAACCAACGATGGACTTGCGTTCGAGCCTTGTTGAGATCACGGGCGACCAAACTCACATTGCCACGATGTTTTTCGAGCAAGGAAATGAGTTTCTGGCGCAACATGTCCGGCGATTCTGTGGAATCTTCGTTGGTCAGTTTTGGCGCAGAACGGACATCGAATGGCAAATTCGAGCGCGAAATGTCGGTTCCATCGGCCAAACCCACGGCGACATTGAGCGCGTGGGCCAATTCGCGGATATTGTACGGCCATGGGTATTGCAACATGGCTCTTGCGGCTTGTGTGCCGAATCGAGTGCTTTGTGAATTGGGCAGATCGGATTCTTGTAAAATGTCGCGGACCAAAATCCCCAAGTCTTCGATTCGATCCGCTAGAGCGGGCAATTCGTGTCGATATCCTGTCAATCTGGCCCATAAATCACCACGAAATTCACCTCGGGCAATCATTTTATCGAGCCGTTTATGGGTTGCGGCAAGCACGCGAACGGCCACTTTCACCGGACGTGTTCCACCCACGGGAACAACTTCGGATTCTTGGAGCATACGTAGGAGCGCCGTTTGGGCGGGAAGTGGCAAATCTCCAATTTCATCGAGAAACAATGTTCCTTGGTCGGCCTGACGTACATACCCGAGTTCATCGCGCGATGCGCCCGTGAAGGCGCCTTTGATGTGACCAAAAAGCTGACTTTCGACAAGCGTCGATGTGAGCGCACCGCAATTGACCGCGACAAACGTTCCCGGACGTTCGGACATGATGTGTACGCTTTTTGCCAAGACCTCTTTGCCGGTTCCGGAGTCGCCCATCAATAATGTCGTAATAGGTAATCGAGAAATACGCGCCAGAGCAGCCAATCGGTCTTCGTACTCGGGCCAGAGCGTAAAGAAACCTGGATGGGGTACTGCCGGTATTTGGGAATCCAGATCGGCACATGCGGTCAATGGCGCGCGTACTCCGGTTCGGTATCGCAAAAGAACGTCGCCTAGGAGTATGTCGTCGCCATCTCGCAATTCGATGGAATCTACGCGTTTGCCATTGACGAAACACCCATTTCGCGATTGGGTGTCCTCGAGCGACCACGTATCTCCACGACGCACGAGACGCCCGTGTTGCCTCGATAACGTCGTACTGGGCAGATCAATCTCGAGCGTGCGGACACCGTCCGTGCTTATTCGCTGGGACTTACGTTCAGTACCACGCTTGAAAGCAACAACGTCGATATTCGCGAGCGCATAACGCGCTCCACCAAGCGCTGGAGCATCACAATGCATGACCACGAATAGATAAGAACAGGACCGATAGACGGCCCCCTTGGCTTCGGGGCGCAGATCTTCTGTTGTGGCATTCGCGACATTTTCCATAAATGACCAGGAGTTTGGCCTACTTCCATCCCCGATGCAATGAAAAACCGCTGATGTACGCTCTCGGTCAAGGTTGTCGTGAGGACGAGATACGCTCCGTCTTTTGTACGCAATCGAGTTCGTCTTTGCTGGCTTGCATTTCGTCAACGCCGAGTAGTTCGACGCGGATGGCTTTGGGAATGCAATACGTCGTCGCGTTCCACAATC
>JBGAOI010000029.1:0-26512 GCA_044221885.1 Polyangium sp. (in: bacteria)
GGAACAGGTCGGGGTCGAGGAGGGTCACCTTTCCCTGCCGCTTGCGCCGCACCAGCCACCAGGCCAGCGAACCGAGGGCGACCGCACCCACGGCGATGAGCAGGACGACGAACTCACCACCCTCCTGCCAGACGAGGATGCCGAGGACGACGCCACCCATGCCGATGACCGACAGCACGGCGCCGACGACGTCGACCTTGCGCGAGCCCAAGGCGGTCAGGTTTTGGAATACGGATGCGGCAACGGACGCATCACGATCCCCATGGCCCGCACCGGCACGCACGTCACGGGTGTGGATCTTTCAGCCGAAATGCTCAGCGACTTGCGAACACGGTTGAAGGACGAACCCGTTGAAGTTCGGGAGCGCGTCGTTCTGAAACACGGAGACATGCGTCGAGCCAAACTCGCGCGTCGTTTTCCGCTTGTTTTCTGCCCTTTCAACGCCTTCCTGCACCTGTACACGCGTCAAGACGTCGAACAATTTTTCGCCCGCGTGCTCGCGCATCTCACGCCACGTGGAGAGTTTGTCTTTGACATCTCGATGCCCGAACCGGAAGAACTCGCGCGAGATCCCGCGCGCGCATACCACACGCCACGATTCCGTTATCCGAGCGAAGATGGCACGACGGAAACGGTGGTTCGTTATTCCGAACGGTTCGATTATGACAAACTGCGCCAGGTGTTGTTCGTCGCGATGGAATTTTCGCCGGTGAATGGAGGCGAGTCTTGGATGACTCCGTTGGCGCACCGGCAGTTTTATCCGCAAGAGATCGAAGCGTTGTTGCACTACAACGGTTTCGAGATTCAAACCTTTGCGGGAGACTTCAACGGAAGCCCGGCGGCGAGCGATTCATCGACGTTGTTGATTCACGCGCGAGCGAAGTCGTCGCGACGTTGACCAAGCTGTCGAAATGCACAAATGCAAACGGGTGAACGAAGCCGTTCACCCGTGAACAATTTGGTTCTGAGTCGAGGTATCAGACGCCGATGTAAAGCCTATGCGCGAAGTTGCGTTCGAGTTTGGCTTTCAGAACCTTTTCGGCGGCCGTCTCAATGTCGTACTCGACCCTTCGGAACTCGAAGCGTTTCGCATCGGAGTCGAAGATCGTGTAGCTGGCACGATTGTCGTAATCGCGAGGTTGTCCAACCGAACCAACACTCACGATGTACTTTCGATTCGGCTCAAGCGTGAAATCCGTAGCCGGCAGTTCTTCAACTGTCGTCGGAGTCAGCGCAAAAACCTTACAAAGGTGCGAATGACCGATCAGCGTGAGGTGTCCGAGCTCGTGGAACATCGGCAAGCATTCCCGAGCTTGCTCGGGAGCAAAGATGTACTCGAACTCTTCGAGCCTCACAGGAGAGCCGTGGCATAGATCAAGGCCAAGCTCGGGAAGCTTTTCTTGATAGGGAAGACTCCGCAACCAAGCCGCATTTTCAGCGGAAAGCATGGATGCATGGGTGTCCAGCGCTTGTCGAGCTGCTTCGTAGTAGTACGAGTAATCCATCCGTCCCGCGACTGCGGCGTCGTGGTTGCCGAGGATCGTCTTTTTCGCGATCTTTCGGACCAAGTCGGCGCATTCGTTTGGGGACCCACCATACCCTACCGTGTCACCCAGGCAGTAGTAGACGTCAATGCGCTCGCGACGATACGCCTCGAGAACAGCGCTGAGCGCCTCGTAGTTCGCGTGCGTATCACTGAAGATTCCAATCCGCATGTGCGTGAGGTTGGCAGACTAGCATGAGGCACCTCCCGTTACGGAAGTCTTTTCACGAAAAAAAACACACGCAGATCCAGCGCCATTTGCACGTCTTTGTTTCCGCCGAACGACCCAAAAAGGTTTTTCCTGGGGCTTCATCCCACCCGAAAAAAGCAACGTGACTCACCGCCAACTGGCGCCAGACTCGCACCAAGATCACGCAGAAATCGATCCTCCCACCGTCGAGGATCATGGAAAGAAGGTCAGGAGTGTCCGGGACAAACGGCAAAAGCAACGGGTCTTCCCCCGACGCAAACACGCACGGATCCGACGAACCGCCGGCGATCATCGCGGATCTCGCGGCTTCTTGCGTGCGCTTCGTCAAACAAAGCGTTGGTTTCACGCTCGACTTCACACCGGAAACTCTTCCCGTGCTCGATCACTACGTCGACCTCGCCCGCAAAGCTGCGCACGAACGCAAAGAAACCGCTGCCCTCGCAGCACAAGCAATTGGCGCATACCTCGGCGAAGTCACACGTCGCGCGTATGGAGGCTACTGGCGCGTCGAAGATGATCCTCGATCGTTTCGTGTCGAACTCGAACCCGTGTGGCTCGTGTTGCGCCCCATCGAACTCATCACGCGATCGCTCGATTTGCCCGTCGAACCAAGCCCACCCGAGATCAAGAACCGACGCTTGACCGACGATGATGTTGATGACGACGACGATCTCGAGGACGCAGAAAGTTCAAACGCAAACGATCCACCGATCGAAAACGATCCGCAGGATCCACAAGACGAACTGCAAGCCGCGATTTTCGAAGTCGATGAAGACGATCGCGAAACCGTCGCCGAGCACCTTGCAGCTCTGCCACCCGTACCGGCCACGCAGTACCACTCGCCCTCCACACACTTCGAAGTCGTCGAGCTGATTGTCGAGACGATCCGGGCCAAGCGAATTGCCGCAGGCATGGGGCCCGATGCCCATCTAGAACCCGACGATTACGCGAGTTGAGCCGTCTCGCGCACATCGCGCGACGACTGAGACGACACGGCAGATCGTTGATAAGGTGATCCCGTGTGGTGGGTATTTTCTGCGCTACTGGCGCTCATCGTCTGGGCCCTTTGGTACATCCTCAAACTGCCGCTTTGGCTACCGATTGTCGGGACAATCCTGGTTGTCCTGGCCGCTGTTGTCCGACTTCTTTGGGGTAAAATCCGAGCAAGCCGCGCCGCAACAGCACTCGAACGAGCCATCGCGCATCAAGGCATGCAGCAGGCGATCAACGCGCGTCCTGAACGACGTGCCGAGATCCAAGAGCTGCAAAAACAGGTCCAAGGCGGCATCAATGCCCTCAAGACCTCCAAGCTCGGCAAGGGCAAAAAAGGCGGCGCAGCAGCGCTGTATTCGTTGCCCTGGTACGTGATCATCGGACCTCCGGGTGCCGGTAAAACCACCGCCCTCAAACACTCCGGCCTGATCTTCCCCTTCAGCGATCCTCGCGGCGGAGGCGTACGCGGCGTCGGCGGTACACGTAACTGCGATTGGTGGTTCACCAACGAAGCCATCCTGCTCGACACCGCTGGTCGCTACACGACCGAAGGCGACGACCACGACGAGTGGATCTCGTTCTTGCAGATGTTGAAACGGTATCGCTCGCGCAAGCCCATCAACGGCGTGCTCATCGCGATCAACATCGCGGAACTCATCGACGCAAGCGAACAACAGATCGAGTCGACCGGGAAAAAACTACGCGCGCGTATCGATGAAGTGATGACGCAGTTGCAGATGGTCGTTCCCGTCTACCTGCTGTTCACCAAGTGCGATCTCATCGCTGGCTTCATCGAGTTTTTCGGGGACATCCGCAAGAGCGATCGTGCCCAAGCCTGGGGCTCCACCCTCAAACTTGGTGAAGACAAGACAAACCCAGGCGCGATATTCGACCGCGAGTTCGACGTCCTCGTGCAAAAAATCCACTCGCGTTCACTCAAGCGCCTCAGCCAAGAACGCAACCGCGAAGCTCGCGAACGCATCTACCAATTCCCCCTCGAGTTCGCTGGCATCAAGCGCAACTTGACCGAGCTTGTCCAGACAATCTTCGCCGTGAACTCGTTCCAAGGCACGCCACTCTTCCGTGGGTTTTACTTCACGAGCGGCACGCAAGAAGGTCGCCCGCTCGATCGCGTACTCGCCCGCATGGGCCAAGCCATGGGCATCCGCCCACCCGAAGCCGCAGCGCAACAGGTCACGGAATCGAAGAGTTACTTCCTCCACGACGTGTTCATGAACGTCGTGTTCCCCGATGGTGACGTTGCCGCACGCAGCGCCGCAGAGCTCAAGCGCCAACGCATCATGTGTATCGCCGTCAGCGCCGCCGCGTTTACGCTCGGGTTTATCCTGGCCATACCCAGCATCCAGTCCTTCGTCGCCAACAGAACACTGAATCGCGAGACGAACGAACGTGTCGCCACAGCGATGAAGATCAACTGGGCCGATGGCGAATCACCAGGTCCGAAACTCGAAGCCCTCGACCCGCTGCTCAAGCGTCTTCAAGAACTCGACGAGTTCCGCAAAGCGCTCCCTTTGTCCTACGGCTGGGGCATGTACCGCGGCGAAGTCATCGGACGTCCCGCGATGACCGCATACGTGCAGCTCCTGAGTCACGGGTTTGTCCTTCCGTGCAAGAGCAAGCTCGAAGAAAAGCTCCGAGCAGCAAAGGGCAAACAGTACCTGCGTGAACGAACGGATCTGAAGACGTACTTGATGATGAGCGACATCAAGAACCTCGACATCGACGAGGAGACACGACGTCTCACTGATCTCTGGGCCGAGATTCTCAAAGCCACGAGCACGATGGCCGAGTTCGAGCTCAAGGAAAAACTCCGCATCCACGTCCGTTATTACTTGGAGCTCGTACAAAACGGCAAAGTCACGCCGCCCCAAGCCGACGTCGCTCTCGTGAACAAAGTTCGCGAAACGCTCAAAGCCGTGCCCGTGCAAGAGCGCTATTACGAGCTCTTCATCAACAGCCTCAACGACGAGCGTTACGACGAAGCCGGTGAAGACTCGATCAAGAATCGCAAGTACCCACCGCTCATCGTTCCGGACATCTTCCTCGACCGCCAAGACGCGCTGAAATTCATTACGAGCGCAAAACAAAAGAAGGACGGCCGATTCAAGGAAGTCGAAGGGCCGTACACGGAAAAGGGCCACTACGTCGTCGTGCTCAACGTAGCCAACGCGGCTGGTCTTCTCGAATCGGAACAGTGGGTCGTGCCGCTCGGTCCGGAAGAACAAGGCGACCGCATTCCGGTCAACTTGAAGCGTTTGTCCGAGGACTACGACCAACGCTACATCGAGCAGTGGAGCGACTTCATCGCTGACATCACGGTGAATCCTCCCGCGACGGTCAAAGAAGCCATCGATCTGTACAGCACGCTGATTCGTCCGCCTTGGCCGTACCTGCAGATCCTTCGCCACGTCGACGACAACACGCAGTGGAAGAAGTCGAAGAAGGGCGAACCCGGGCTGAACAAAGAAGAAGCCAACCGCATGTTGAACCAAAAGCTTCAGCAGCGATTTGCACAAGCAACAGGTGGTTTGAGAATCAAAACCGACGTCGACGTGACGAAACTCGGCGAACGTCCCAGCACGGTGCCACCCACGTTCGCAAAGCTCGTTTCGTTCAGCCAATCCGACGCGAAAGCGAAACAAACCGTCGTCACGGACACGCCACTTCAGGCGTACGTCAATCTGCTCACCGAACTTCGCCGCACGATGGAGCAGATCCCGCAGCCTCCGACGAGCGCAGACATGATCAACTTGAGCGAGCAACTCTCGGACGCTGCAAAGAAGGTTGATGCGCTGCTCCAGCCGCTCGACGAGAAAGCGAAAGCCCTTCTGCGCCCGCTGCTCTACAACCCGCTGCGCATCACGGGAACGCGCCTCGCCGCTCCTGGCGGCGGCAACTACGTCGCAGCAAGCAAAGACAAGTTCCCCAAGATCCCCAAGTTCTGAGCTTCCACAGGCAGCTCAGCTCTTCAACATCAGCCACATCTCGAGCGCATCTTCGTCGTTGTCCGCGTAATACTTCGAGCGGACGTTCTCCACGACGAACCCATATTTCTCGTACAAACGAATCGCTGGCTGGTTGGACTGACGCACTTCCAACAAACACAAACGCACATCGTTCGCACGCGCATACGCGACGGCTTCCGCCACGAGCGCCGATCCGATCCCTCGACGACGCACATCTTCCGCCGTCGCGACATGCAACACGTGCAGCTCGTCGACCACATGCCACGACACCAAGAATCCAACAGCTCGGTGGGCGCGTTTGTCTCGTGCAGCCCACACCCGAGCCCATGGTTTCTCGAGTTCTTCGATGGGGGAGAACCACGGACCTGCAAAAGCCGACCGCGCGATGGCCGCCAATTCGTCCGCTTCAGGCGCTCCACGCGCAACCCGCACGATCTCTACATCGTCATTCACTTGGGCATTTCCGTCGGACAACCACTCACGATTTGTACATTCACGACCTTGCCCGCGAGCACGCGATCACAAGCGTCGCCCAGCAACCGAACCGTTGCGGGAGGCTTCCACACCCAGCCGCCAGGAACGTTGTACGTCAAGACCTTACCGTCGAGGTACACGTTGGTAAAACCTGTCTCTTGCGGAGGATCCGTCAGCGTGAAGTCGCACGTGACCGCAACCTTGGCGATCTCGGCCAAGACCGGACCAAGCTCCTCGAGCTGGTCGACGCGGTAATACTTTGGCGATGTAGGACGCGACAAACCGCCGGCGACAGCCATCGCATCCAGCACTGCGGCATAAGTCTCGCTTCCGGGAATCCCAAGAACGGCAACATGGAGACCGTTCGCAACGAGTTTTTCGATCGCGGCAACAGTCGCCGCCTGATCCACGCAAAAACTTGGACCTCCAACTTGTCCCGGCGCGCAACAATTCAAGGCGGGATTGCACGCGGGATGGCCTTCGATGTTCAGCATGCAGCTCGAGGCATTGCAACTTGCAGCTTCGTTGCAGTTCGGCCCGCCATCCGTAGCGATCACCACGTAGGTTTCTCCGGACAATCCAAGCAACGTAGGTGTGAGGTTTGTAATCGTTGCGGAGACCGGCGTTCCACCGTTGGGATTCGTGATCGTCGACAAACGAATCCCCGTCGTCGTTGGACCGTCGCTGCCCGTGATTGGATCACCCTGCGTAACCGGAAAAACCTCTTCCCCCGCGATGCATTCGCTACCGCTACCTTTTTTCGGAAGCACCGCGGCACCAACCTTCGCGAGGGGCCCTAAGTTTCGGACCAAGTTCACGATCGCAATTCGTACGGCGTCGTAACGATTTCCCCCGCTCGGAGCCGCCTCGGACATGCTCCCCGAAGCGTCGAGGACGAAATACAGGTTCGGTGCATCGACGATCAACTGATGCACTTCATTGCCGCAATACCCACCTGCATCGGGAAGTGGCGGACCATTGCCACCGATACCCGCTTCGAATTCATCCCCGGCTTCGGGAACGGGAGCAGGCAACGAACCAACACCGCGAGGACGATCGTCGGAAGAACATCCGATGTCGATCGTTGCAGCACCAAACATCGCCAAGCCAAAGGCAGCCCAGATCCCCGCGCGATGCCCGAATGTCGCGCGCCCGCGTCGCGAAAAAGCCATTCGAAGAACGTTATCAGAGCGCCAACACGACTGTCGTCGACGGACGCGTCACGGCTCGCGATAGAAACGAGGTACACGCCGAGAAATGCTCGTCAGCACCTCCCACGGAATCGTGCCCGTCGTCGACGCGATCTCTTCCGCCGTGATCACGTCACGACCAAGCGGCCCCTCTTGTCCCCCAAGAAACACCGCTTCATCTCCGATCCGCACGCCCGGAACATCCGTCACATCGAGCATCGTCATATCCATCGACACCGTGCCCGCAATCGGAACGCGTCGCCCACGAATCAATGCGTGTCCAGCGTTCGTCAATTTGCGATCGAGCCCATCGGCGTAACCCATCGGCACCGTCGCAATCACGCTCTGCCGCGTCGCGCGCCACGAGTGTCCGTAGCCAATCGCTTGCCCTGCTTCGATCGTTCGAGTCGAAACGATTTCCGTTCGAATCCGTATGACCGGCTTGAGCTCGCTGCCCACTGATGCCACGGGCGACACACCAAACAATGCGATGCCCGGACGAACTGCATCGAAATGCGTTTCCGGCATGCGTAACACCGCCGCACTGTTGGCCATGTGCACGTACCGAGGCGCAAACCCTCGCGCCCGTACACGCCCCAGCACTTTCTGAAACAACGCGAGCTGATGACGCGTCGCTTCGAGATCGTCCGCATCGGCACACGCCAAATGCGTCATGAGTCCGTCCAGACGAACATGCGGTCTTGCTTCGAGAGCGTCGAGCACATCATCGAGTTCGGAAATGCTGACGCCGAGACGACCCATGCCCGTATCGACTTTCAGATGCACACCAACGCGACGACCGTCGTCATCGAAGTGCGTCAACATGCCCAGTCGTTCGATGTGCCCCGCGTCGTAAACGACAGGCACGAGATCCCGCGCGAGGATCTCTTCGAGTCCTTCTCGTCGAGGTCCGTAGTACCCACCCATCACAAGAATCGGAATGCGAATACCCGCATCACGGAGCTCGATGGCTTCTTCCAAAAGCGCCACACAAAGCCCAGGCATGCCCGCTCGTTCGAGTGTTCGAGCGACAGCGGCCGAACCATGACCGTAGGCATCGGCTTTGAGCACGCCCCACACAGCTGGCGGTTTCGAGTTTGTCGCGGCGAGTGTTTTTTCGACGACCCGCAAATTGTGACGCAGGTGCGCGAGGTTTACTTCGGCGCGTGTTGGTCGAATCGTATCGGCAGGAGCTGCTCTTCGCGGACGAAGGACGCGTATCGACGCGCGATTCGTGCCGTCATGATGACCAAGCTCCAAGCTGGAGGCCCCGTGTTCCGCGAGCTGCGTAGCCATGTCGTTTGCCGATATGTCTACGCTCCGCGCGGGGCCAACATTCCTACGAAAATCGTCTGCCATTCGAACCGCACAAGGTTTGTCACATAAAACAGAAGCGCATGCAGGTTGCATGGTCTTCGGTGCACGACTGTTCGCATTTATCGATGCACGATTGCCGATTGCACATCGGCGTAACGCATTCTTTCTTGCACTTGAGCCACGCGGTCTCACATCGACCAGAACATGCCGCTCCAGGTGGCTTGACCTGTTCGTCGTCCTTTTTTTCAGGAACCGCGGGACCTGCGTCGACGACGAGCATCATCGGAGGCGGAGCAAGCGCGCTCGTTGGTTCAGGAACGGCGTCCGTTCGATGTGACTCACTGGCAAGTTCGTCCGCGGTGCTTGCGTCGTCTCCGACGCGAAGTTTTCGGAGACGCACCTTGGCGTAGTCGATGCGATCCGAGGTTTGTCCGAACGTATAAAACTTGAGCCATTCGTCCCAGCACGCAGTGCGAATGGTGACTTTGACGTCCGGGGTATCTTCGAGTGCCATGCAGTGTTCGAAGCGCACGTCGCCTTCGTAGAGGGAGTGGATGCCGGCACCACATGCGGCGACGGTGCAAAAACCGATCGCCGTCAAAACACGGCCAACGACCGAAGGTGTCCTGCGGACGAAGCTCAGGGCGGACAATGCATGGGACAAGGTTGATCTCGAAGCAAACATGCTCTACCCTGCGCGCGCTCGAATGGAGCGGCCGGCTGTCGCGCTGCTCGGTAAGAGGATACCAGTCATGTTCCTGATGCTCTCGAAAGGTCCTCGCAAGACCAACCGCACGAAGACGAAGCGCTACCGCGCGAAGCTCAAGGCCAAGAACAAGGCCCGCCGCAACCGCATCTATTGTCGCGCATGATGTCGCACGTGATGACGTAGACATCGCCTTGCGCGGGTCTACGCATCCACGTCCGTCGTCAGTCGTCCAGCATTGGCCGGGAATGGTGGCTTGACGTTTTCGCTTCGGCGAAGCGTTCGAGTGTCACTGTTCGACCGGCCATTTGGATTTTGTCTACAGCATCAACCATTCGCGATGCTGAAGCATGATGAATCGTGGCGGAGTTCGAAAAAGCAAACGCTCGACGCGACAAACCTTTTGAGGTCCAAGCATCGAGCGTTTTTGTTTCGAACCGAAAGCTTTGTTGGAGACTCAGGGGCCGCCTTTGCGCAGCTCCGTGAGCACGAGTTTCGCAACGGCTTTCAGCGTATCGAAGACACCTACGCCGGTACGCGCGACGCCTTCGAAGTCGGGAACGTTGAGCGGATTGAGCAACTGACGAAGCTCTTCAACGCTCGCAACACCCGGCAAGTCACGCTTGTTGTACTGCATGACGTACGGGATTTTTTCGAGCTTGTAGCCTTGATCCTCGAGGTTTGCCTTGAGGTTCTCGACAGACTCTTCGTTCGCTTCCATGCGCTCGACTTGCGAGTCGGCGACGAAGACGACGCCATCGACACCCTTCAAGATGAGCTTGCGGCTCGCGTCGTAGAAGACCTGACCAGGCACGGTGTACAGGTGAAACCTCGTCTTGAAGCCGCGAATTTCTCCGAGAGCGAGTGGGAGAAAGTCGAAGAACAAGGTGCGATCGGTTTCTGTCGCGAGGGAGATCATCTTCCCCTTCGCTTCGGGATTCGTGCGCTCGTAGATGTACTGCAAGTTCGTCGTTTTCCCGCACAAACCCGGGCCGTAATAGACGATCTTGCAGTTGATCTCGCGCGCCATGTAGTTGATGAAACTCATTGCGCGCTCCTAGTCGTTGAAGAGGTTATCGATGTCTTCGTCGGTGATTTCACCGAGCGGCGACTCCGCACCGGGATCAGAAACCTTCTTCAAGAGAGCCTCGAAGATGTGATTGAGCTCTTCGCTCGCACGGCGCACTCGCAAACGAACAAGACCCAAACTCGACTTGGAATCGAAAATCACCACGAGGATGACGCGATTTCCTACGAGCTGGATGTGAATGTTCGCCTTCTCGCCCTCGTGAAACTGCGTCGCAAACTCATTCTCTTTGAGCAGCTTCGCCATGCCTCCCGTGGCTGCGATATTGCCCGCCGTGAGCGACGCGAGCGATGTGGTGTCGAGATTATCTACGTCACCACTGGCCGCAATGAGCTGGCCATTCTTGTCAACGATGAAAACGACCTTCGCATTGGCGTCTTTTACGAGGCGATCCACGACATTCTGGATCTGATTGAACTCCTCCTCGTACATCACCATCTGGGGATTGACCATCGTTCCTCCGCCAGCGCTTCCGCGGTGGGGTCTTTGTCTCGTTGTTCGTTACAGCTTCGTTTTCTTCGAGGAGCGACCGACCCAATTCGGCATCAAAACCCTTGATCCCAACGAGAGATCCAACCTCGCACTATCGCCCGCACCGAATCGACGAACACTTCTTCAGCGCGCGCAGCGAAGGTTCTATCCGAACCAGGCACAGTCGAGCAAGGACCCCGGTCCAATCACCAATTCCAACCTCTGATTCCAGCTTAAATTAGTAAGGCAGTTCACGACGACGCCCTGAAACGACCCGTTTTTTCAAAATGCTGGTCAAGTCGACGAAAACAAGCGCGGAAAACCCACCCCTCGATCGTCGACGTCTTGACCTACCGACAAGAGCACGGGATACGCCTTCAATGCCTCGTACTCGCGGCGCTTTCTCGGGCCGAACTCATCTCACCTCTCGATGGGTTCTGGGACTTACCGCAGCGTCATGCTCGTTCACGATGGTGTCCGAGACAAACGCTCAACAAGGGGCGATTCACCCGGACGTACTCGAACACTCCGCCGCAATTGCCAACGCCAAAGGCCCCGAAGCCTTCACGGAACTGCGGTATTTGTGGCGAACTTGGGACCGCGCAGATCCCACGCACGTCGAAGAAGCCATCGCCGCAATCGCCGAGAACAAAGCTCACCCAGCTCCCCTTCGCGCCTACGCCGGGCTGCTCGAGGCATACGCACGCCGGCGTCGAGGTGACCTCGAAGGTGCCCACGCTCGCGTCGAAAAACTCGGGTTTGTCTCTCGATACATCACCGTCGGACCCTTCACCAACGACGGGAAAACAGGCATCAAAGAAGAGTTCACGCCCGAGCTCGAGTTGTCCGAACCCATCCCTCCCGGACGAGCGTACGAAGGCAAAGAACGAGCAGTTCGGTGGCGAGTACCGCCGATCGGTTCCTCGTACGGATGGTTTGACTTCGGCGACATTTTCCGACCCACCGAAGATGTTTGTGGCTTCGCCACAACGTTCGTACGTTCCAAACCCGGCTCCAAATCCCCCACTCGACCACTGACCCTCTGGGTCGGCGCATCCGGCGCATTCAAGCTCTTTTATGAGGGCAAAAAAGTCCTCGAAGACGCCGAGTACCGCGACCTCGACACAGACCGCTTCGCCACGACCGTTACGCTTCGACCAACCTGGAGTCGCATCACGATCAAGGTCTGTGGTGACTCCGACGCGCCGAAGCTCAGCTTGCGTCTTGGCGATGCAACAGGTGAACCGGAACTCGACGTCGACATTCGTGCGGACCTCGAAACAAGCCTCGAATCTGCCGCCGCCGAAAAAGAACGCGCTCGAAGCAAAACGCCAACACCTGCTGAGACAAACCGCGTCCAGGGTCCCATTCAAGCCTTCGAACAAGCCGCGTCGGCCAAGAATGCAAAACCCGAAACACTCGAAAAGTACGCTCGGTACTTGGCTGCAACAGGTGGCAATCCCAGCGGCGAGCACAAGTCTCGTGATCTGGCCAGTCGCGCTGCCGATGCCGAACCCACGGTGCCTCGTCTCTTGCTCGCTGGTGAGCTGGCCGAAGACCGCAATCAACGTCGTGTTTGGGTGGAACGCGCGTCGGCGCTTGCCAAGACAAACCAAGAGCGTCTCGACGTACTTTTGGCTGAAGCGTACCTCGCCCGAACCGGGACAAACTGGCGTGACGCCGTTCCGATTTACGAACGCATCCTGGGGTTAGACCCGGACAATCTCGGCGCAACGCTTGGTCTGGTCGAGCTGCACGTGGAAGCAGGCCTGAAGCGCACGGCGCTCGAGATGTTGGAAAAGGCGGTGCAAAAGCATCCGCGATCGGTGTCGTTGTTGTCGATCCTTGCCGACCAATTGCGTTCGCTCGGACGCGATGCCGAAGCCGATGAAGTGGAAGCGCGTTATGCAGCGTTGCGTTTCGATGACGCGAGTTTCCTCAGCCAAAAAGTCGATTTGGCCGTGGCTCGACGCGATAGCGCGGGCGCAGAACGATGGCTGGGTCGCTTCTTGGGCATCGAAGCGGAATCACCTTGGGCCCGCTCCATTGCGGCCCGAACGTATCGAGCCCTGGGGCAGAAAGATCGCGCGCTCGCGACGTACCAACAAGCGCTCGCGATGGCGCCGGAAGACATTCAAACGCTGCGCGCCTTGAGCGATCTCTACGGCGAAAATGGAGACTCGGACAAACAGCTCGATTTGCTCCGACAGATCCTGACGATTGCTCCTCAAACGAAAGACGTGCGTGAGTACGTCGAATACATCCAGCCCAAAGCTCCACGTGCGGATGAAGCGTACGCGTGGGCGCCCGAGAAGTTCCTGCCGATGCGTACGGCTCCCATGCAGGGTTATCCGACGCGCTTCTTACGGAAACTGATTGTGACGACGGTTTTTCCAAACGGACTCGCGAGTCGCTTTTGGCAGATCGTTTTTCAACCGCTCACCGACGAGTCGGCGGCATCGGGACGGCAATACAGCTTCATGTACGAAGCGGCGCGACAAACCGTCGACCTCCGAGCAGCCAAGGTTTACCGAAAAGACGGCAAGATCGACGAAGCCATCGAGAGCGGTGAAGGGCCCGCAAACAATCCGGCCATCTCGATGTACACGTCGCAACGCACCTACGGCGTGCTCTTCCCGCGCCTCAATGCGGGGGATGTCGTGGAGCTTCGATACCGCATCGACGACGTGTCACCGCGCAACGAAATCTCGGATTACTTCGGCGATATTGAATACCTGCAAGAAGGCAATCCGATCGCCAACAGCGAATACGTTCTCGTCACGCCAAAGGACAAAACGTTTTACATCCGTACGAACAAGCTCGATTCGATCGTTCGGGAAGAAAAGATTGTGGGGGACAAACGCATCTATCGTTTCAGTGCAAACAATATTCCTCCGTTGACGCCGGAACGCAACATGCCGCCTGGGCCCGAAGTGCTGGGGTACGTGCATGTGTCGACGTTCGATACGTGGAACTCCGTCGGGTCTTGGTATTGGGGTTTGGCGCGGGAGCAGTTCGATGTGGATGATCAAGTGCGTCAGCGCGCCCGCGAGCTTACGAAAAACGCGAAAGACGACGCAGCCAAAGTCCGCGCCATCTACAAGTTCGCAACGGAAACGCGCTACGTAGCGCTCGAGTTCGGCATCGAGGGCATTCGTCCGCGACGTGCCGCGCAAACGCTCGCGCGTGGGTGGGGCGACTGCAAAGACAAGGCAACGTTGATCGTGACGATGCTTCGTGAAGTCGGCATTCCATCGACGATCGTGCTGCTACGGACGCGCATGCGTGGAGACATCGCGCCTGAACCCGCAAGCCTCGCACCGTTCGATCATGCGATCGCGTATGTCCCGTCGCTCGATTTGTACTTGGACGGCACGGCAGAACATACGGGTTCGAACGAATTGCCCGTGATGGATCGTGGTGCGATCGGTCTCTTGGTGAACGAGGGCAAACCCAAGTACGTCAAACTGCCCGATCCACCTCCCGAGCAATCCGTGTCGAAGCGCCACGTCGATGTCACGTTGGCGCTCGATGGCTCCGCACAGATCGCGACGGAGCAGCAAGTGACAGGCGCGACCGCCCCGGATTGGCGACGACGGTATCTCGCGGAGGGCACGCGTCGTGAACGTGCAACGCATGACGTCGCCGCAGACTTCGGCCCGATGGAACTTGCGCCCGGACGAACCGGCATCGAAGCGACGAACCTCGAGGATGTCGAGCAACCGGTTCGTTTGAAGGTGAAAGGAAAAGCGACAAACTTTGCGCGCAAAGAGGACGACACATGGAGCGTCCCGGCAAACATTACGCCGGGTCTCGTTTCGGAGCTCGCGCGTTCGTCGAAGCGAACACTCGATGTGGTGATTGGAGCGCTCACGACGCGCGAAGAAGAATGGGTCGTGAAGGTGCCTGCTGGGGCGAAATTGCTAAAAGTGCCTGCGCCGCAGAAGATCGATTCACCGTTCGGACATTTCGAAATGTACGTGGAACAGGCGGCTGGGAAAGTTACGGTTCGGACGAGTTTGTCTTTCAAGAAGCCGCGAGTGTCGGCGAGTGAATACGCTCAGTTCCGTGCGTTCTGCGAAGCGGTCGATCGAGGCTTCAATCAACGCATCGTGGTGAGCAAGTGACGTCGAAAGACGTGCAGCTCGATGTTTCGCCGCCAAAGCTTCCTGACGGTGTGCTCGCGGTCCGCATGGGTCCGGGGGCAAACTGTTCGTCCGCGGGAAGTGCGATCGACATTTTGTTTTACGGAAGCGTGATTGCGTCGGCGTTGGCCGTAGCGTTGGCTGCGGCGTTGCCGTTGAGGGGGAAACCGGAGGCTGCTAAAGACAAACCTTCCAGGGATTCGGCGCCCTAACGGCGCATTGTCTCCAGCGATTGCTGAAACAGACCTGGTTGCCCACGACGCTTGCCACTGATACGCCATTGGTTATGACCGCCGCCCGCATGCTCACCCCCGCCATCTCGAACGACGATCCCCTATGGCGCAAATTCCTTGGAGCACCAATTGATTCAACGCCTCTGACGGAACAGGAACTTCGCTTGCTCGAACAAGCGAAGTCGAGCCCAGCGATCGACGGTGCCTCCATGAGCGCGGAAATTGCGCGGCGAGCGCCACGCGACGAAGAGCTACCCGTAGAGAGATGACGGCCTGGCGCATTGAATGGTCGCATGTTGCATCCACTGCACTGCGAACGATTCCGTGGCGCGAAGCTTCACGCATCGACGCCGCGGTTCAGAACCTTGCATCCAAGCAAGAAGGCGAACTTGTACGGATCAAAGATCATCCCACCGCGGCGAAACTCCGGGTCGGAGCGTACGTGGTTTATCTCAACTTCAACCAGTTCGACGGGCGGTTGACGGTCTGGTTCATCTATCGCATGTGAGCGACAAACGTCGTTTCCCAATCCAAACGACGGCGTAGCTACGAGGCGCCCTTTACACCACTCCACTCCTGCAAGCTCCGCACAGCAAACGCCACTTGAGCATCCGCCGCGTTCGCTTCGAGCACTTCCGTCACCGCCATCGCCGCAGCGATCGTCGTGAAATACGGAAGATTTGCGAGCAAAGCATTTCGCCGAATCGCATAACTGTCGCGAATCGATCGTGCGCCCACGGTCGTGTTGACCACGAGCGCCACTTCACCCGCTTTGATCGCATCGACCACGTGCGGTGATCCTTCGGCCACCTTGCGAATACGCGTCGTCGGAATCCGCGCCCGCTCGAACGCATCGGCCGTCCCAGCAGTCGCCATGATCGTAAAACCCAACGAATGCAGGCGTCGAGCAACCACACAGGCGCCGGGTTTGTCGTCGTTCTTCACCGAGATGAACGCTGTTCCTCCCGAAGGAAGCTTCATTCCCGAACCACGAAGTGCCTTGCCAAACGCCGATGCAAACGTCGGCGCGATACCCATGACCTCACCCGTCGATCGCATCTCAGGCCCAAGCTGCGTGTCCACACCTGGAAACTTCGCGAATGGAAACACGGATTCCTTCACGGCTACATGCTTGGTCCTCAAAACGTCTGTCACGCCAAGTTCCGCCAAGGTTTTTCCGGCCATCACTTGCGCAGCGATCTTTGCCAGCGGTCGTCCCGTTGCTTTGGACACAAACGGAACCGTTCGTGATGCGCGTGGGTTCACTTCGATGATGTAAACAACGCCGCCTTTCACCGCGAACTGCACGTTCATCAACCCAATGACGCCAAGCTCGAGCGCAAGCTGCCGCGTCTGCTCTTCGATCGATGCAACGACCTCCGGCGAAAGCGAATACGGCGGCAGCACGCAAGCCGAGTCGCCCGAATGAATGCCCGCCTCTTCGATGTGCTGCATCACGCCGCCAATGACGACCTGTTGCCCATCACCGATCGCGTCGACGTCGACTTCAATCGCGTCCTTGAGAAACTCATCCACGAGAATCGTACGTGTTCCTGCCTCTTGCGCCGCTTCGACAGCCGCGTGCACGTACGCCGCCAACTCGCGTTCGTCGTGACAAATCATCATCGCGCGTCCACCAAGCACGTACGAAGGACGCACGAGAACGGGGTAACCAATCGAGTGTGCCGCTTCCATCGCTTCCAGAACGTTCTCGGCCGTTGCTGCACGAGGGCGCCGCAACCCAAGCTTGGTCAGGAGTTCCTCGAAGCGCCGTCGATCTTCCGCACGATCGATCGCGTCCGCGGATGTTCCAAGCAGCGGCACCCCTGCACGAGCCAGCGGCACGGCAAGTTTGAGCGGAGTTTGTCCTCCGTACTGCACGACAACACCAACGAGTTCACCGTCTTTGCGCTCTTCGTCGACGATCGCCATCACGTCTTCAAACGTGAGCGGCTCGAAATAGAGACGATTCGACGTGTCGTAATCGGTCGACACGGTCTCGGGATTGCAGTTGACCATGATGGTCTCGAAACCCATGTCCCGAAGCGCAAACGCCGCGTGCACACAGCAGTAGTCGAACTCGATGCCCTGCCCGATACGATTCGGCCCACCGCCAAGAATCATGACCTTGCGCCGGTTTGTCGTGGCCGCTTCACTCTCTTGCTCGTAGGTCGAATAGAGATACGGTGTCTTCGCGACAAACTCAGCCGCGCACGTATCGACACGACCAAACACGGCCCGTGTTCCTTGCGACAAACGTAACGCGCGAATGTCGTCCGCAGTTCTTCCCGACAACCGAGCGATCGTTTTGTCGGAAAATCCGTGCCGTTTGACTTCGCGAAGCAGACTCGTATCCAGCGGACCCTGCTCGATGCGCCGTTCGAGCTTCACGATGCGATCGAGCTGCTCGAGGAACCACGGATCGATCTTCGTCAACGCATGAATCTCTTCAAGCGTTAGACCGAGACGAACGGCATCAGCGACGTGGAACAAGCGATCTGCCGTTGGTACACCGATGATTCGGCGCAAGGCATCGACCAAGTCGTCATGGCTTGCAGGAGGCAACGTCACGGGCTGCGAAGGCTCACGAGGCGCATCCATCAACAAGTCGCGCGTCGAGTTCGGATCGCCTCCGAGTTGCCGGTAATCTACTTTGAACAGCAATGAATCGACGCCATCACGGCCAATCTCGAGCGAACGCGCCGCCTTTTGCAACGCTTCGGTGAAGGTTCGTCCGATCGACATCGCTTCGCCGACGCTCTTCATTTGCGGCCCCAAACGTCGATCGGCGCCAGGGAACTTTTCGAACGCAAACCGTGGCCACTTCACCACGACGTAGTCGATGGTCGGTTCGAACGCGGCACTCGTGCCCGTGATGTCGTTCGTGAGTTCGTCCAGGCGATACCCAATGGCGAGCTTCGTCGCGATTTTGGCGATCGGATAACCCGTTGCTTTCGAGGCCAGCGCGCTCGACCGCGACACACGCGGATTCATCTCGATGACGAACACACGTCCATCCGCAGGATTGACGGCGAACTGCACATTCGATCCGCCCGTTTCGACGCCGATCTCGGTCATCACGGCACGCGCCGCATCGCGCAAACGTTGGTACTCGCGATCCGTCAACGTCATCGCGGGTGCACAAGTGATCGAATCACCCGTGTGCACGCCCATCGGATCGATGTTCTCGATGGTGCACACGACGATGAAGTTATCCACGCGATCGCGAATGACCTCGAGCTCGAACTCTTTCCATCCGAGCACACTTTCTTCGATGAGCGTCTCGTGCGTTGGCGACTGCTCGATGGCCCAACGAACTTTTGCGTCGAGTTCGTCCGGGCGAAACGCGATGCCTCCGCCCGTTCCTCCGAGCGTGAAGCTCGGGCGAACGATGATGGGATACCCGAGCGGTTCTCCCCACGGACCTGCGGTTTCGGCAAGCGCACGGGCTTCTTCGACGGACTTGACGTGGCCCGATCGTGGACAAGACAAACCGATGCGAGCCATCGCTTCTTTGAAGAGTTGCCGGTCTTCGGCTTTGCGGATGGCGGCGGGTTTTGCGCCGATCAGTTCGACCCCGAAACGATCGAGAACGCCTTCGTCATGAAGCGCCAACGCGAGGTTCAAAGCCGTTTGACCTCCAAGCGTCGGAAGCACGGCATCAGGACGATCGCGCTCGATGATCGCTGCAAGAGTGGGCACATCGAGCGGCTCGACGTAGGTCCGGTAGGCCAATTCCGGATCCGTCATGATCGTGGCCGGGTTCGAGTTGACGAGGATGACCTCGTATCCTTCGGCAGCGAGAGCCTTTGCCCCTTGTGCTCCCGAATAATCGAACTCGCACGCTTGCCCGATGATGATGGGGCCCGAGCCAATGAGCAGAATCTTCTTTAGATCGTCGCGTCGCGGCATCGGGCGGGCGGGTTAGCACCTTCGCTGCAAAAGGTCGATCCGTTCTGGGGTTTGGGTCGAAGAGCGCCAAAGGCGACTCGAAGCCCCAAATATACAAACTAGAAATTCAGGCTGGAGACGAAGACATCTTGGAAGTCGTCCCGCATGGCGAGCTCCACGTGTTCGAGCTTCTGGCGGATATCGGCGAGACGAACTCGTGTTGCTTGCGGATCGCGCGCGAACAGCGTGGCCCCATCGAGCGCCGCGTTGCCCACTGCGACAACGGCGGATGGATCCACCTCGGGAAGCATGCCGAGCCGAATCGCGACGTCGTGATGCAAGTTCGCGCCAAACGCCCCAGCGAGAAGCACGCGTGCGAGATCTGCGTCGCGAACGTTTGCGACGCGGCACAAAAGTTTCGTTGCTGCGCGTAGTGCCCCTTTGGCGAGCTGCAATTCGCGAATGTCCATTTGCAGCAGATCCACGCCCCGCGCGAGCGTGATGCGATCCGCGCCTGAAGCAATCGCCCCGTCTTTCGCGACAATCCCTGCGCGAACGAGTTCACCGAGCACTTCGAGAAGGCCCGTGCCGCAGATGCCTTTGGGTTTGACCGAACCGATCGTGGTGGCTCGAATGGCTCCGTCTTCGCGCACGTCGATTCGCACGATCGCGCCAGATTCCGCGCGCATACCGACCGAAATGTTTCCGCCTTCGAAGGCGGGTCCGGCGGGCGTGGACGCGGCATACAACGTGCCCTGATGGGCCAGGACAATCTCGGTGTTTGTCCCGATATCGATGAGCATTCGCGGTAGTCCTGGCTTGTCCAGGTCCGTCGCCAGAATCGCCGCTGCGGTGTCACCTCCCACGAACGAACCCAGCAGCGGAAAGGTCGTGATGGTCTCGCCTGACAAACCCCACGTTTTGGACGAACCCGAACGTTCCTCAAAAAAAGGCGGGTAATATGGCGCTTCCGCGAGAGACCTGATGTCTGCGCCCCAAAGAAGCGCGGTCATGGCCGAGTTTGCCGCAACGAACCAGTGCGTGATTTCCCCGTCTTTGGGGAAGATGCGTCCACGAGCGGCTTCCTCGAGTAGGCGCAACGTTTCACGCGCATCGTGGGTCAATTCGTCTCGAGCTGCATCGCCTTCGAGCGCATGCGTCAGGCGCGTCATGACGTCATGGCCGCGACGAACCTGACGATTGAGCACGGATGCTTCGCCAAGAATGTCGCCGGTTGCTGGATCAATCGTCCGCAATTGAACGCTCGTTGAACCAAGGTCGACTGCGGCAAACACTTGGTTTGGCAGTGGAGTTTGCCCGAGGCGAGTGACAAGAGGCGCAGCGCGGAGATCGAAGCGCGTTTGTACTTCGACGGAGAGCGGGGTCCGCGGCCGAATGCGGCAGGACAAACGCAACCCTTCGCGGATCATTCCTTCGCTCAAGATCGATCGATCTTCGGGCGTAGGTGGAGCGTTTCCCGAAAGGACACGAACGATGCACTTTCCGCAGGTTCCGCGACCTCCACAAGGAGCGTTGATCGCAATACCTTTCGATCGTGCAACTTCGAGCAGGGAGTGTCCTGCATGAAAGTTCACGACCGTTCGGACGGGCGAACCATCGTTTCCTGGTTCTTCGAACGTGGCTCGGACCAGCATGGGAGCGCGAGCCTAGCACTCGAGGTTTGGGCGGAAGGGCGCCAGGGCCCAAAATTCACGTTGGATCTGGAATTCGTCGCCTTGGCCTTGACAACCGACGGGGGTCTCCGCCATAAACGCGCCCCCACGCATCTCCCGGGTTCGAACATTGTCTCGACGGTCGAGGCAAGGCCTTGGTGAGCGTGAGCCCACTCGTAGAGCGAGAAGGCAAGCCATGCCCAAGATGAAGACAAACCGGGCCGCTGCAAAGCGCTTCCGGGTTACCGGTTCGGGCAAGATCCGCCGTAGCAAAGGCGGCTTGAACCACTGCATGCAGGAGAAGAGCAGGAAGCGCTGCCGCCGTCTCCGCAAGAACGACATGGTTGACAGCACGATGGAAGGACGCGTGAAGCTCCTTCTCCCGTATCGCTGAGCCGCTGGAAGCTCCACGAGCAAGGAAGAGGTAAAGCGATATGCCGCGTGTAAAGCGTGGGTTTAAGGCCCGTCGCCGTCGTAACCGCGTTCTGAACCAGACCGAGGGGTTTTTCCTCGGCAGGAAAAACCGCTTTCGTCAAGCGGTTGAGGTTCTCCGTCACGCTTGGGAATACGGCTACATCAGCCGCCGCTTGAAGAAGCGGGATTTCCGCAAGCTTTGGATCGCGCGTATCAACGCCGCTGCCCGGACAAACGGCACGACGTACTCGCGTTTGATCAACGCCCTCAAGAAGGCGAACATCTCCCTTGATCGCAAGATCCTCTCGGACCTCGCGATCCACGATCCGAATTCGTTCAGCGCCGTCGTCAAGCTCGCCACGAGCAACTGATTCGACCGGCTGAGGCGTACGCGTGAGCGACAAAGATCCCGTCCTAGCGATTGAAGAAGGCCTCGAAGCACTCGGTACGAAGTATCGCGATGCCTTCGCGGCCGCTTCGAGTGAACAGGCCCTTCGCAACGAGCATGCGCGCGTGCTCGGCAAAAAAGGCGACCTGACGGCGATCTTGGCGCTCATGCGGAACGTTCCGGCGGACAAAAAAACGACCGTCGGAAGTCGAGTCAACGCCTTCAAGAACGAAGTGGAAACGGCCTTCGAGGCTCGCCTGCACGCGATTGCTCGCGCAGCACGTGAAGCTGAGCTTCGAGGTTTGCCCTTGGACTTGAGTTTGCCTGGACGCACCGAGGTTGGTCGGGGCCACTTTCATCCCATTGCGCAAGTACGGGACGAACTTTTGGCGATCTTCCGGGACCTCGGGTTTGTCGCGGAAGCTGGTCCGGAAATCGAGCTTGAAGAAAACAACTTCGGCAAGCTTGCATTTCCGCCGGATCATCCGGCCACGGACATGCAGGACAGTTTTTGGCTCGGGCCGGGACTGCTCTTGCGCACGCACACGACGACGGTGCAGCCGCGTGAATTTGCGCTGCGCAAGCCGCCTTTGGCCGTCGTGATGACGGGCGCCGTGTACCGCCGTGACGACGACGTGACGCATTCACCGATGTTTCATCAGATTGATGGCTTCTTGGTCGATGAACACGTCAGCATGGCCGAGCTGAAGGGCGTTATTACGGCATTTATTGAGCGGTTGTATGGGCCGGGGATTCCGGTCCGGTTTCGGCCGAGTTATTTCCCGTTTGTCGAACCGGGTGCGGAAGTCGATTGTGGGTGTGTGTTTTGTGCACGCCCTGACGGAACGCATGCGGGATGTCGCGTGTGTAAACACACCGGCTGGCTCGAAGTGCTGGGTTGCGGGATGATCCACCCGGACGTTTTCCGCAATTGCGGCTTGGATCCTGAGCGATATACGGGGTTTGCGTTTGGCCTGGGCCTCGAACGCTTGGCGATGTTGCGGTATGGAATTCCGAACATCCGTCATTTGTTCGAGAGCGATCCACGGTTCTTGTCGCAGTTCTGACGTACCCCAAAAGTGGATGGAATGATGTGCGCCCCTTGCACATCGTCTCGCGCGTCCTTATAGCCCGAAGGACGTTGGCGCTGATGGATCGAAACAGCGTCTGGCTCGTCGAAGCGCAATTGAAAGCTTTTCGACACGAGCGTGCGTTTCTGCACTGAAGCGACGTTCGGGTTTGACCGTAAGTGCATCAGGCATTTTCTGGGATTTTAGACCGCCCTTCCCGACGTCGATCGAGACCGAAAAAATTGGAACATAGGGTGTCTCGTGGGTTTCGAGGCTTGCTCGAGACTGCACGTCGCGCGATTTGCGCCACGGCACTACATGTGAAAGCGCCCATCGTTACAAATCATCCGTGCTGACTTGCTGATGACAACACCAAGCAAGTCACAGAACCGTGTGTTGTTCGTCGAAGACATTAGTCATGCAAGGCGTTTTACGGCGCCTGTATTCGGAGGCGTGAAAGTCATGAAAAAAGGCGATCGAACAAGCAAACGTCGACCTGCCGCCGCGAAACGCGCCAGCCGAAAACGGTTGCGTGGCGTATTGACTGCACCGTCCCGCGGATCTTCGGCGAGTAAGACCCAACACTCTTCTGCACGAAACGTCGGACAGCGCGAGTCCGGCGGCACCAAATTTGCAGGAAAGTCTGCAAACCCGACCGATCTTGCCTCACGCATTGCATCTGTGAACGGTCCCTTTCGCAAAGAAAGTTCACGTCGAGGCAATTCGGTTGGAATCAACGAGCACTCTGCCCCGTTGTGCGATCCACGGGGAGGTGCTTCCGAGGCAACCATGGCGAGCACCGAATCCCCGACGACGAGTTCGAAACGGCTTTTGCTCAACTCTCGCGAGAACTTGCAATCTCGCAAGGGCGACCTCGAAAAAATGAATGAATCAACCTCCAACGCAACGAAGAGCACGATGAGCACGTCGACCGCCCGCCGCACGGAAGCAAAGACCAAGACCAAGGCCCGCGTTGGTGCCCCCAAAGCGTCTCGCCCTGGTTCACTGCAACAATCTCGCCTTCGTTCCGCTGCCGTTCCTGCACCAAAACGTCGTGCAAGCTCGGCAAACGAGCCTCGTGCGAAAGAGAAGGACGTTCAGGAAAAACCTGCCGTCGTTCAGGACACCGAAGCCGCAGTTGCGACTGCCAAACCTTCAACTGCGCACAAAGAGCCAATCGGGGCCACCGATATGGACCTCGGTGTGCTCGATGATGAAGGTATCGACGAGCCGACACTGCGTCCGCCACGCACCACGGAGCTCGAACCCGAAGCTACAGCCGCCGAATTCATCGATCTCGAGTTCAGCCCGCTCAATCGTCCGGATACACCCCGACAAACGACTGAGCGCGAGATGAAGGACATCGAAGAAGGTGGCGGCGATTCCATGCTCGCCCGGTATTTCCGGGACATGGCGCTGCATCCGGTCATGGGTCCGGACGAGGAACTCGACACGGCCCGTTTGGTCGAACGAACCGAAATCGACCATTGGGTTGCGTTGCTCTCGTACTTGCCTGCGGCCGAGTTTGTCTTGGAAGCACTCGCCGAAGACGTGGCAAAAGCTGGCGAAGAAGAGGTCAAAGCCCCGCAGGTGCAAGAGCTGCAAAAGCTCGTGCGTCACGCGAAAAAGCAAAAGTTCAAGCTGGCTCCTGAACAGGACAAACAGTGGATTCAGCTCGCGACAGAACTTGCAACGGTTATCCGTTTGCCCGATTCCGATCGGCTCTGGATGGCTCGCGCGGGAAACATCGCGCGGGATCTCGTTCGCGAACCGGATTTCGATGAAGACACGATTGGTGATGATGAAGAAGGCATGTTGCGGCCGGTTCGTCCGACCCTGCCCATGTCCAACGCGTATCGTCGCTACCTCGACCGGGTTGATCGGACATTCCAAGCGCAACACAACGCGAAAAACAGGTTCGTCAAGGCAAACCTACGTCTCGTCGTGTCGATTGCGCGTCGTTACAACCGCGGCCGTTTGCCGCTGATCGACCTGATTCAGGAAGGAAACATCGGTCTCATGAAGGCCGTCGAGCGTTTCGATCACAACCGTGGTTACCGCTTCTCGACGTATGCGTCGTGGTGGATTCGGCATGCAATCAGCCGCGCTTTGGCCGACAAAGGCCGCGCGGTCCGCATTCCTGTCCACATGCTCGACACGTACAACCGCGTCGCACGCGCCACGCAAGCGATCATCGCGCGTACGGGTCATGAGCCGACGATCGAAGAGCTCGAGAAAGAAACGGGCGTTCCGCGTGAAAAACTCGACAAGGTCAAGGATTTCTACGCTGAAACACCGTTCTCACTCGACCGTCCCGTGGGCGATGAAGATGGGCGCAAGTTCATCGATTTCTTGCAAGAGGAAAACGCTCTTTCGCCGTTCGATCACTTGGCCAACAACAAGTGGAACGACGAAGTTCAGCGGCTTTTGACGACGCTCACGCCGATCGAATCGCGCATCATTCGGTGGCGGTTTGGCCTCGACGACGAGGACGAACTCACGCTGAAGGAAATCGGCGACAAGTACAACCTCTCGCGTGAACGCATTCGCCAACTGCAAGAGCAGGCGCTGGTGAAAATCCGCAAGCAAATGCGCGATTACTGATGGGCCCACCTGGCGCGCCAAACCCCAGTTGACCATTTGGGGCTTCGAGTTGCCCCAAACCCCTGGCGCGCCAAACCTCCCCTGCGACAGACAGCCCACGCACCGCGACAACACGGCCGCACATTCCTGCACACCATGACGCTGATGTCATGGGGTCGAGGATCACGGATATGTGCGAAGGGCAAACCCTGCTCGAGTCGCGCCAACTTTGCTCAATTAACGATCCGTCCAAACCAGCTTGGCGGCAGCTTCGACAACCTTGTCGATCAAGGGACGCGCCGCGCTCACCTTGCCGGGAATCTCGGTGACCAAGACTGAAAACGCCAAGGGGCTCCGTCCTGGAGGCGCAAGCACGTAGCCCGACAGTGACGCGACGCTATTCAGCGTGCCGGTTTTGGCTCGAACGGCGCCTTTGCTCGACCACGAACGAAAGCGACCACGAAGCGTTCCATCCACGCCACCGGTCGCGAGTTGAGCGACGAAATCTGCTGAGATCGCAGTGTCTCGCAGGGCGACGCGCAGAAGCTGCGATGTCGACCAGGCCGTGACGCGATTGGCATCGAAGAGACCCGAGCCGTTTTTAATGACAACCCCTTCGTCGAGCGCCCCGATTTCTTTGAGCAGATCCGTGACGTCTCGTGCAGCGGTGTCGGCACTTGCTGGACCGGTTTTTTTCCCACCGGCAAGCGACTTGAAAATCATCTCGGCATAGAAGTTGTCGCTGTCTTTTCCGAGGGCTCCGAGCAACGCGCCCAGTGGTTCGGATCGATGGGCCGCGAGCAACCGTTTTTCCTTTGTGCCTCCGAGTTTTACCGGACCATCGACCGCAATACCCGCGGACTCGAGCACGGCGCGCAAGGCATATCCCGCAGACAAGCGCGGATCGTCGACACGTTTACGTACACGCATCACCCGTGCGCCTTCGGGTACGTGACCACTCACGCGAGCTTCGAGGCGTTCGCCTTTGGGAACCAGATCGATGGTGAGTTTTTCCGGATCGGACTTTTGCGTTGTTCGGACCGAACCCACGATGTCGACAAACCCTGGTGGGTCGATACGAATCATGGCGTCTTTGCCTTTTGCGCCCGGACGAACCGACATCGTGAAGGTGTTTT
>JBGAOI010000002.1:0-5233 GCA_044221885.1 Polyangium sp. (in: bacteria)
ACCGAGAAGACGCGTGAGGTGCAGCTTGGCGAGGGCTGGAGAACCGGCGGTGGCGTCTTGTTCGGTGCGTCGGATCAAACCCATGGCGCGGAGGGATGCGTGCGCGAGGTCTGGGTTTGTCGGTCCAATCGTGTCGAGGATCGTGCGTTCGAGGTTGCGTTCGCGCCGGTGCAGGACGAGGGCGCGGATGAGCAATCCGAGGGGCAAGGCGACGAGAATGGCGAGGGCGATCGTTCTCGCGACGGGCGTACCGATGCGGGCGACATGGGCGAGACCGAGCACGGCGGCGATTGTCAGGGCAAACAACGTGCGTCGTGTTGCGGGACGAATCTGGGAGCGCCGAGCAGATCGGAGCTGGGCGACCAGGGCTACGATGGCAGGCTCCACGCGGCGAAGCCTAGCAGACGGAGCCGTTTTGGCCGGACGATGTTTCATTGCCGTTCGCGAAGGACTCCCCTAGGCTTGCGTTCGGCGTTGTAATTCGCTCGACGCGAAAAAGAGAATGGCGGCGGCACGTGGCAAACATCGGCTACATTCAGGTCGTCAGTCATTGCAATCATTTCTGCGGGTTTTGCTCGAATCCGACGACGCCGTATGTCCACACGTTCGATACGATGAAGGTCCTCGTCGACGATTTCGTGCGTCGGCAGTATTTCGGCGTGATTCTGACAGGCGGCGAACCCACGCTTCATCCCGAGTTGCCACAGATTGCGGCGTATGCGTCGGCACAGGGGCTCCACGTTCGAATGATTACGAACGGCACGCGATTGGCGGATCGTGAATTTGCTCGAGCCGTTGCGGAAGCGGGCGTCAAAATTGCCCACGTATCGGTGTATTCGGTGCGTCCTGAAGTCGAAGAGGTTTTACGGGGCACACCAGGTACGCTGGAAAAAGCTTTTGCGGCGGTGCGCAATGCGCACGAATATGGAATCGAAATCAACATCAATTGTGTCATCAACAAATTAAATGCCGACCACTTGCACGAAAATATAGACTATTGGATCGAAGAACATCCGTACATTCGCCATTTTGTGTGGAACAACCTCGATCCGTCGATGGGCCGAGCCGAAGTGAATCAGGACAAGTTTACTCCGCGGCTAGCTGATTTCGAGGTTTCTTTGCAGAAGGCATTACGTCGATTGCAATCGACGGGTCGTACGTTTCGCGTAGAAAAAGTGCCCCTTTGTTACATGACGGAATTCGCCTGGGCCAGCACGGAAACGAGAAAAATCGTCAAAGGTGAAGAACGTATCGTCCATTTTTTGGACAAGAAACAAACGGTGCGCCAAACCGATTGGGAGCATATTTATTCGGATGCTTGTGACCATTGCTCGCTCCGGCCCATCTGTGGCGGCCTTTTCGATCGCGGTAATGCGTACGACCCGGACGAACTGTATCCCGTGTTCGTCCCCATGGATGCCATTGTCGACAAAATCATCACCGATCCGTCTGATCCCAGTTACCCCTTGCGCCGACTTTCGGATTGGAAACGAGATTTCGAAGTGCGTTTGCGCGAAGCCAAAGGTACGGAACGATCGAAGGCAAATGGAGCAGAGCTTACGCCAGAAGACATGCGCGCGCCTGATGCACCTACAGTAGGATTGGTTACGGAGCAAGGCATCAGGAAGTTTGAAGCCAAGCGACGGGCAGAATCGCGAAAGGCGGAAGCTTTGGGCGTAGCCATGGAGCTCACCCATGAAAGCGATCCAAATTCCGTCGAGGACACAAGTGGTGTGACCTAAATAACCAAAAATACAACCGAGGTCACAATTTTAGTATATCAAAGTGCTTTTATTGATAACATAATCATTGAAAAGTACAATAAAGTTCATTTATCTACATATACCATACTTTGCATGCTGTAGCCTTGATAGCTGCGTGAGATTGCATTTTGCCGTCCGCGACCTTTCCGTTCGTTCCGGGGCTGGGCAATCTGTGCGCAGAGCATTCTGTGCGGAACGTTGCATTCGGGAGTGGTCTTCCCATTTGCGCCATTCCAAGCGTGCCGCCCGAACCAGCCTTTTGAGCAGATCCGCGTCTGCCAAGCTTGGCAGGTACCTTGCTCCAAGCCTTCGCCTGCCGGAATTGCCCTCCCGACCTGGGCCAGGACCGGCGAGGAGGTCTTGATGACCGCTTTGGCCGAAACGCAAGTCCGTTCTGCTTCGACAAACCGTGCGTACGATGTTGGCGAGGGGCGCTTGGCCGACCTCGTTTCTCGGGTAAAACGCAATGACCCAGGAGCGCTCGATGCGCTCACACGCGTTATTCGGCCGTATGTCGAACGTCAATTGGCGCGTTATCCCGTATCGGACGAAGATCGCCTCGACCTCGTGCAATCAACGCTCTTGCAAGTCATTCGGCGCATTCATTCATTTCGCGGTGATTCGAGCTTCACCACGTGGCTTTTTCGCGTCACCGCCAATGAAGCCCTCATGCTCATGCGGTCCCAGCGCAGGCAGCGCGCCCGATTCGTTGCAGGGCTAGACCTCGAAGACCTCAGTGTATTGCCCACGATGCGAGCGCCCATGCATGATGACGATCCGGCAAGTTTGGCCGAACGAGAAAGGTTTGTCCGTCGCGCATTGGGGGAATTGCCCACGAATTATCGCGACGTGGTCGTGGCCCACTACCACGACGACCTTGGGCTTCACGAAATTGCCGAAAAATTGCTCGTCAGTGAAAGCGCCGTTCGTTCTCGATTACATCGAGCCCGCTTGCGCTTGCGCGCCATTCTCGACGCCTCGCCCCAAGGACGCGAACTCCGTTCGGGCCATCCAGGACCTGACGATAGCAACGACGACACCATGATGTAAACGCGTTGCGGCAAAACCACCGTGATGACGCGCGTTTGTCACGAAGGCACTTTATCGAGTGGCGAGGCTGAAAGTTCTCCCAAACGGTGGTACCTTTGACCCATGAAACTGCGTTCGATTCTAACTCTAGCCCTTATTCTTCCAGTTCTTGCCATTCCGTGGGCTTGCTCGGCCACCGGCAGTGGTTCGTCCGCGTCCAACTCGACAAACGGTGATGCCGGCTCGGCAGGCGCCGGAGGCATGGCAGGCGCCGGCGGAGCATCAGCGTCGAGCAGCTCGAGTGGCGATGGCGGATCGGGCGGTTCCTTATTCGATATCGATGGAGGTATCTTCTCGGATGCATCCCCGGATGGTCAGATTCTTGGCGACGCCGATATTTGTGTTGGCACGGCATCCGAAGCCACCGTCGAAAAACTTCCCGTCGATATTATCTGGATGGTGGACAATTCGAGCAGCATGGAGCCAGCGGTTACAGAAGTTCGTAATGGCTTGAATGCATTTGCGGCCTTGATTGCCGCCAAAAACCTCGATTACAAAGTGATCATGCTCAGTTTGCGGGACAAAGCCAAGACGATTACAATTGGTGGTGGCACCCGGTATCCCGTTTGTATCCCGGAACCATTGGCGGGTGATGCCAATTGTGGCAATGGGCCCCGGTTCTTCCAATCGAGCCTCGATATCTACAGCACCCAGCCGCTCGAACAATTCCTCGGAACGCTTGGACAAACCACGGGTTATCAACCTGGCGACGCGAAAGGTTGTGACCCTTGGAAACAAGAACTTCGCGCCAATGCGTCAAAAACCATCGTTGTCGTCACGGACGACAATGCGCGTTTGTCCGCAACCCAATTCGAAACGTTTGCCGGTGGGAAAAACCCATTCAATTCCACGCAGTTGCCTCCCGGCATTTTGGACCCGAGCTGGAACGGTTTGTTCAACGGATACATTTTCAGCGGCATTTATGGTTGGGACAACGCCGTCGATCCGTCCAGCATTTGCACGTATTCTGACGGCTCACAGCCGCCCGCGTCGGGCACGACCTACACGACGCTCGTCAACAAAACCAAAGGCGTACGGGCGAAAATCTGCGATGGCAGTGCCGCTTGGGGACCGTTTTTCGATGCTGTCGCTCAGGCGGTCTACGCCAATGCCAAACTCAATTGCGAATTGGCCATTCCCATGCCTCCCGATGGGACCATCGATCCCAATCGCGTCAACGTGGCGCTCGTGAGTGGCGGCACTTCGACCTATTTGCCTGCCGTGGCCGATGCCGCGGCATGTGGCGTCGACGGCGGTTGGTATTACGACAATCCGGCCATGCCCCAAAAAGTCATTCTTTGCCAAAAATCTTGTGATGACGCTCAAGCCATGGTAGGTCCAGACAAACCTGGCAAAATCGACGTCGTTTTTGGTTGCGAAAAGATCCTCAAATAACCACACCGATCCGTTCCCACGGAACCCGCAAATCATCGGGCAAACTCGACGTCAGCGTCATTCGTGCGCCCGTACCAGGATGTTCGAACGCCAAGCTTGCCGCGTGGAGTGCTAGTCGCGACAAACCAAATTCTTCGCGGTAGGATCGATTCAACGCACCTTTACCATAATTCGCATCACCAATCAGTGGATGGTGAATGTGTTTCATGTGCCGACGAACTTGGTGAAATCGTCCGGTATGCGGAAATGCCTCCACGAGTGACACATGCACGCCCGACCATAATCGTCGAAATGTCGTCGATGCCGGTACACGCGGTCCGCCTTCACATCGTGGGATTGCGTGATCAATCGTCCCTTCGCTCGGCGCCACACCTCGAACCAGCGCCCAATAACGCTTTTCCACGCGGCCATCTTCGAAGTGTGCATGCAATGCTCCGGCACTTTCCGACGACAAGGCAAACAAAAGCACACCGCTCGTGGCCCGATCGAGCCGATGGACTGGGTAGACCCATTGCCCAATGGCATCTCGCGTCAATTCGAGCGCGGTCACGGGATCTGCACACATTCCCCGATGCACCGCCAGGCCGGAAGGCTTGTCCACTGCGACATAGGCTGAATCTCGCCACAAAATCTTTAGCATGGGGCCAATGTATTTTCCCAGCACGTCATGGCATTGCGGACACGTCCTAGCAAGTCCCGAATCCTAGCAAATTCATCTTTCCCCGATTCGCCCTTGCGCGTATCGTTTGTCGATGTTCAAACGGGTTACGCTATCAATCGTCTTCGTTTTTTCCGTTGCATCGATCGGCCTAGCATGTGCTCCAGATCTGCAAGTGACTCAGGGAACGTCATCCACGTCGTCTGGGGCTGGGGGTGGATCTTCGAGCTCGACGTCAGGCAGCGGCGGAAATGGTGCAGGCAACGGGTGTCCATCGTGCACGGTCGGCGCTCCTCCCGCGTGTGTGCCCGCGCCGGTGGGAACGGAC
>JBGAOI010000002.1:5252-65785 GCA_044221885.1 Polyangium sp. (in: bacteria)
TGCAATGGTGCTGGTGCTTGTGAATGTGGCCTTGCTGTGCAATCTGTGGGTATGTGTCCTGCGGCGAATGGGTGGGAATCCGACGGTACCGGCGGTTGCATTCGCAAGTGCGATATGCTTGATGAATGTCGTCAGATGCCAGTGGTGTGTCCGGCTGGATTCGATTGCACCATTGAATGCAGTGGCAGCAAAAGCTGTCGGGAGGCGCTTATTTATTGCCCAGCGGGTTATCGCTGCACTGTCGTTTGCACGGGAGATGAAGCGTGTCGAATGAATTCGATTCAATGCAGCGACGATGGCCCCTGCAATGTCAAATGCGGAGACCTCGCGAGCGCATGTTCCGAGACGATTATCATTTGCGGTGACAACGAGTGCATTTCATCCTGCAGCGGCGTCACCAAACCCTCCCTCGTCCCGAACGCCTCGTGCAACGCAACCGGTTGCTGACGCAAAAAAATCCCCTAGCTCGGGCCAGTTTTCACGCAACGGCAGAAAGAATTCAGCTACGCTTGATTCAATACCATGAAAAACACAACAAACTCAGCGCAGATCGTTTTGTTTATTGGACTGACGACACTCTTCGGCGCCTCCTGCCTCGAAGAATACGGCACCGTCAACGTTCCTGAAGACACTTCCAGCACTTCGAGCGGCAAAGCGTCTTCGTCGTCGACGTCATCCGGCGATGGAGGCTCATTGTTCAACACGAGTTCGAGCAGCTCTTCGACCTCGACCAGTGGCATGGGCGGTGCGGGTGGTTCTGGCGTTTCGTCCAGTTCGAGCAGTGCGTCGAGTTCATCGGGATTGGGCGGGAGTGGAGTCTGTCCAGCATGCACCATAGGAACTCCGCCAGCGTGCGTCCCTGCAACTCGCTTGACGGATGATTGTGGCAAACCAGGAGAATTATGTAATGGCAACGGGATGTGTGAATGCGGCCTATCACCCACTTCGATAGGCATCTGCCCTGCAGGCGCGCCCTGGGTACCTGGGAATGGAAGTACTTGCGAGCGTACCTGCAATGGTCAAAGTGCGTGCACCGGCGCGGTATTTGATTGCCCAGCCGGCTACGATTGCCATATCGAATGTTCGGGACAAGACGCATGCCGCAATTCCACGGTCAATTGTCCAGCTGGCTATGCCTGTACCATCTCCTGTTCGGGGCAGGATGCCTGCAACAATGCTACAATCAATTGCAGCAAGGATGGCCCCTGCAGCATGAAGTGCGACAGTACCAATGGTGGAAATACGTGCAAAAATACGGATCTAATATGTGGCGACAACAGTTGCCGAGCAACGTGTGTCGGCGGGTCAATGCCCATTTTGGCTCCAAATCAATCGTGCAGTGCGACAGGTTGTTAACATCATGCAGCCTGATTGCTCGACAGGCGCAATAAACGAAGTTGCGGAGTCACGATCCGTGGCTTCTCATGGCGTCGCTCGAGTCAACACTGCCATCGCCCGCTTCACCGCCTCGTTTGGCCCAGCGAGATACACGACATCGCCTACTTCCAGCGGTGCATTCGGATCCATCATTTCCACGAGAATACCTTCGCGGCGAATGGCAATGATCAACGCTCCTGTGCGTTGACGCAATTCAATGTTCGCAATCGATTGATTTCGCGCAGCGCTCGATTCGGTCACGAGCACACTTTCGATTTTTAAATCCGCCAAAGCTTCATGTTCCGGCAGCCCTCGCCGAGGAATGGTTACCTTGCGTTCCGTGGTTTGTGTCGACGAACGGGCTTCGTTGATTCGCGTATCGATGACGTTGCGCGGCACATCGACCCATCGCAAGAGCCGCGCCAGAATCTCGAGACCTCCTTCGACTTCTTCGGCCACGACGTCCGTCGCCCCCATCGCCAAAAGTTGCTCTTTTTCACCCAAATACCGAGACCGCATCAAAATGGGTACTTCGGGAGCAATTCGTTTGGCCGTGTCAACCACGCGTTGTGCACCAAAAGGATCATTCATCAACAGCAAAAGCGCCTTGGCTTTTTCGAGATGCGCGTGCCCCAACGCCTCGACACTCGTGGCATCACCGTAATACACCCGAGCACTTGCTTTTCGCGCTTCCAGCACGGTTTCTGCATTGAGTTCCAGAGCTACATACGGCACATCGCATGCTTCGAGCGCCCGAGCCACGAGCCTTCCCGCCACTCCATATCCTACAATGACGACATGCCCTGACAAACCATCGTGCCATTCCGTTTCGACTTCGTCGATACTCCGAACGCCAATCAATCGTTCGAGCGGCGCCAGGAGCTTTTCGCCCGCGGTCAAATGCGGTGCGGCCCGTACCAACACGGGCGTGAGAAACATACTCAGAATTCCAGCTGCAAGGAGCGGACGTGTCGCTTCGTTATCGATGACTCCGGTCGATTGACCAAGGCGTGACAAGACAAACCCAAATTCTCCAAATTGCGCCAGCCCAACGCCCGCAAGCCACGCGCCTCGGGCTGGAAATCGCATCGCCAGCGCTGATGTCGTCGCGAGCATTCCTTTCACGACAATGAATCCGGCCAAGAGCGCAAACACAATCGCTGGACGATCGAGCAAAAGACGCACGTCGAATAGCATTCCGAGCGAAACGAAAAAGAGGCTCACGAAGGCATCCCGCAAGGGCAAAATGTCCCCCATGGCGCGGTGGCTGTATTCCGTGTCGGCCACCACGAGCCCCCCCAAAAATGCCCCCAAAGCCAATGACAAACCCGCGTGAGCCGTAAGCCACGCCGTTCCAATGCAAATACCCAACACTGCCAGCAAAAATACTTCCCGACTGCGGCTTGCCGCCACCAGTCGCAATATGCGTGGAACCACGACACGCGAAATCAGAATCGTCGCCAAAACGACGAATGTGGCTTTTCCCAACGCCAAACCAATACCAAGTGCCGCATCCGCCCCTTGGGATGTCGCCCCCAAAAGCGGCACCACGAGCACCATCGGTACGACGCAAATGTCCTGAAAAATGAGCGTTCCGACAATAAAACGACCATGTGGTGCATCGAGCTCGTGGCGCTCGGAAAGCGCGCGTAACACAATGGCCGTGCTCGACAATGCAAAGACAAACCCATAAAAAATGCTTCGACCAAGAGGTTGATCGAAGGCCCGGGCGATGGTCGTGACCACCGCCACCGTCAAACCGACCTGCAACAATCCGCCCAGCGCAACTTGTCGAAAAATACTCCGAAGTCGCCGAAATGAAAATTCCAGACCAATCGTGAAAAGCAAAAGAACAACGCCAATTTCAGCCAGCATTTCAATGGCATGAACCGACCGGACGAACTTGAGCCCAAATGGACCCACGAGCGCACCCGACAGCAACAATCCCGCCACCGTGGGAAGCTTCAAACGCGACAAAACAATCGTGACGAGCACTCCAAGCGCCGCGATGATTGCAATTTCGTCGAGCAGCGGGATTTGTTCCATGGGGTACCCAGCATAGTATGCCTTTGGCCTGGGTCAAATGATTTGAACACAAACCAAAATGCAAACGGGCATCAGGGAATCAGCACCTGCTCTTTGCGCGTCGCCGCCACCCAATCCCGCGTTTCCCAACCTCGCAATCGACCAAGGTGCAGCGGGACAGGTCGATAAAGCATCGTTGCAGTCACTGAAATATCGTTGCAACCCATGGGAATCGCAAATTCGTGCGTTGTCGTGATCGGTTCGAGCGGTGGGAGGCGATTGTCGCTGACGATGTCGACCGCCTTGTAATGCGGCACGAGCCGCTGGCCCCCGGCATCCACGAGCACACGGGCAAACGATTGGCCCGCCGAACCCGCCAATGCCAGCGCCATTCCACCATCGGCAAATTCAGTTGCCGCTTGTTCACCAAGCCAAACCCAATCACCCGCTTGCACTGGAAGTTCGCGGTCGAGCGTGAGAATGCCGTTCACGGCAGAAACGATTTGCGCTTCGCCCACGGGTGCGCGCAAAGGTATTCCCTTGTCCGCTGGGCCCAGCATGGGATCCGCAAAATACCCAATGCCCGGGTAATCCACCCATTGCCCCGTATCGCGGACGACGCGCACGGTTTGCCCGGCTTTGGCCATTGTCGCTGCATTCCATGTCCACGATGTTCCCGCCACCGAAATGCCTTGTCCAACTGTGCCTTCGGCCAATGCTCCGCCCACATCATCCAGCAATGCGCCGTTTTTCGGGGTCAATCGTTCCCCGCATGCAAATGCCTGCACCACGAGCAACATCGCGCGCATGGGTTCACCCGTGGGTAATGCATGTCCAGCACTTTGATTCGATACCTTGACCTGCGTCAATACGTCGCCATTCACGACCTTTGCGTCGAGCCACAATCCCACCGCCAAATCGACCAGCCGTGGCGCTCCCGCGAGCGGCCCTCGAAAAACATGCGAACGTATTTGTTCGGGCGGTCTGGAAAAACCGTAGGTAATGCTGGCTTTTTCCGCTTTCATGGTGTCGAGCGTATTCACGAGGCCCTTATTTGGCGGCATGTGGCAATGTTGGCATTGCGTGCCCGCGGCCGCCCAGGGACTCTCCGCCCATTCGGTATACGTTGAATGCGTTGGCAAACCGTCAGGAAATCGCTGCGTATTGACGGACGTTCCTGGCACGAGCGCTTCTTGCTGTTGTTCATGACAACCTGCACAAAAAGTCGCCTGGGAAAACTTGGGCTGATAACTTCCGCCCATGAAATCGAGCGGCACATCTGGCAATGGTCCAAACATGACTTGCCGTAACTTGCCCCCAGGCTCATTCAATGATTCCCGAGGCCTCTGCAAAACGAGCCTTCCGGCAACACCGGGTGGCTTGCTCAAATCGATGTCGCTTACTTTATGGCAAACGTCGCAATGGTTGCCATTATCAAACGCATTGCCCGTGGCATCGAGCAAATTCCGTCCACCCGTTGGTCCGGGCAAGCCCGCAGCATGACAATCCGCGCAATGTCCAAATTGTGTGGGTTTTTGAGCATCATTCAGTTGCGGATCGTCACATGCCAAATCGTTTGGCCCGCCGCAACCATTCAAGTCAGGCAAGACGCCTCCACCCAAATAACATTTTTGCGCACTGTCCATTTTCGACCCGGGCAGTCGTCCGCTGCGGAAGATGCCTCCCATGTCGGCGCACGTATTCGCATCGGCGTTTGTCGTGCCGGCATACATGTCCTGCACGAGCGGGTCGCGCGTCGCTTTGGCGTGCGCGGACGTATGAAATTGCGCGACGAGTGTCGTGTGACAATGCCCGCATGTACCCGTCGTCGTGTCGATATCGGCGTCACCCACACCTGGCTCGCCGTACGTGTATCCGCTGATATTGTCCGGTGGCGAAACTTGATGAAGTACGATTTCAATGGGCTCGCTAGGGAGTTCCAGGAATTCGACTCCATTCGATCGATAACCTATTTTCGCCGCAACCACCGTGGGCGTGCCGGGAATGGATCGCGTCATCTCAATGGCAAACGTTCCATCAGGACCCGTCTCCATGAGCGGCTTGCCACCACCTTGCATCACCATCGCTCCCGCGATCGGAGTTTGTCCGTTGGTCACGATCCCAGTCACCGTGAATACCTCGGGCAAACCATCTCCCGAACTGCTTCCGGGTCCGACGGACGTCGAGTTTGTCGATCCTGCCCCGGACGAACTTATGGTGGTCGACCCACCCATGCCGCCTGTGCCTCGAAGGTCGCCATCTTCGCAACCTGGCGCAAACACGAGCCCCAGCGCGATCAACTCAAGCCATGGAGTGCGTCGTCGTCCGCCCGTCATGGCTCGATACGACACCAGCTTTGAGCGCCTCGTGCAAGTCATGCGGCAGAATGTTTGACCACCAATCGATTGGCGAACGGACGATTGTCTTGGACGAGGTTTGTCTCGGGCATGCCGACGTTCCTAACTCATGGTTTAGGAGATGGTCTCGGAACTCGGAACCGTTTGTCGTCGCGCACCAACGCGTGGGGTTGAAACCCCACGCTACACAAGACGAAGTCCGCACAAAGTGCGGACTGTGCAACATGGCTCAGATTTGATCTCGCCATTCACACTGCGGACAAATCATGGGACGTGAACGACGATCGCGGGTCTGAATGCCCTTCGAAGTCCCCCGAATGGGGGACTTCGTTTTGTGTAGCCCCGGGCTTTAACCCGGGGCGTGAGTACGAGACGAACTGTCGTCTCGAGTTCTGAAACGGGCTCTTTAACCCGAGGCATTCTTTTGGGAGGGAAGGGGCGGACTGTGCGAACGACGTCCGTCGAGCGGGATCACTTCTCGATCAGCGCTTTGATTTCGTCGGCAATCTTTTCTTCTTCGCCCTCGCCGTAACCGGCATGGACGTGACGCACGACGCCCGACTTGTCGACGATGAACGCGGTCGGCATCTTCGGCGGCTTGTACGCGTCGGCGGCGTTGTGTTCTTTGTCCCAAACCACCGAGAACTTCACGTCCGTGGCCTTGACAAACTCTTCGAGTTTGGCCTTTTCCGTGTCCTTTTCGTCAACGCTGACGGCGAGCACGGCGAGGTCACCACCGAACTGATCGACCAGTTCTTGGTATTTCGGGAACGACTTCTTGCAGGGTCCGCAATACGTGGCCCAGAAGTCGATGATCGTGACTTTACCGTTGGCTTCCTTCACGGTCTTCGGTCCTTCACCGCTGACGACTTCGGCTTTGAAGTCGGGTGCAGCTTGGCCCACGAGCGATCCGTCGGAGTTACCAGACGCAGCACCGGCGCCCGAAGCGCCTCCACACCCGACGAGGGTCGACGTCAAAGCAGCGCCTAAAAAGAGCGCGCCGAAGGTGCGGACAAACGACGATCTCGAGCTCATTCAACTCTCCTCTGGTTGTCTTTCATGCGGTGGTTGTCGCGTTCGATCTCGCAGCATTCGTTGCACGACCACGACACTGGGGATCAGGTGCCACCGCGCTACGATGCGCGCAGCTTACCTCAGCCTGTCGACTTTGTGGCAGACCGGATGCACCATGGCGTTCATGTTTGCGGCTTCCTCGCTTTGGAGCCCGTTGCGTCGCTTGCGACCCTCGGGTTTGCTCATCCTGCTCGTGCTCACCTGCGCCTCTGTTCAAGGTTGTCAAATCAGCGTGGGCGATCAGTCGTGCGCGGAAGGTTATAACTTCTACGACAAAGAGGACGCTTGTCCCTACGGGCCTCCAGGTGGTCCCAAGGTCAAAGAAGCCGCGTGTCCTGACATTCCTCAAGAGACAGACCCGGCCAAGTGTTTCGCCATTTGGACCGATGTGTACGCGCTCTTCACAGGACCCAACGGCAACTGTTCTCTCGGCGGATGTCACGGCTCGGAGCCTGGAGCTCGCGGTTTGTATTTGCCGGACATGGACGGGACGGCTTTTTACGACGAACTCAAGGCCTACAAGGGCACGCAAGGTTACCCGTACATCAACCCAGACGATCCCGCGCACTCGTGGATCCTCTGCAATCTCGGCGGCTTGCCTGGAGGTGGTGCGCCGATGCCTCCGCCGAGTGGATTCAGCGAGACGGACTTCGCGTTGATTCAGAACTGGGCGATGTGCGGCCTCAAGCCGTGACCTTGCGGCACGTTGATCCTTGTGCGCGAAACTTGACCCGTCCGGCGTAAAACCGCGTTATAAAAACTGGAAATCGACTGCTTCTCGGAGTCACGAGCCATGTCGTCTCGCCTTGCGTCGTTCAAGTCTCTCGTCGTTGCGCATGTTTCTCGCAAACGTACGACGTACATCACTGCGTTTGTCCTTGCGACGGGCCTTTTTGGCGGCGCAGGTTGCGCTCCCGTCGCTCCTTATGAACGCGGCAAACTCGCGCACCCCACCATGACCGCTGGAGACCTCGCCGGGTTTGGCGAATCGCACCTTCGGGCCATCACGGAAGGGGCCATCGGCGGAAGCGGTGGCACGGGCAGCGGTTGCGGCTGCAACTGATGCCGAAGCAAGATCTCGGTTTGAACATGTGGGACTTCGTGTCGCCCAAAGCGCGCCTCGCCCCACACCCCACACGGCCGGCTAGTTACTTCGATTGAGCAACGGCTGAGATATAGTGGCGCCCGCGTGATCCGTTTCACCTCCAAAGTTTGGCTCTGCCTGTTCGTTGTCGCGACTTTGCTCGCCGCACACGCTCCGCAAGCGTTTGCTGGGACAAACGATGCTGAAGTCGACACACTCGTTCAGACCGTTCTCGAAACCGACTACAAGGACAAGAACTACAAACAAGCCCTCGAGACGCTCGAAGTAACGCGGCCCGTTTGTAGCCAGAAAAATGCTTGCAGCCCAAAGGTTCGCGCCAAACTCTACCTCGCCATCGGCATGACCCTCGTGGGTCTCGGACGAACCAAAGACGCCAAGACTGCGTTCGGCACGGCACTCAAAGAAGACAGTTCGATCACCCCGCCTGCAAACTTGACCAACGGCGACGTGGACAAAGTTTTTGCCGAGACCAAGTCCGGAGGTTCGTCTGGGTCATCTAGTTCGTCGGGTTCATCGGGCTCATCATCTTCGCCCCCGAGCACTTCATCTTCTTCGGCGAAAAAGCCCAAGCGTGAATACGGCGGCGAACGTCCCGCGCGTGGATGGCGTACGGGCGAAGGCTCGTTCTATTACAACGAAGCGTACAAGGCCGAGAAGGAACGCGAGTGGGCCGATTGCGTCACGTACGGACGATTGTCGTACGAAGCCGAGTACCGCACGTCGACGCAGTTTCTCGTGGCGTCTTGCGAAGCTCGTGCAGGCCAGTGGCTCGAAGCGATTGCGGACTACGAAGCCACTGCGGACGCTGCGGAAAAAGCGAACATTCGTCGCACCATTGCGTTGGCTCGCGGTCGCGCGGATGAACTTCGCAAGAAGCTTCCCAAAGTCACGGTTCAGAAACCCGCCGACGTTCAAGACATCAAGGTCCGCATCGGAGGTGTTGAAGTTCCAGCCGACAAACTCGGTTCGGAGATGGACGTCAACCCTGGTGATCGCACTGTCTTCGCCACTGGAAAAATCAAAGGCGAAGAAGTTTCGTTTGAGCAAAAACTAAATCTCGAAGAGAACCAATCCGTCACTGTCGAACTCAAACTGAAACCCAAGGGCAAAGCGATCGATCGTGCGCTCGTCAAGTGCATGCAAGAAGCCCAAACGCAGGATGACTTCGACGAGTGCGTCTCGAAAAACCGCAAACTGGGACTCAACGGAAAGTTCGCGTTCGAGTTTTCCGCCTACCATGATTCCGACAAGACCGACGTCTTGTCGCCAGGGCTTTTGTTCAACTTCGAGCACCCGACCAATGGTTGGGGGTTTGGCGGATCGTTCCTTGCCGACGTCGTGACGACAGCATCGACGGACATCGTGGCTACGGCATCACCACGATGGACCGAACAGCGCTACGTGCCTGCGCTTGGCGGGCACAAGAAGTTCGGTGACGTCGACGTCAACTTGCACACGTCGTTTTCGATCGAGCCGGACTACTTTGCTTCGTCCATTGGCACTGTCGTTGCGCTGGATCTGCGGCAGAAGACGATCACACCGAGCATCTCGTACGACTTCTCGTACGACATCGCGGGTCGTTCGGGTACGACGTACAGCGTGTTCTCGCGACGCATCACGCGTCATGCGATCGACTTGGCATCGACGTTCGTTCTCGACAAACACTCGATCTTGACGACCAACATGTCGATCGTCGCTGAAGTGGGAAATGTTTCGAAGCCGTACCGTTACATCCCGACGTTCTCGAAAGACGTAGCGCCACTTGTGCTTCCGGGTTTGGCTCTCCCTGCTGTCGATCTCAATCGCAACCCCGAACGTATCCTCGAACAACTTCCCGAATCCCGACAACGCTTTGCGATCGCAGCTCGTTACGCACGTCGTTTCACGGGCTCGACGTTGCGCGCTGAAGAGCGTCTTTACAGCGATAGCTGGGGGCTCAAAGCATCGACGACCGATGCTCGTTTCTTGGTCGACATCGGACAAAGTTTTCGCGTGTGGCCGCACGCGCGTTTCCACATTCAATCTGGAACCGATTTCTGGCAACTCGCGTACGTCGCTCAACGCACGGCGACGGGATTGCAAGTGCCCAAGTACCGCACGGGTGATCGCGAGCTAGGACCGCTGTTTGCCGTGACCGGTGGTTTGGGAGCGCGTTTGTCCTTCGGTGAATCCAAGAACTGGGGAATCGCTGCGAACGGCGACTTCATCTACACGCAGTTCTCGAACACGCTCTACATCTTGCAACGCTTCGGCTACTTCGGCTCGTTGTCGTTGGAGGTGGATGTCGAATGAAGCTCGACCGTCATGTCCTCGCGTTGCTCGGCCTGTTTGTCGCGGCATGTGGCAACCGGGCCGTTGATGACCGAATTGCCCTCTTGGGCGGCGAAGCGCCGGGGGTAGCCCCCAGCGAATTTCATCGTCCGGGACAACCGTGCGTGCTTTGTCACGGCGAGTATCTTCAGGAAAATCCAGTCATGTCCGTTGCGGGCACGATTTACGCGTTTCCTGCGGGCGAAAATCCTCTGCCGGTCAAAGGCGTCAAGGTCAAACTCACCGATGCTTTTGGTGCGCAAAAAGAAGCCGGCACCAACTGCGCGGGTAATTTTTTCATCAAGGTCGAAGAATGGGATCCGGCGTTTCCGCTTCGTGCGGAACTCGAATATCCCGTCCCAGGATCACCTGACAGCACCAAGCGCGTCGTCATGTCCACGCGCATCAGTCGGGATGGTTCATGCGCCGGATGTCATTTTGGCAAACCGCTTCAAAATACGCCGGGGTGGGTCACTTGCGCGGAAGCGGATACGAATCCACCTTTTCCAGCGCAAGAGGCGTCTTGTCCGGGAGCGAAACCATGAAGGCGTTGGGATTCGGGTTTGTCTTCCTGCTACTCGGTGCAGTCACGGCGTGTGGGGACTTTACCGCGGGCGCGACGGACATTGTTGCGCCACCGTTTGACCCGAACACGTTTCGTTCGTTTTCCGCGGTCATTGAACGGCGTTGCGGAACGCTCGATTGCCATGGGCATACATCGAGGCCGCTGCGCATTTACGGCCAATATGGATTACGTCGGCCGGAACCTGAAGGATCGCCGAACGTCGAGAATTACGCCGAGTATTATTCAGGCGGAAAAGAATCCACGACGCTCATGGAGCTCGAAGACAACTACCGCAGTATTTGTGCTCTCGAACCGGAGCTCGTCGCGCAAGTTTTTTCCAAGAAATCGTCCCCGGATGTGCTGACCATCGTCCGCAAAGCACGATTGCGAGAGAAACACAAAGGCGGCCTTTTGTGGAATCAAGGCGACCCAGGCGACGTGTGTATGACGAATTGGCTGACCGGAAATGCTGATTTGTCGCAATGCGAAGTCGAACTCAGTCATCCCTGAGATTGGCTGGCTTCGTGTTCTTTTTTCAATCGCCACACGTGATGTGCCGCCATGAATGCGCACAGCGTCCAGGCAATATGCGACGAATGGTGATCGAGCAGTCGTCCCAAAACTTGCTTCATGTATTCGATCGCTGTGGGGCCTTTGGGTATTTCCCCAGGAATCAGGCATAAGACGCCAGCGGCGAACATGCACCAAGTGAGAGTCTTCCGTTCCGTAGCGTCGAGCATATCCAGAATCGATTTGTGTGGGTGAAGGAGCCTCGAGCATAATGCACATCGAAGCATTCGTGAAGAGTGCATCGCGGACGAAAACGCGCTAATTCGGAAGGGCTAACATGAGTGCCGCGAGCGAACCGACGGAAGACCGCGACGCGTCGAGCGACGAGGTCGAAGAAAACGCTGAGCAAGACGGAGCAGACCAAGGCGTTGCCGAAAATGCGGCGTCGGAAACGGACGATTCGCAGGAGAACGCTGCGGAAGAAAACGATGTTGCGCCGCAACCGCCTGAAGGCTTCATGGCGCGGCTCTTGACCTGGCATTTGCCATTTCCTGGTCTTTACGAATATTGGCTGATCATTCGGGATGTCTACCTATCGGTCGATCGTCGGACGCTGGGCTTCAGTCGGATTCTTTTGGGATTTCTAATGGTCATGGACCTATTCCGGCGGACGCCGGATTGGTTGACCATGTTTTCCGACGATGGCGTGTTGCCGAGTCACGTTCAATTGTGGCGCCATAGCAATTGGGGTCTTTTTTCGATTCTCACCGCGTTTTCGACGGCTCCTGAACTTTGGGCGTTGTGGTTTGTCATTCTATGCACGTTCGTGTGCGTGCTCGTCGGTTACAAAACGCGCATTGCGCAAGTGTTGGCGCTGGTTTTCGTGTCCGGCATGAATTCGCGGGTGCTGCTCATCGAAAATGGCGGCTATGTCGTTTACAATTTGCTGGCCCTATGGACGTGTTTCTTGCCCATGGGCGATCGTTTTTCCGTGGATGCATTGCTCGCATCGATGCGTCGGCGAAATGAAGCCAATGCCGAAGAATTGAACGATCGCGCGGACGGCGTGCAAGAGCAGTTGGCAACGCCGCATGTCTCGTTGGCGATGGGCGTGGTTCTTTTGCAGATCTTCGCCATTTATTACTTCAACGTCATTCACAAAACCGGCATGCTGTGGAAAAACGGCACCGCGGTTCATTACGTACTTTATGTCGATCGCATGGTAACGCCTATTGTGGCGCTCGTGCGTACGCACATTCCGCCGATTCTGATCATCGTCGCTACGAAATTCGTGCTCATGTCGGAAGCCGCCATTCCGATTGCGTTGTCGTCGCCGCTCGGACGCACCTGGGCCCGTCGTATTGCCCTCGTGCTCATGTGTTTGCTGCACATTGGTTTCGGTTCGACGTTTGTCCTGGGGCCTTTTGCGTGGTCGATGTGTCTTTTTTCGACGTTGCTCATCACGACGGATGATTGGGACATTTCCGTGCGGACCATGCGCCGCAATCATCGCGCGCGAACGGTCGTGTTTAATGGTGAATCTGCGGGCGCCTTGTGGGTTTGTCGCGTCGTCAAGCGCTTCGACTTATTCGAGTTGCTCACGTTCCGCGACGAGCCTGGTTTGGCCGATGGCATCGTGGTCGAACGTTTGGGGTCTGGCGAGCGGTTGCGTCAATCTCGGGCGTTGCGTGAAATCGTGGCGGCGTTTCCCCTAGGCCCCGCCGTTTCGTGGATTTTGGGCGTTCCGGGCATTTCGCATCTCGCGGATGGAATTTGGAACGCATTGTTACGGAAGAATGCGACGAAAACGTTTGGAATACGGTTGCCGAAACAATCCTCGGAAGCGCCAACGGCATTCGTTGCGCCCATTCGCAAAAGCACGCGTCGGTTTGTCTCGGTGTTGCGTGAATTGGGCGTCGCGGTGATGCTCACGGCGGCCGTGAATCAAGCGCTCGTCGAGCTTTGGTGTACGAAGAACTTGGCCAAATGGCCGCATCCGGAACCGATTCGGCTTTTGGCGCAAAAGTTCCGATTTCTCCAAGGCTGGTTCATGTTTTCGCCGGGACCCGTCACGGACGATGGAACCATTGTCGTCGACGCGAAAACCATCGACGGTCGAAGCATTGATCCATTTACGGGCAAACCACCCAATTGGGACCTCGGGAACGTGAAGAGTTATCGGTACAACCAAATCTGGTGCGATTACTTCAATCGCATGAAAGATTCGGGCAATGCCAACTTCCGCGATTCGATGAAGGACTACATGTACCGTTTGCCCGAACGAACAGGGCGCCCCGAAGACGCCATCGTTTCGGGCGATGTGTATTGGATTCGCGACATGAATCCTCCGTTCGGCAAAACCGAGTCCTACAAGTTCGAAAAACAAAAACTCTTCTCGTTCGACAATCCCGCAGCTCGGATGAAGGCCACCCTTCCCGTGATCACCGTTCCTCCTGGCGGTTGAACACCAGGATCAATTTTCGTCTTGACTCGTGTGCCGCCATCGGTAAAGTCCGCGGGTCTCGCACGGGCCTGTAGCTCAGTTGGGAGAGCGCTAGAATCGCACTCTAGAGGTCGCTGGTTCGATCCCAGTCAGGTCCACCCGCTCCCGCGCAAGAACAGCCAAGCGTCGCTCAATCTTCGACGAATCAAATCGATTCAAGTCGAAGACAGAGCGGCGCTTGTTGCATTTTCGCTTATGACAAATGCGCCAAATGCGAGCGCTCGTTGATGCAAATGATGCGCACGTGGCCGTCGGTTTGTCGTTCCGCACGCTGGATCGAACAGTTGTCAATCTGAAACACCATCGATGGGGTCATGTCGATCGGCGTGTTCATGATGCTGTACAGAAGATGATTGATCGCGACGCCGTGACTCACGATCACCACACGTCCGGTCGTATGCGTTTCGTACAGCTTCGTAAGAAATCCGTGCATTCGCGTGCGGCACTGCGCGTGTGATTCGCCCCCAGGTGGCTGAAAATGAAGGTCCCGCGCAAGTAATCCTCGCCAGACGTCCGGGTGTTTGTCTTCGAGCTCCGAGAAACGCATGCCGGTCAAATGGCCGAAGTTTTTTTCGCGCAGCGCGGGGTCTTGCACGATTGGCAAACCGCTCACTTTCGCAATGGGTTCGGCGGTTTGAACCGCTCGCGGCAGATCGCTCGAGAACAACCCATCGATAGGTTTGTCCGCAAGGCGAGCCGCGACAGCCCGCGCTTCTTCGTGTCCTCGTTCAGTTAATGGAGACGGCCCGTGACCGGTGAACATACGGTCGCGATTTCCTTCGGACTGCCCGTGGCGGACGATGATGAGTTCAAGGGCCATTTGTTACGAATCCAAAGCAATTGAGGAACGTCGTTTTGGGAAATGAGCGCTGCGAGATGCCAAGATCCGGACCTTCGCAAGGTGCTTTCGTGTGTTGTGACATTACGCTCTACTACGGATCGATCCTTTGATCACTTCCGCGTCTTGTGGAGTGAAGCTTCCTTTCCAACCCAACTACCCATGGCCTATTCGAGGGATACATGAGGCATCGATCGATTCTTTCGACCACGAGCGTGGCGCTCTTGATGACCACTGCGAGCATTGCATCCGCGGAGCCTCTGCTTCGCGTGCAGGTGACGCAACGTGGCGACTTTGTTCTGATTGGCAACACGCTGGGCCATGACTGCGCGGCAGGTGTACCCGCGCCCGTCGTTGGCACTGTGGGCATGTGTGGCGGGAGCACCAATGACACGTCTCCAGATGTGTTTTGGCAGTCCGACTTCCCTATGGCGGGACAAGCAACCGCCAACAACACGATCACTGCGGCGAATGCCCGATCGACCGCTGTCCTCAATGTTCCAGCAGGCGCGACGGTCACGCATGCGTACCTGTTTTGGTCGGCCCGAACCATGGCCGCCACGGGCGACATGAACGTGACCCTCGATGGGCCCAACGGTTTTACCGGGATGATCACCGCCAACGACTCCGTTACGACCGGGTTCGGCGGGACGTACTATCAATCGGCTGCGGACATCACGTCGATCGTGAAGGTGCAAGGCAGTGGTGCATACCGAGTGTCTGGCGTTGATTCGGTGACGATCACGAACCTGAACGATGCGCAGATTTCGGCGGGTTGGTGGATGGTTGTTCTTTACGAACGACCTGGTGACGGTCTGCGCACGATCGCCATTCGCGACGGTTTGGACCAGGTCGTCGATCAGTCCCCCGTTATGGCGACGATCTCGGGTTTTACCATTCCCATGGGCATGTACAACGCGAAGGTTGGACTCATCGCGTACGACGGTGACGACGGTTCGACAGGCGACGACTTCTTGTGGAACGGGACTGCGATTTTCGACGGGCAGAATCCCGCAGCCAACATCTTCAACGGCACGCGATCGTTGCTTGGCACGCCCGTGTCCGTTGTCGGTGACCTGCCGCAGTTGACGGGTGGTGCACGCAGCATGAGCGGCATCGATCTCGACGTCTTCGATATCACGGCCAATGTGATGCCGGGACAAACGACGGCTGACATCACCGCGACAACCGTTGCCGATCAATACGTGCTCGGCGGCATCATCACGTCGATCTCGACGCAGTCTCCGAACTTGAGCACGTCGACAAAGAGTGTCGTCGACGTGAACGGCGGCAACCTGCAACCAGGCGACGAACTCGAATACGTGATCGACGTTCACAACACCGGTGACGACGCTGCCGTCAACACGGTTTTGGTCGACAATCTGCCATCGCAAGTGACGTACGTCGCCGGATCCATTTCCGTGAGCGCGGGTCCGAACATGGGGGCGAAGACCGACGTGGCGGGCGACGACCAAGGCGAGTTTGACATGGTGAACAATCGCGTCAGGGTTCGTCTTGGAACAGGTGCTGATGCGACAAACGGCGGCGTGCTCGCCATTGGCGCAACGACAACGGTCCGTTTCAAAGTGCAGGTCAAAGCCAATTCACTCGGCGAGATCCTCAACCAAGCCAACATCGACGCGGCCGGTCAGCAAGGCACACCGAACGCCGGGTACGTGACCGATGGCAACGGCAATGCTCCTGGAACACCGCCCACGTCCATCGTCGTCGACTCGGATGGTGACGGTCTGAGCGACGAAGACGAAACCGCTGCCGGGACGGATCCCAAGGATGCCGATAGCGACGATGATGGCGTACGCGACGGCGACGAACCTTCCTGGGACGTGGATTCGGACGGTGATGGACTCATCAACGCGCTCGATGCGGACAGCGACAACGATGGTCTCTTCGACGGCACGGAACTCGGCAAGGACTGTTCGGATCCCGCGACAAACCCCATGTCTGGATCATGCATCGCTGACGCCGATCAAGGTGCAACCAAGACCGATCCGCTCGATGCCGACACGGACAATGGCGGCGTGCCTGATGGGTCGGAAGATCCGAATCGCAACGGGAAGATCGATCCTGGTGAGTTCGATCCGAACAACTCTGCGGACGACATGAGTGTCGTCGACACGGACATGGATGGATTGTCGGACGCGTTGGAAGCAACGCTCGGATCCGATCCGAACGACGCCGACACGGATGACGATGGCGTGCTCGATGGTGCCGAGCCAAACCCATCGCTCGATAGCGACGGCGATGGTTTGGCGAACATCTTCGATGTCGACAGTGACAACGATGGTTTGTTCGATGGAACCGAAATGGGCTTCGATTGCAGCAATCCTGCGACGAATACCTCCAAGGGAACATGCATCGCGGACGCAGACATGGGTGCGACGACGACCGCGCCTCTCGATCGCGATACGGACAACGGTGGCGTTCCCGATGGCGCCGAGGACTTCAATCACGACGGCAAGATTCAAAAAGGCGAGCTCGATCCGCTCAATCCAGCCGACGACACATCGATTCCAGATGCAGATGGTGACGGCCTGCCGGATGCCTACGAAACGGTGATTGGTTCGAACCCCAACGATGCCGACAGTGATGACGATGGCGTGCCGGACGGCCTCGAACCCAACCCAACGGCGGACATGGACGGCGATGGCAAGATCGACTTGCTCGATCCTGACAGCGACGGAGACGGACTGCTCGATGGAACCGAGCTTGGATACGACTGCTCGGGTCCTGGGACGGACAAAGCCATTTGCAAGCCCGACCTGGATCCGACGACGAACACGTCGCCGGTCGATGCCGATACGGACAACGGCGGCGTTCCCGACGGCGGCGAAGACACGAATGCCAACGGTCAGGTTGATGCTGGAGAGACAAACCCGCTCGACGGCACCGATGATCAACCGTGCAAAGCGGACTCGGATTGCGGCGATGCGATGAGCGGTCGCGTGTGTGGTCCGCTGGGTGGTTGCATCGAAGGTTGCCGCGGAATGGACGGCAACGGTTGTCCGACCGGCGAAGAATGCTCGTCGATGGACACCACGATCGGCACATGCGGGCCTCCATCAATGAGCAGCAGCAGCAGCAGCAGCTCGAGCGGCATGGGTGGAGCTGGCGGCGCAGGGGGCGCTGGTGGCGCTGGTGGTGGTGAAACCGGCGGCGCGAGCAGCGGTCCGATCGTTACGGGCGGCGGTTGCGATTGTTCGACGACAAACTCTGCGAATGACATGCGTGGCATCGTTGCCCTAGGTCTGTCACTCGCCGTATTGCGTCGCCGACGTCGCAAGATCTGAGGCGTCCAATGGAGCGGGTGTCGTTGTCGCGATGCCCGCTCTTGCTTTCGCGACGCCACTCCTCCACACCCACCCTCCATGCAGCGAAAAATCGTCGGCTTTCACGAAGACTCGAGCGGCGTTTGGATGGCCAACCTCGAGTGTTCACACACGCAGCACGTGCGTCACAACCCGCCTTGGCAAGAGCGCGAGTGGGTCACGACCGCTGACGGTCGGCAAGACAAACTAGGTGCCGAGCTCGATTGCATCTTCTGCAACATGGCAACCGTTCCGGCGGAAGCGAAGCCCTACAAGCAAACGCCACACTTCGATGAAACGACAGTGCCTGCAGGGCTGCTCAGCGATCATCGCTTGAAGGCCGACGTGTGGGGACACATCGTCGTGGAAGACGGAAAACTCGAATACACCTGCGATCGAGGTGTGTTCGTGTTGCGGCCGGGTATCGTTGGCATCGTCGAGCCCGAAGTCGTGCATCACGTCCGCCCTGTCGGGCCCGTGAAGTTTTACGTGGAGTTCTTGAAGCGACCGGATGAAGGGTAGGCGGGATTTGTCCGGTCAGGACGCATTGTTTGAGGTCAAACGGCTCATTACATCACTTGCAGCAGAAGGTGACCGGGCCTTTGGGCTGCACGGAGCCTTTGGGGGCGCCGCCTTGCGCTGCGCAAGATCCGCCGGCCGTGGGTGGGTTTTTCTGAACGGACCACGTGTTACCGTCGATTTGTCCTGACACATTTCGACACGTGTTGTTGTCGATCGTGATGGGTGCGCCTCCGTTCGGGTCGCAGTTGTTCGTGTCGAAGACTTGATACGTGCCGCCAGTGCATGTCGGGTTTGCCGTGCATGAACACGCGTCGCACGTTCGATCGTCAGCGCCATCAGCATACGCTTCGACGGTGTTCCATCCGGCAGGACACATTTGTTGACCGTCCTGACGAATGCACAAACTCTGCGTGCCGGTGGGCTTGGGAGTACAAACCGACCCGTCGGCGCATCCACCGGAACTCGCCTTGATCGCGCATGCTTGGACCCAGCCTGCCCAGGTGTCCTTGTTGGCAAAGTCGCTGATCGAAGGCGTGCAGCTTCCGGGTTGGTCGACCGCAGTCGTACTTGACAAACGACACGACAACTGAACGCTGATTCCGATGTTGGGTTTGGCGCAGTTGCCATTGGCGAAGTTGTTCGTCCAGTCCTGCTGTCCAAAATTGCAGCCGCCGGATCCCAGATAGCAGTTGAGTCCCGGTGCTTTGCACGTCGTACCCATCAAGTCGCCACAGGTGCAGGCAGCACATTCCGGAGGACCTGCTGGACCCGTGAAGAGTGATTCCGGCATCGCGCCGCTGTCGCAAGGCATGGGCGCGGGTGGAGCTCCAAGGCCTTGGTCGAGTGCAACGTTGGTCCATCCCGTCGGAGCTGCATCCGTGCATGTAAATCCGACCGTGCAGTCACTGTCTGCGCAATCGATGGAGCCGTCCATGTCGTTGTCGAGTCCGTCCTGACAATCCTCGGTTGGACCTGAGCCGCTGCTGGAGCTAGAGCTGGAGCTGGTTTGTCCCATGGAACCACCCTGTCCGCCCATGCCGCCTTGCCCACTGCTGGAACCGCTGGAACTCGACGTGGTGAGCGCCCCGCCTTGTCCACTGCTGGAACTCGAGCCGGTTTGTGCGCCGCCTTGTCCGTTCCCGCCGTTATTTCCGCCATCTCCGCTGCTCGAAGAATTCGTTGCCCCTCCAGTATTTGTTCCGCCCGACGTTTGAAACACGCCGTCGGTATCGGCGCCGCACGCGGGGAGCATGCATGCCGAAATGGCGAGCGATCCGCCGAGCATGGCGACAGATACGAAGGAACGATGTGTTCGGTATTTCATGCAGCGACTCCAGGTTTAAGAGAGCAAAAAACGGGACGTCTTGGATGGATAACGCGAAATGAGGGGTTGTGCGAGTCGATTGCCGTATTCTTCAGCATTGAAGAAGACGTTTGGCGTGGGTCTCCATGATTTTTCCGTGATGATTGCGCTGATGGATTGAAATCAATAAGATGGGACGTTCCGCATTATTGTCTCGGATCGCGTCAATGAATTTTTCACCTCCTACGGACTTGCCGTCGATCAGGCTGATTGCGCCGAGGCCCATGCATGCGAAATTGTGGTTTGCATGGCGAAATGAGGCCCGAGCGCAGCGACATATGCCTATCGAGCCATGGTCCGTAAATGCGTTGAAGAAGCGGCTCGAAGCAGCGATTCCAAATGTGACGGATCCTCATCAGCAGGAACATCGGTGGATTGTGCAGGCCGGGTCGGAAAGTGCAGGAATTGTATCTGTATTACGCCCCGCATTTCGGCACGGGCATGCGGAAATATCCTATCATTTGGCCGATGCATTTCAGGGGCGGGGCATTGGTACAGTCGCGGTTACACAGCTTGTCGACCTTGTTTTTGAACAAACGGAATTATCCCGGCTTTTTGCATTCATCAGCGTACGTAATCGGCCGTCCCGATGTTTAGCGGAGAAGCTTGGATTCGTCCACGAAGGTACATTGCGAAGCCATTTCGTCATTCGCGGAAAACTCGTGGATCAGTGCGTGTATGGGCTCTTGCGGAAAGAATGGAAAAGGCGGCACTAGCCGATGAATGGATACTTCCGCTCGTCGTAAAGTTGATCCAGAGCATTTCGCATGCGTTTGAGCACGATGTCGAAACCCGCTTGGACGATTTCTTCGTTGTCGGCATCTTCAGGACGGAGCGTGCGGTCGAGCGCTTGATCGAGGTGAATGGGCGGAAGCACTTCCGTCGTAATTTTGGCCGGGATGGGCAATTGCGGGAGAAACGGAATGACCCACACGCCCCAGGGCAAACCGGCGAGAAGGGGCAGAACATCTGCAGAACGGACGATTTTGGGAATTTGCAGCTTTTGCGCGAGTTTTTGGCCGCTCGACAAAACAACGACCGTTTCGTGTGCGCCGGCAGAAACGACGGGTGTAATGGGCAAACCCCATCGAATGGCTTGAGCTACGAATCCTTTGCGTCCTCCAAGGTCGATATTTCTACGTTGCCAGAAACTCCGAAATGATTCGCGTGCGGCTCCTGGAAACAAGAGTACGGATTCGCCTGTGGCGAGGACTGCGTCCATGTTGCGTCGATCGGCGCGTAGAAGGCCCGAATCGCCCATGAGTTTCGAGAATGGATCCCAAAGGCTGTGCAGCAAATCGTGTGTGAGCACGTACAGGGGTCGTTCGAAACCAAAGGTATCATACCAATGTACGCCAAAGCAGATACCATTGATGGGTAACATGCCGCCGTCGTGGTGCGTGACGACAATGGTTTGCGACGAAGGCAATCGTTCGATGCCGCGGATCTCGCTGCGAAAGTAGGAACGGACAATTCGCGACAAAATGCGATGGGATCGACCGAGGACATTGTGATCGATCTTGGGCACATCATGTCCGAATGGTTGACGCTGCTCCCGTTTTTTCATTTCCGAACCCCCGTGTATCCCCATTTCTCAGATATTGGCGCGACACTAGCACCAAAAGAGACGTAGGCCACCTACCGCAACGTAAGAATGCGTTTGACCTCGCACGAGTTCTGGTGATCGATTCGCGAAACAGGGCCATTGGAAGCGCGAGGGTTTCGTCGTGAAAATCAATCGAGAAATCGTGCTCGGCCAAAACATGACGTAGGCTTCGTACAGCCGTTCTGGTCGTGTACCTTGGTATTCCATATCCGGCCCGTTGGATCACAAGTGGCATTTTCGTCAACAAGACCCTTTTCGGGTCTCGACGGCGCGACCATTGCACAGTACATAGTGCCGCTCGCCCTACGCATTGCCATCAGCACGAAGGCCAAATGAGCGATTCCCAAAAACAACAAGCACCTTCGGTTCCAAACTCGCCGGCAACCGCCGATAACTCGCCGATTGCCCGGCTGAGTTCGTCGGATCAGATCACCTGGGCATTCGAGGTCCTTTTTGGTGAGGGACCGCTTGCGAAAGAACAAGCGGTTCGGCGGGTCGTGGACGCGTTCGTGCTTCTTGGACTTGCGAACGAAGAATCGTCCAAGCGCGGGTCGTCCGTTCGTCATCTCGTCGAGCAAATTCTCGAAGCAGGTGTCGAAAGTGGTCGTTTCGACAAACCCAAGCGTAATCAATACCGCGCCATTCGGCCAGATCCGCGCGATTATTCGTCGGATGATTGGATCATGTGTTTGACCAGCGCGCTTGATCAATCACCCACCGAACGAGAAGCAGCGCTCCGATTTGCTGCATATTGGGCCGCATCGAACACGGGCCTCGCCTTTTCAAGGCTCCAACGTGGCGGCGCCATTTTGGGTGGCCTCGATGCTGCACTCGAATTGGCCCTGCAACGAGGCCGATTCGTCGATGATGGCAGCGGCTGTGTTCGCAAAGTTTGATCAGAAACGATTGGATAATCTGACCGCTCACCCAATAGCCATCGCTTCGTGCTAGTTTCCCGCCATGTTTGGCCGGATAAGCGCCATCGCGCTGAATACCTACCGGGAATCCGTACGAGCCCGAATCTTGTTGGGCCTCGCCGGCGTTGCTTTCGCGGTGTCCATCTATTCGCTTATCGTCGGCGCGTACACGCTCAAAAACGCGCCTCGGGCGGTCAGTGATCTCGGCTCAGCGTCCATTTCCATCTTCAGCTTGGCCGTCGCCATCATCATCGGCGCTACCTCGCTTCACCGCGAGCTCGAGCAGAAGACCCTGTTTCCCATTCTTGCGCGTCCGATTCGCCGCAGTGAGTACCTCGTTGGCAAATACCTCGGCACGCTGCTCACCATCGCTGTGTTTGTCATGGCCGATGCCGGACTCGTCTTGATGTTGGGAGCTGGTTTGGCAGGAAGATCGATTGGCGTGCTTGTCGGCGGGGCGCTCGGTTGGTTGGCCTTGATGGGTGCTCTTGCTTGGCGTGTTCCAGCTTTTCGTACGTACGGGCCGATTCCTTGGGCCGTCGGGATGCTCGTGCTTGGGATCGTGTTTGCCCACGTTGCCGCAGACGAACGTCAGGTCGTGCTCGTTTCGTGTGCTTTGACCTTCTGCGAGATCGGGATTGTCGCGGCGCTCGTGACCTTGTTTGCCTCGTTCTCGACGCCTTTTCTTTCCGCCTTGTTTGCCGTGGGCATTTTCATCGTCGGTCGCAACGCGGATAGCCTCGCGCGTTTGCCTGTTCGAACCTTTGGACCTTTGGCCGACTTTTTCGCGGCCCTCGCGAAGGTTGTGCCGAACCTTCAAGTCTACGTTCCACCTCGTCCGTTGATGCTCGGTGAGGTGGCCTCGGTAAAACTCTCCACGTACCTCGGCATGACGTCGCTCATGGCGCTTGCCTGGTCGGTGGGGCTGTTGGCGATCGCGGTGCTGATCTTCAACAAGCGTGACTTCTTGTGACAGATTCCGAAACCGCGTCGAATGACAAACCTTCCGCGTTGTCACCGGCGCGAGCTCGGTCGCTGCACATGTTGCTCCGCGCCATCACGACGCTCGCGCTCGTGGGGCTGTGCGTTGGGGCCGTTTCTGCACGCGTGATTTGGGCGGGCGAGTCCGAGATTGCGGCGAGCACGCAGGCGTTGCGTAGCGCTGATTTGCGCGAAGCTACAACGCGCGCGCGGCGAGCAGCCGGTTGGTATGCGCCAGGTGCCCCGCATGTGCGTGTCGCCTACGAACGACTCATTGCGATCGCGACAGCGGCGGAGGGACATGGCGATCGTGAGTTGGCACTGCTCGCATGGCGCGCCGTGCGCACGGCCGCGATCGAAACGCGATGGATCGTCATTCCGCACGAAGCCGATCTCGACCGCGCAAACAAGGCGATTGCACGCATCGAAGCCGCTGCATCGAGACCTCCGGGAACACGTGTCGAGTCCCCGCAACGTATCGAGCAACGTCAACTCGACGCGCTTCTTCGTGACGAAGCGCCTCATGTTCCATGGGTCGTGACGCTCGTGGTCGCATTTTTCGCGTGGGCAGGAGGTGCAACGTGGGCGGTACGTCAGGGAAAACGTGCGCCGGAAGGTCGCGCTTTTGCGCAGGCCCGGGTTGGGCTCGTCGTCGCCGCCATCGGGATCGCTCTGTGGGTGCTGGCGTTGCTTCGCGCGTGAAACGATTGTCCTGTACGTACTAGCCGCCGATGGACTGGACAAACATCGGGCGATAATGCGCCAGCTCTTGAATCGACTCGCGAATGTCGTCGAGCGCGCGATGTGTTTCTTTCTTCTTGGGAGCCTCACGCGTTGGGCACCAACGACGGACGAGTTCTTTCAGCGTCGAAACATCAATCATTCGGTAGTGAAGATGTTCGACCAGCCGAGGCATGTAGGTTTCCAGGAATTCGCGGTCTTTCCACACCGAATTGCCGCAAAGAGGCACAACACCCGACGGCACATGCTTCTTGATGAAAGCAACGGTTTGGTCGGTGGCCTCGGCAAGTGTCACTCGAGATGCGCGGATCTGATCGAGCAAGCCCGAGCGCGTATGTAGTGTTCGCACGTAGTCGTTCATCGTGGCCAAAACGTCTTCTGGTTGATGAATGACCAGGTTCGGCCCTTCTTCGACGATGTCCAGATTCGACGTCGTAACGATCGTAGCGATCTCGACGATTGCACACTTCTTGGGATCGAGCCCGGTCATCTCGAGGTCGACCCAGACCAGCCGGTCCGGTGAAACTTCCGCCATGCAGTCAGCATAATCAACGAAACGTCCAGCTCCGAATTCCTGTCGGATTCACCGACATTGCGCCGACTGAGCCCCAGTGTTCATGGCTTGGGACGAGCGCCGTACGACCCGTTGGCCTTGGGGAAGAATCGTCCCCTTGTCGCGAATCGATTACGCTAGGCGCGATGGCACCCGAATCGGATGCGCACCATGCGCCGCATGAGCACGATCACGATCACGCTCATGCACACGACCATGATCATGCGCACGAGCATGACCACGGGCACGCGCACGACGATTCATCCACGGCGAAACATTCGCACGCGGGATCAAGAAGCCATGACGCGCATCATCACGATCATGGCCACGACGAACACGACCACGCCCACGGTTTGAGCGAACTGCGACGAACGCCTTACGGACGACTGGTCTTCGCGTTTGTCATTACGGCTGGGTTCATGTTTGTTGAGGCGATCGTTGGGTTTGTCTCGGGCAGTTTGGCGTTGGTCGCAGATGCCGGACACATGCTCGCGGATGCGGCTGCATTGGCGCTGGCGATGTTCGCGCAGCGTATCGCGTCGCAACAGAGAACCCGCGCGCGTACCTACGGTCATCGTCGTGCTGAAGTACTGGCGGCGTTTGCAAATGGCGTTGCGCTCGCGCTGACGGCGGTGTGGATTTTTGGCGAAGCCGTGCAGCGATTTCGAGCGCCAACCGCGATCGATGCGGGCGCGATGATCGCAACCGCGGTCGTGGGCCTCGTGGTCAACCTCGTTGCGGCCGGGGTACTTGCGTCGGGATCGCACGGACACAACGTGAATACGCGCGCTGCACTTGCCCATGTGCTTTCCGACGCACTCGGTTCCGTTGGCGCCATCGTGGGAGGCATCCTTGTTTCGGTGATGGGATGGCAACGCGCCGATCCCGTGATCAGCGTGATCATCGGACTGTTGATTCTCTGGGGCGGATTCAAACTCGTTCGCGACACCTCGCACGTGCTGATGGAGGGCAGTCCGATCGAAGTCGACATCGCTGACATCGAGAAGACGATTCGCAGTGTGCCTGGCGTCGTGGATTTTCACGACTTGCACGTCTGGTCGATCTCCGAAGGATTCGATGTGCTGACGGTGCACATCGTGATTTCACGCGGGTTTCACGGGACAGACGTCGTGCAAGCGGTGTCAGCTCGCATTCGAGAAGTGCATCAGTTGGAGCATTGCACGATTCAGCCTGAACCCCAGCAAACGCAGGAGCTCGTGACGCTCCGGAGGAAACCTTCTGCATCGAAAAACTTGGTGCACCAAGGTTCTGGATCGATTTCGTTTGGACAAACCGTGGGCGAAAAACGCGAGACCGCTTGAATTTTTAGCCGGCGAACATTTCCGTCACCCACAAGGCGCCATCGGAACTTTGTACGACCGCAACTCCTACGCGCGTGAACCTTTCCAAGAGCAAGTTTCCACGATGCGATGGGCTGGCCCAAAGTGCGCGATGGGCATTCTCGAGCGAGCTTGCACTCGCGACGTTTTCTCCGGCAACCGCTGAACTGATGCCCGCTGCTTCGAGCCTTGCACGTGGGTCTCCGCCACCGACGTCATGACCAACGAGCCGCGCTTTTTTCATTTCTTCCGAGTGCGCTCGCGCGACCGCATCGAGGGCTGGGTCACGCGTAAGCGGTCTTCGACCTTCCGCGACGCGGGCGGCATTGATCATGCGCAACATGGCGTCCGCGGGGTCCTTGATACCTTGCCCGGCTTCTTCTCCCGGAACGGGTGCCCGGACAAACTCGGTTGGGGGTTTCTGACCGGCAAAAATGGTGGCTTCGAGAACGGGGCGAGGGCCGGTCGAAACGGTGGCGAGGACTTGCACGAGCCATGCGCCGGGTTGGTCGACGGAGAACGTCGAACGAATGCGTCCTCCAGAGAGCGAGCTGGGTACTGTTTTTGGAGCTGCGCGTGGACCGAGAAGAACGACTTGCACGTCGGATGCCGGGACGAGCATCACGCCTTCGAGATTGATCCACTGACCCACGCGGGCGGTTGTGGGGACGGGAGAGATATCGGCGAGCGCATCGACAGTGATGACGGTCGCTACGGCAGCGTCTCCTGCGCCTTGTTGTCGAGCCACGCCGCAACGACGTTTTCCGATGGTTCGCGTGGAGTCCATGAAGGTTTTGAAGCGTGACGTGATGTCGTCGTCGTCCAGATTTTCCCCGGACAAGGACCATGCTTTGGGCCAAACGTGCGGGTCGCCTGCGGACCGAAGCGCGAACGCGAGTTCGTCCGCGGTGAGACTGTGGGCGCCATCGAGCTGCCTCTTGGCGACGATGGATGCGACGTCCATGAGTGCGGCGTCAGCGGGGCCGCAAAGCGCAAGCAATGCGGATTCGTGTGGGTTTGTCGTGGCGGTCGATTTGGGTGACGCCAGTTCAGGTTTCCACTGAACACGAAGAGGACCGGTGTCTGCGGACGCCGAAAACGCGAGCGTGCACGCGGCGATCGTCGGGACGCACGGTGTCAGAACGCGACGAAGGAGTTTTGACGTGCTTCGTGCGATGAGGTGACCGAACTCCGGGAGCATCGAGGGCATAGGACGATTCCGAGGCGCGCGCGTGGCGGAAAGTTCCCCGCTTGCGGCACGTTCGACGTGGTTGCTTGGATCCTGATGCAAACAAGCGTGACTGGCACCAACACGAGCGTCGTCGCGGGACATCTTCAAGACGTAGCAAAGTCGTGCTGAGAAGCGAGCTTTCGTCGCTATCTTGGGCCGAGGCGATCATCGAAACGATTCAAAAAAGAGCAACGTTCGCGCGGGCACTTCATGCTACGCTCGTGAAGCTTGGGCATCGAAGTCAATAGAGCGGCGAAAGTCGGGATCATGACGGTAGCGCTCGCGGCTGCCGCATACGGGGGATATCGTTTTGTCTCTCGGGATGCGGGCACGGCGGGTGGTTATCGTGTGTGGGCGCATTTGCCGGATGTCACGGGCATTGCGCCATTATCGCGCGTCATGGTGTCGGGCATTCAAGTTGGCACCGTTGATCGAATATGGCTCGATGGGGGCAAAGCGCGCATTGACATCAAAATGTTTCCAACAGCGCCGCTGTACATCGATGCAGCCATTGGGCGGCGCGCAACCAGCCTCATTGGCGAATATTACGTCGTTTTGACGCCGGGCACGGAAGGTAATCCGCAGATTCCGGATCAAGGTCAAATCACACGATACATCGAAGAACCGACGATGGAATCGTTGCAAGGGCAAGTCGCCGGCATTCTTCGTGACGTAAAAACCGTGACGGAAACGTTGAAAACCACGGTTGGCAGTGATCGCGGCAAAGATCAGCTCGAAACGATATTGAAGAATCTGGCGGAAGTGACCGAAGCGTTAAACGAAACGGTCAAAGAGAATCGAACTGCCGTCAAAGACACGATTACGAATATCAATAGCATTACGACGCAATCGCAGCCGAACATCAACGTCATCCTCGACAACGTCCGGCAAGTGACGAGCGATTTGCGGAAAATGACGGGTGCGCAATCAGGCGAAGGTGGCCGTCCAGGCGACGTTCGTAGCGCAGCGTCGCGACTCGAACGAGCAACAGGATCGCTCGAATCGGCGTTGGCTCATGCGGATAACGTCGCGGCCCGTATCGACAAAGGCGAAGGCACGCTCGGCAAACTGACGAAAGATGAAACGCTCATCAACGAAGTCGAAAATGTGGTGGGCGACGTTGGCGAGTTGGTCGGGGGCGTCCAACGTCTCCAAACCATCGTTGGGTTGCGGACTGAATACAACTTCCTCGCGAACACGGTCAAAAGCTACGTCGAACTGCGATTGCAACCATCGGAAGACAAGTACTACTTGTTCGAGATCGTCAACGATCCGCGTGGTTTGACGACGTTCGAGAAAGTGAACGTCGATACGTCGAATCCGAGTTTGCCGCTGCACTACAGCGAATTTCGTACGATCACGACGAACGCCTACCGCTTCTCGTTCCAGTTTGCCAAACGGGTCGGTCCGTTCACCGGACGGTTTGGTATTCGTGAATCGTCGGGAGGCTTGGGCCTCGATCTGCACTTGCTGGATGATCGGTTCGAGCTTCGGCAGGATCTGTTTGGCTTTGGTGAACAGATCTCGCCCCGGTGGCGCGTGGCGCTCGCGTACGAGTTTGTCCGGAAACTCTGGTTGTTGGGTGGCGTCGACGACATCCTGAACGCCGATCGACGCGACTACTTCGTCGGGTTGCAGTTGCGGTTCAACGACAGGGACCTGAAGACGGTCCTGCCGTTTATGCCTCGCGGGCTGTAGTTACCTGAACGCATGGAACTGAACTAACCCGCGGCCGGCCGCTGGAGGTCGCGAGCGCCCTCGCGTGCAGGCGGAAGGTCTTGGGTGTGCGTTGGCGTAGGTCCGGTCTCATACGTACGAATTTGTAGTGCCTTGTAGCGCACGAATTCGAACCGTGGTCTCGAATTTTGTATAAATTTATACGTGATTCCTCAGGTCAGACCTCCGCATTCGAACCGTGGTCATAGATTTGGTGATTTGAATAACGTTCTTATTGCGCACGCAGTTGCTTGATCGTGAGCAGTTGTATCTGATACGGTGTTCAGTATCTGAACGCATGGCGCCCTCATCGCGCCACAACCGTCACTGCCCATGACCACATCGCACCTCACCCACGACGTCATTTGTATCGGCTCGCATGAGCCTCAAGTCCATGCGGTTCACGCGAGGAACGCTCGCGCGATGCATGCCCTCTTCTCCGGTGGACTTGGCCCGCCACGTGCGTTTGTCGAGTGCGTCGCGGGGCCTCGAACGGAACCTGTGCACGTGATCAACGCGCTGGAAGCCATCGCGACGCGATCCGCGCCGAACGTGGTCGTCTTCTTCTCGGGAAAGTGCAGTGTGGCGGGTTTGCACCTTGCCAGCGGAGTCGTCGAGCCCGCGCCACTTCAGTTGGCGATGGCGGCGATGGCGACGCGCAACATCTTGTTGATCCTGGATCTAGACATCGGGGCGGAGGTCGACGCGGGTTTGTCGCCGGACTGGTTGCGAAGGATCGTTGCCCATCGCTCCGGCGTGAGAGCTGCAGTTTGTCGTGCAACACGCATTGGTTCGGGCGCAGATGGCGAGGGACTTGGACGTTTCACCGCCGCGATGATTTCGGCGCTCGACTCCGCGCCTGGAGATCTCCGCTTCGAGCAGGAGAAATTCATCTCGGACAAAACCGCCATTGAGCGCGCCGCCGCGATCCTGAACGAACGCTGGGGAATGACAAACCTTCCCATTATTCTGGGAGAATTGGGCGGTTTGCCCCTGACACGATCTCAAAACGCCTCGGCATTGGGATCCTGCGTGCTCAGTTCGGTCAAACCTCTCGTCGGGTTGGCTGCATCGGTCTCGTGGGAGATCGAAGGGCGCGCCAACGTCGCGACGTCACTGCACTACGCGCTGGTTCGTCTTGACGGAACAGCGTTGTGCGCAGGCTCGATTCCCATCCTTCCGGCGCATCCTGTACAAAAAGGAAAAACCACGATCAAGTTTGCCAAGAGCGTTTTGGGTCCGCGCAAAAACGCGCCGCAACTCGACCAACTCGAATGGCACGTTTCGCTCGTGGATTCACACGGTCGTTCACTCGCCAGCGCAGTGTCAAAGCTTACCTAGTCTACGCATACCCAATGGCCAACGATGGGCGCGTTCTATGCAAAATCCGCCCGCTCGAGCGTGTGCCGATCAGCTCTCGTGTGCTACAAGCGCACCGATGTCGCGCGCGTTTCCCGGAGTCGCACTTGCTTTTTCGATGTTGCTCGGAGCCATGGTGGCGGCTTGCCAGGGCTGCCATACGACACCAGCGGCGACTGTCGACGCGAGCGCCGAACCTGTTCCGACGCAGCCGGCGGTTCGTCTCTACGTACTGAGCAACATTGCTGGGGCGCTCGAGCCTTGCGGCTGTACCAAGGACCAGCTTGGCGGCATTCATCACTTGGCAGCGTTTTTTGAGACTGAACGAGCAGCCGCGCCAAACACCCTGATTGTCGGCGCGGGACCGATGCTTTTTGGAGAGCCCACGCTTGGCGCGACCGAGCAAACGCAGCAATCGTGGAAGGCCGACACACTTGCTGCGGCATTCAAGCAATTGGGGCTGGTCGGGTGGGCGCCAGGCGTCAATGATTGGGCAGCCGGTGCCGATTTTCTTGGAAAAGCCGTAACGGCGTCAGGCGCCACCTTGCTTGCCGGCAATGTGGAAGCGGCTCCCAAACCCGCTCCGGTGGTGATTCGCGAAGTGAGCGGACTCGAGGTCGCCTTGATTGGCGTTGCGGATCCCCGCAATCGCGAAGGAAAACTTCCGGCTGGCGTTTCGACAAAACCGCCGGCGCAAGCCATGCGTGAAGGGCTTGCGGAAGCCAAACGTCAGGGCGCGCGGGTGTTTGTCGGCGTTGCGGCGGTCCCTCGTGGCGAAGCATTGCGACTTGCCGATACTTTCCCCGAATTGAACGTTCTCGTCATTGGCAAATCGGTCGAAGCGGGACACGCGAATGATGCGCCAAAGGCTCCCATGCAAATTGGCAACACCCTTGTTGTCGAGACGTCGAATCACTTGCAGTCCGTCGCGGTTGTGGATCTTTTCGTCCGCGGTTCGCTTTCTGGGGACGCACCGATTCAATTTGCCGATGCGAGTGGTATCTCCCGAGCGGAAGAACTCGTGAGTTTGGCAGGGCGTATTCGCGAGCTCGAGACACGCATTCAATCTTGGGAAAAGGGTGGAACGGTCAAGGCCGAGGACCTTGCGGCACGAAAAGCCGACCTCGACAAACTGCGCGGCGAAAAGGCGAAGCTGGAAGAGCCGACACCTGCGCCTTCAGGGAGTTTCTTTCGGTACAAGCTGGTTGAAGTCCGGGAAAAACTTGGTGCCGAGCCCAACGTCAAGAAGCAAATTGCGGATTATTACAAGCGCGTCAACGAGCACAACAAGACGGCGTTTGCCGATCGCAAGCCGACACCAGCGGGCGCCAAACAAGCGAGTTTCATTGGCGTCGAAGAATGCACGAATTGCCACGACGAAGAGCGCAAGGTTTGGGATGGAACACCGCATTCCCATGCCTACAAAACGCTCCAAGATGACTTCAAGGAATACAACCTCGATTGCGTTAATTGTCACGTGACAGGGTATGACAAACCCGGCGGATCGACAGTTACGTTCGTGGACAAACTCAAGGACGTGCAATGCGAGGAATGCCACGGTCCTGGGTCATTACACGCGAAGGATCCGAACAAGAAGGGTTTGATTACCTTGAAGCCCGATCCTCAGTCATGTGTTTCGCAATGCCACCATCCGCCGCACGTCGAGAGTTTCGATCCGGTAGCGAAAATGGAGCTCGTCCTGGGACCAGGGCACGGAAAATAGTCGCCCCATGCGATTGACGGACCATTTGTCATTTCGGGTCGGGACGAATCACGAGCACAACGCGATCACGGAATCGGTACGTGCATTCGATATTGCGTAGGCCTGCGACTGCCAAGCGTTCGCCGAATTCGGGCAAACTCAACCGCCGCGTAGGTTCGTCCAGGCCACCGCGGGCCCATGGTGCGCCGAGCGTTTCCAGCAGGAGCAACTGCCCGCCTGGCGCTACCATTCCCGCAAGTTCGGCCAAAGCCGCGTCAAGCCATGCCAAACCATTTCGCAAGGTTCCACCTCGAAGCTCCATGACCGGCATGAGGACGCTCGCAACCGTGACGACGGTCGGCGCTGGCGACAAATGAATGCGGCCTGAGCCTAATCCTTCGGCAATGGCGCGAATGCGAGTCGTCGCGCGCGGAAGCATTTCTGCTAGGTTTCGTTCGGCCCGGACAACCTTTTGCGCATTCGGCTCAACCAATGTCACGCGTCCCAATTCGGGATACGCCTTGAGAATCATGCGGGCGAGTTTTCCCGTGCCCGTGCCGATATCAGCGACGTGATCGTCGGCATCGAGCGGCGGCAATGACAGCACGAGTTCGCGATAATGTTCGGGTTCGCGTTCTGGACCTGCCGTCCACGTCGTATCGTGCAGGTCATACCAATCGGGGTGTTCCCACGGCGGCAACATGCGCCAACGGTACTAGGTTCGTGGCTATGCGCCAAGGTGATTGTTTGGAAAAAGTAGATTGGTGGGAAACCCGCAATCAGCCGCAGGTTCCATTGGCCAAGCAGCGTTCGCCCAAGGCGCATTGCATAGCGCCGCACATGCACGTTCCGGCCATTGTGCAGGTGCCAGGCGAGCCGCCATTGCAATCGGTGTTTTCGTCGCAGCGACATTGTGGAGCCATGGGTGCAGTGCCGGTGCAGATGAATCCCGATGGGCATGCACGTCCGCATGCTCCACAATTGGCGGCATCCGTATAGGGATCGACGCAGCCAGCGGGGTTCTGACAACAAAGCATGCCCGCGCCGCAAGACGTTGCGCCGTTGCATGCGCATGCGCCGCCGACGCAGTTTTCGCCAACGCCACACATCGTGCCATTGCAACTGCAAACATTGCCTGTGCAGGTGCCGCCCATTCCGCACGTGGGGTTTGTCATGCAGCCACATTGCTTTTGCATTAAGGGGCCTTGGTTGCACGTCAGGCTGCCGCTGCAATCATTGCCGCAACCGCCGCAATTGATGCCGCTCGTTTGCGCGTTGACTTCGCACCCGTCGTCTGCGCCCATCGTCGGTTGATTGCAGTTCGCAAAACCCAGATCACACGTGGACACACACGCGGAGCCCACGCAGACTCGCGACGCGGTGTTGGTCCCGGAACACGTTCGTCCACAAGCGCCGCAATTGAATGCATCGTCGGCCGTCACGGTTTCGCAACCGTCGTCGGCCATGGGCGGAGCCGGTTTCACGCAGTTGCCGAATCCGTCCGCACATGTGGGCGTGCATTGCCCATTCGTACACGCGGTGCTCACTGAATTGGCGCCAGAGCAGACAAACCCGCAGGTGCCGCAATTCGCTGTCGACGTGCGCAGATCGACCTCGCAACCATCCGCGGCATTGTTGTTACAATCCGCAAAACCCATGGTGCATGTCAGGCCGCACATGTTATTGGTACAAGTGGCCGTTGAATTCGGACCGCTGGGACATGCATTGCCACACATACCGCAATTGTTGACGGTTCCGATGTTCACTTCGCATCCGTTACCTGGCATCATGTCGCAATCGGCGAAACCAGCCGAGCATGATTCAATGGCGCATTTCTGCATGACGCACGCTGGATTCGCATTCAAGAGATTGCAAGCATTCTTGCAGAATCCGCAATTTTGCGTCGTTTCAATCGATGTTTCGCAACCATCGGCCGGATTGCTGTTGCAGTCCGCGGTTCCCGCACCACAAGGATTGTTCTTGCACGTGCCATTCGAACATGTCTGAAACGCGTTGCACTTGTTGCCACATGCGCCGCAATTGCTGGGGTCAGTCAGAAGAATCGCTTCGCAACCATTGACGGCATTCGCGTCGCAGTTCGCAAAACCCGCGTTGCATTGTCCAACGCTACATGCTCCGGCTTGGCATTGCCCCATGGCGTTGGGGGCCGAGCAAATGGTATCGCAGGCACCGCAATTGGCCGCGTCGGTTGCGGTGTTCGTTTCGCAACCATTGCCGGAATTACCATCGCAATCGTCGAATCCCGTCGCACATGTATCGATCGTGCAGCTTTGTCCAGCGCATTTCGTGATTGCATTCGTGATTGCGCAAGGTTCGCATCCCGTGCCGCAACCGAATTGAGGGTCGTCCGCTTTGACACAGGTGCTGTTGCATTCCTTTTCTCCGGCGGCACAACTCCCTTGACCGGGTATCGGCTCGAATTGACCGAAATCCTGAGTGCAGCTTGCAATGCCAATACCTGCCAAGGCGAGCGACAATACCGCGGAAAAGAAGCGAATACGCATGATGCCTCCCATTGGATTCGATGGGAAATCGAAGACCCGTCGAAGAGCAAACACTATCGCCGGTTTTGTTTTGCGACGCAAGACTCTCGTGTAAGTCAGCGAAACTTTGAAGATGTTTGCTGCTTACGGTTTCGCGACAGCCCGGTTCTGTTTCAAGATCCGCTGGAACAGCACATGAAGCCCGCCCGACACGAAGAAGCCAATGAACCAGGCGTAGGTGTAAATGGTTTTCCAGACCGGCGCGACATCGAAACCCGGAATCGCCGCCGCCAAGAATCCAGGCAAGTTGATGGCCACACCAATCCCCAACGCGACCATCGCCGGCCAGTTGATGCCATTCGCGTATTCGTACACGCCGCCACGCTTGTACAAATCGTCGAGATCGAGGTTCGCTTTGCGGACGATGAAATAGTCCGCAATCATGATGCCGCCAATCGGACCGAGGAGCGCGGAATACCCTACGAGCCACGTAAAAATGTAGCCTTTGGATGACTCAATGAGTTTCCAGGGAAAGATCAACGCCCCAATCACCGCCGTAATGATGCCGCCCATTTTGTAGGAAATGCGCGCCGGCGAGAGGTTGGAAAAATCATTCGCCGGAGATACCACGTTGGCAGCCAGGTTTGTCGAAAGAGTCGCCACCGAAAGTCCAAGCATCGCGAGAAACAAGACAAACGGCCCACCCACACGCGCCAGCAGTTTCACCGGATCCCAAATCAGCTCGCCGAAAATCACCTTCGTCGCCGAAGTAACGGCAACGCCGATAAACGAGAAAAGAATCATCGTCGCTGGCAAACCAAGCGCTTGGCCCAACGCTTGTTCGCGTTGGCTTTTCGCATAACGCGTAAAGTCGGGGATGTTCAGCGAAAGCGTGGCCCAAAAACCAACCATCGCCGTCAAACCCGGCGCAAACGCCGCCCAAAAATCAGCACCTTGCAACTTCGATGGTGTTGAAAGAATCGGCCCGAATCCGCCCGCATTCTTGTACGCCCACCCGAGAAGCAGCAGGCCCATTGCAATCAGAAACGGCGCTGCCCATGTTTCCAGGAACTTGATCGATTCGGTTCCGCGCAAGATGAAAAACAGGTTAATGAGCCAAAAGACAACGAATCCCATGAGCTCACCAGGATGAATCCCAATGAACGACGCTTTCATTGCCGGGGAAGACAAGACTGGCTCGATGCTCGGAGCAACGGCCGTCAGCAATTGCCACAAAGCAAGTCCGCCGTACCAGGTTTGAATGCCAAACCAGCCGCAGGCTACGAGCGCTCGCAAGAGAGCCGCAACGTTCGCCCCGATAACCCCAAACGAAGCTCGCGCAAATACCGGAAACGGAATGCCATACTTCGTACCCGCGTGTGCATTCAGCACCATTGGTACGAGCACGATCGTATTGCCGAGCGCCACGCAAATCAGCGCTTCGGACCAACTCATTCCTTGATCAATCAAACCTGAAGCCAGCGTATACGTCGGAATGCATACCGCCATTCCCACCCACAACGCCGCATAATGAATAAGACCCCAGGTTCGCTTGTCGGCCGGTGTCGGCGCGAGATCCTCGTTTGTCAAAGACATTCTACGTGCTCCGCTTTGCCCGCGCCGCTTCCGTAACGCGGAGTCCCCCAGGAACGAAATCCGTTCCGTTTTGCACGCGATCATTCCAACATTCATGCGGTTTGCCCGAGGAAACCTCGCGCATCGTAATGCATCCGGCTACAGGACAAACCAAGTTGCACAAATTGCAACCAATGCATTCGTCTTCGTCCACATAAGGCACGCGTGCCCCCGGCGCTCCGCCTTTGGCCGTCACGGCTCGTTCCGGGACGAACGCAGGAATATGCGTATGCCCTGCCTTTCGCGCTTCCGCTTCAGTTCGTCCGGGCAAATGAATGCATTGATGCGCTCCGTCCATACACGCGACGTAACACAGTTGGCATCCAATGCATTTGTCTTGGTTGATGTCCGCGACGACGCGATACGCCAGGTCGAGTTCGCCCCAAACCTTGTAGGCGTCACTGGCCTTGCCACGCAATTCCATCACGGATTTCATGTTACGAGAATCGAGGAAATCACTGAGCCCCTCGATCATGTCTTCCACGATGCGGTATCCGTAATGCATCACGGCCGTGCAAACTTGAACGCTCGTGCAACCCAGCGCAATGAATTCCGCGGCATCGCGCCAATTGGAGATGCCCCCAATGCCGGAAATGGGCAGCTTCGAGACACCAGGATGTCGCGTCAATTCGCCCACCATGTGCAGTGCAATCGGTTTGACCGCAGGACCACAATAACCGCCGTTTGTCGAGCCAGACCCAACGCGCGGCAATGGCACCATGCGGTCGAGGTCGATTCCCATGATCGACTTCACCGTATTGATGAGCGAAATTGCATGAGCGCCGGATTCGAGCACCGCTTCGCCAGGCTCGACGATGTCCGTGACATTGGGACTCAATTTGATGATGACCGGCTTCGTGGCGAATTCGACCGCCCACCGAGCAATCTCGAGCAATACCTTCGGCTCGGAACTTACAGCCGATCCCATTCCGCGTTCGCACATGCCGTGAGGACAACCGAAATTCAATTCGTGTCCATCGGCGCCCGCTTCTTCCGCGCGCTCGATGATCTCTTTCCATTCTTCTTTGGTTTCGACCATCAACGACGAAATGACGGCGTGGTTGGGATACCGTCGTTTGACCTCGCGCATTTCGCGCAAATTCACGTCGAGCGGTCGATCCGAAATGAGCTCGATGTTGTTGAGCCCCATGAGGCGCGTATTTCCGTAATCGATTCCGCCAAAACGGCTCGATACGTTCACAATGGGATTGCCCAACGTTTTCCAGACAGCGCCACCCCAGCCCGCATCGAATGCGCGCATGATCTGATCGCCCGTGTTCGTCGGAGGTGCCGACGCGAGCCAAAATGGATTCGGGCTTTTAATGCCCGCGAAATCGATCGAAAGATCTGCCACGGTTATCCTCCGCCAACCAGAAATGCGTGCATACTGCGAGCGGCAATCCGCGCTTCGGCCACGGCATTGACGACTTCTTTGCCCCCATTGACACAATCTCCGCCGCTCCACACCTTCGGATTTCCCGTTCGATGTGTCGTGGCCTCGACCATCACGCGCCCGCGCGAATCCAATTCGACGCCCGCAAAGGCGCGCGCCAAGTCCGTCAATCGGCTTTGACCTGTCGCCACCACCACGAGATCAGCGGCCAAGTCTTCCTCGGTTCCCGCCACCGCCCGCTTGTTTTCCGTACGTGCCACGCGTAATGCGGTCACGCGCGCCTGTTCGTTACGAACAACCTTTATCGGAATACGCGAACAAACCACACTTACGCCGTCGACTCGACCGGCCGCAATTTCGTGATCGTACGCCGACATTTCCTCTTCCGTGCCGCGATACACCATTGTCGCGTGCACGCCGAGCAACGCCAATTCATGCGTGATGTCGATGGCCGTATTGCCACCACCGACGATCGCTGCACGACGAATGCCTTCGAGCGTGAGGGAAGGGTCGGCCTTGAGCCGCTCAATCAATGCGGTCGCACCAACGACGCCACTTCCATCTTCACCGTCAATCGACAATCGCGAATCTGGTCCCAAGCCGAGGCCCAAAAAGACCGCATCGTATTCATCGAGCAACGATTTGACCGAAATCTGGTTTGGCGCCTTGGCTTCTTCGACCACTTCAACGTTTTGCCGAATCTCGATATCGCCCAAAGAAAGGACCCATTCGATTTCGGCGAGGGCATCGTTCGCCTTCATCTTGTACGGCGCAATGCCCAATGTATTCAGGCCACCAGCGATGGCTTTGCGCTCGAAAATCACGGCTTTGTGACCTTCGAGCGCCAGCCAACCGGCGGCGGCAATCGATGCCGGACCTGCACCTACGAGCGCCACGCGTTTGCCCGTGGGCGCCTTTTTCACGTACATGTTCGGGTTTGCAGCAATGGCTGTTTCGACAGCATATCGCTGCAATCGTCCAATTCGAATCGGCTCGCGTTCCCAGTCGTTGTACACACACGCGCCTGCGCAAAGCACTTCGACGGGACAAACTTGACCACACGATTTGCCAAGCAAATTCTGGGACAAGATTGTCCGTGCCGCGCCCCTCACATTACCTGTGGCAATCTTATGAATGAACGTCGGGATGTCGATTTCCGTCGGACACGCTTTGATACACGGCGCGTCCACGCAATACAAACATCGGTTTGCCTCGGCCACCGCTTCAGAATCGTCATACGGCGGTTTTTTGTCCTCGAACCGTTCTTCCAAACGATTCCCAGGCAAACTCGGAATACGAGCCGTTTCCGTCGTCATCAGGTGCTCCTCACCGGAACGGGGAATTTATCGAGTTTCCGCGGCAAGAATCGTCCAGCGCCACGCTGCACGTCGAGCGAACCATTCTTGTATTGCACGCGTCCAGCCACGATCGTATGGCTGACTTTGCCCTTGACTTCGTAGCCTTCGAAGATATTGCGATCGCAACGATGATGGTGCGTCTTCGCCGAAATCGTCGAGCTTCCCGAGGGATCGAAAACCACGATATCGGCATCGGCACCCGGCAAAATCGCCCCTTTGCGTGGATAGAGGCCAAAAATTTTCGCCGGTTGCGTCGCAAAAATATCCACGAATCGATTGATATCGATGCGCCCAGCCATCACGCCGTAGGTCCACAGAAGTCCCAATCGATTTTCAATGCCTGCGGCACCATTGGGAATCTTGGTAAAGTTGTCCCGACCCATGTCCTTTTGACCGACTTGATTAAATGGGCAATGGTCCGTTGCGACAACCTGTAAGACGCCTGAAGCAATGGCCGCCCACAAAGCATCTTGATGACCCTTCGGCCGAATCGGCGGACTCATGACATACGCAGCGCCTTCAAAATCCGGCTTTTCGTAGACCGAATCATCCAGCAACATATATTGCGGACACGTCTCGCCCATGACGACTTGGCCCCGCCGACGCGCTTCAGAAATCGCATCAATGGCTTCACGGCAAGTCACATGCACCACGTAAATCGGTTCGCCGAGCAAACGCGACATCATGATCGCTCGGCTCGTCGCTTCACCTTCCACCGGTGAAGGTCGTGAAATCGCGTGGTATTTCGGCTCGAGTTTCCCTTCCGCCACGAGTTTCTTTTGCAATGCCACGACAACATCGCCATGTTCCGCATGCACCGTCACGAGGCCACCGGCATCTCGCGCCGTTTCCATGACGTGAACGAGCTCGTAATCGTCGACGCCAATGGCTCCACGATAAGCCATGAACGTTTTGAATGACGGAATGCCCTCGTCCCGCACGCATTGCTCCATTTCGGCGCGCGTTTTGTCACCCCACCACGTGACCGCCATGTGGAAAGCGTAATCGGCTACGGCTTTGCGAGCCTTTTCTTTCCACATGGCGAGGCCATCGAGCAAATCTTGACCGCGTGACGGAATGACGAAATCGATGATCGACGTCGTTCCTCCTGCCACTCCGGCTGCCGTGCCCGTCTCGAAATCGTCCGAACTCTCCGTGCCCATGAATGGCAATTCCATGTGCACGTGTGCGTCGATGCCACCCGGGAAAATCATTTGCCCCGACGCGTCAATGACGGTGTCGGCGGCGTTTTGTTTCACGAGTCCCGTGCCCACTGCAACGATTTTATCGCCGTCGCAATAGACATCGCCGACGAATTTATCCGAAGCCGAAACGATTGTGCCGTTTTTGATCAAGATGCCCATGTTGCCCTCACGTTCAGCCAGCCAAACCAATTACGGGAGCAGTTTCACCATGTCGTCGTATGTTTCTGGACGACGATCGCGGAAGAATTGCCATGTGCGGCGCACTTCCTCGATTACATCGAGGTCCATTTCGGCGACCACGAGCTCGTCGTTGTCTTCGCTGCCCACGGCCAAGAACTTACCGCGTGGATCGCAGAAGTAGCTTGTCCCGTAAAACTTACCGATGTTCCACGGTGCTTCGGTTCCTACGCGGTTCGATGCTGCGATGTAATAGCCATTCGCGACGGCGTGTGCGGGTTGTTCGAGCTTCCACAGGTATTGCGAAAGGCCGGCGACGGTTGCGGAAGGATTAAAAACGATTTCCGCTCCATTGAGGCCCAAGAGGCGCGCGCCTTCTGGGAAATGTCGGTCGTAACAGATGTACACGCCAATTTTCGCGTAACGGGTCTGGAACGTCGGGTACCCCAAATTGCCCGGCTTGAAGAAATATTTCTCCCAGAACCCATTTGTCTGAGGAATGTGGTTTTTCCGGTACTTGCCAAGGTACGTGCCATCGGCGTCGATGACGGCGGCTGTGTTGTAATAGACGCCAGCAAATTCGCGCTCGTAGACCGGAACGATCATCGCCATTTGGTACTTCTTGGCGTATTCGGTCAACTTCGCGACCGTTGGCCCGGGTACGGCTTCCGCCGTATCACACCATTTCGCGTCCTGTGATGGGCAGAAATAGGGCGTATTGAAGACCTCTTGCAAACAGAGAATCTGTACGCCTTTTTTCCCGGCTTCTTCAATGAGCGGAATGTGTTTGTCGTACATCGCGTCGCGAATCGCGAGCACCGATGCATTTGGATCGTTCAATGCATTGCTGCATTGAATCAACCCCCCGATGACTTTCCTGGCCATTAGAACCACCTTTCAATGACGATTTTGCGCTCGGTGTAGAAATCGATTCCCGTGGCGCCATGCGCCTTCGTATCTCCGAACAAGCTGCCTTTTTGACCGCCGAAGGGGAAAAATGCCATCGGCGCAGCCACTCCGATGTTTACGCCGACCATACCCGCTTCGATACGCGACGCAAAATTTCGCGCCGATTTACCATTGGTCGTGTAGATGCTCGCCGCATTGCCGTATTCGCTTGCATTCGCCATCGCAATGGCGTCGTCGAGCGTCTTCGCATGCATGAACGACACGACTGGACCAAAGATCTCTTCTTTGGCAATGACCATCTCCGGTTTGACATTCTCGAATATGGTCGGGCCAACCCAGTTTCCGTCCGCAAGTCCTTCGACCGTGGCGCCGCGACCATCCAATGTCAGTGTGGCACCCTCGGCCAAACCCTTTTCGATATAGGCGAGCACTTTTTCACGATGTGGCCGCGAAATCACGGGCCCCAGTGTCGTTTGTGGATTACGCCCGTCGCCCATGACGAGCCCCTTGGCGTATTCGACAAACATGTCGCGCACGCGACCGTACGCATCGCCCACGGGTACAATGACGCTTCCCGCCAAACACCTTTGTCCCGCGCAACCATAACAAGATTCCACGGCATTCTGCACCGCGCGTTCCATGTCGGCATCGGGCATGATCACGATGAAGTTCTTCGCGCCCCCCAACGATTGCACGCGTTTGCCCGTTTCGCCGCATCGCTGATACACGATCTTGGCGACCGTCGACGAACCAACAAACGAAACGCCCTTGATGGTCGGATGCGCACAAATCGCTTCCACCACGTCTTTGCCGCCATTGACGAGATTCACGACACCCGGGGGCAAACCCGTTTCCTGAATCAATTGGAAAATACGCGTCTGCGTCAGCGGCACTTGCTCGCTCGGTTTGAGCACAAACGTATTTCCCGTGGCAATCGCATACGGCAAAAACCAGAGCGGCACCATGGGCGGGAAATTGAACGGCGTAATCGCTGCAAATACGCCCATTGGCTGACGCACGGTGTGACAATCGATGTTTGTCGCGACGTCTTCGAGCGATTGACCCATCATCAACGTCGGAATGCCTGCTGCATGCTCGACGTTTTCAATGCCGCGGCCGAAATCATTCAGCGATTCCGACATCGTTTTGCCATGCTCGCTCGTGCAAATGCTCGCAACCTCTTCGCGATGTGCATCCAGCACCGAGCGCAATTTGAACAAATACCGCGCCCTCTGCGCCGGCGGAACCGCACGCCAGGCAGGAAACGCCGCTTGCGCCGCCTTGACCGCGCGATCGACATCGTCTCCCGTCGAAAGCGGCACCTTCGCGAGCACTTCGCCCGTCGCTGGGTTTTTCACGTCGAGGAGCGTGGTGCCCGACGAGGCCACCCAAGCGCCATTGATGAAGTTCTCGAGCACACGCATAGACAAACCGACCTCCTCAATACTTCAACGCATCTTCAGCTTCGCCGTAGGTTCGCGCCAACGTTGCACGATTCCCGCGACCAGGGACAAATCTTTCACCGCTACATTCGGATTCGCAGCCATCAAGTCTTCCGTTGCCGTAAAGCCAGACTCGACCGCGATCGACCAGGATCCCGTAGCTCTCGCACACTCGATGTCCTGCACCCCGTCGCCCACCATCACCACGGTCCGTGGATCCACGTCGAGACGTTTCGAAGCCAAAAGAAGTGGCTCGGGTTCCGGTTTTCGCTCAGGCAAATCGCCTCCCGCGACGACCGCCGCGAAACGATCCGCAATTCCCAACCCCGCTAGGATGGCATCCGTCGTCACGCGCGCTTTGTTTGTGCACAAACCAATCACGAGATCGTCGATCTCGGCCAGGTCGTCGAGCGCTTGCAAAGCGCCCGGTGACCAACGCGTAAACTCGAGCGGATGCGCGCAGTAGTAGTCCAAGAAAAACTGCAAGAGCTCGTCTGTCTCGGGATCGTCTTCCGGAAGAATGGCCGCTTGCGCGCAGAGCGATCGCGCCCCGTTGCCCACCATGCGCACGATCTTGGACGCTGGTTGTGGACGTCGCTTCGTCGAAATCAACGCGTGGTTCATCGCGGCCACGATGTCGCCACGACTGTCGATCAACGTGCCGTCGAGATCGAAAACGACAGCTTTCGGAGGGAGCACGCCGATCATCCTATGGACACCCGATCTTGCCTTCAACGCCAATCGTTCGCGACAAATGTATTGGAGCGCCAAACGTCCGTCGTGATGTCACGCGTCATTTGCGAGGTCCTGTCACACGTATCTCGCGCAGACGCGCTTTCGCCGCAGCATATCGATCCGCCATGTCGCCGCGCGTCTCCGGGCTCGTCCACAGGTTCTTCGTTTCACCCGGATCGTTGGCCAAATCGTAGAGCGCAAACGCCGTGTTGTTCGAAATCGTGAACTTGAGATCGCCATGAATGAACGATCGCCGCGCGTCGTTGTACGGACCTGCGGGCATGTCGATCAAAACGTCACGCGCTTGTGGCTTCGTGTTTGGCGCCAAGAAGACATCCGGCAGCAAGGACGTTCCAGACAAACGGTCCGCACTTGCGTCGGTCGGGTGTGGCAGATCGATGTGCAGCAACTCGAGCACCGTCGGCACGAGGTCGATCAAGCTGCGACGCACATCCACACGCGAGGGTTTGGCTTCTGGAACGTGCACGATCAGCGGCACTCGCACGAGCGGTTCCCAAAGTTCGAACCCATGACGAATCATCTTGTGTTCGCCAAAAGCTTCGCCGTGATCGCTCGTGACGATCACCGCCGTTTTCGATCCCCACGGAGCTTTCTTCACGGCGTCGAGTACGCGGCCGATGTGTTTGTCCGTGAACGCTATCTCGCCGTCGTACTGCGCGCGTTCCCCTGAGCCGAACTTCGGTACGTCATCGTGCGCCAAGTAATCAGCATGCGGATCGAGGTAGTGGATCCACATGAAAAACCGTCCCGATGTGTTCTCGGGCTGTTCGAGCAAACGAATCGCCGCATCCGAAAGCGCTGTACTCGACGACTGATCCGCGACATCCCACGCCGCACTTTCCGGTGGAGCGGCAGACATGTCGACCACGTCAAACCCTCGATCGAGCCCACCGAATTTTCCAAAGTAACGATGCGCGTGCACTCCCATCGTTCGAATGCCCGCCTTGGAAATACGCTGCGCGACAAACGTCTCTTCTTCGCTGAACTTGTTGAAGTGTCCCCAATTGCGTTGCGTCTCGCTGCCGTACTTGCCAATCAACATCGGCCCGATGCTTTTGCCTGTGTACGACGCGAGCGAATACGCGTTCATGAAGATCGTGCTGCGAGCAGCGAGCGCATCGAGGTTTGGCGACACCGGTTGCGCATATCCCGCGTAGCCAAGATCCGCGCGCAACGTGTCGATCGTGATCAGCAGAACGTTCAGATCTTTCGGCACGACTTCGCGCGTTTCCGTTTTGACGGCGACGTCGGAAGGTTGTTTGTCTTGGTTGAAATTCCCCAAGGCTTCAGCACGCAAGTCCGAACCCGAACAGTCTTCATCGACGCCGTTGTCGGGAATCTCGGTTCCAAGAGGACCAACCCGAGCATCTCCCTCACGGCAATCGCCCCCGCCAAACCATCCACTGGCTCCATCATGATCGCGATCGGTCAGCTTCCGCAACAGTCCGAGCGACATCTTGCCAAGCGGTGCGCCACGCTCGATCACTTGCGCCACGGTGGCTCCGTCGCCGTTTAACGACACGGCAGCTCGCCCCAAAAGAGGCAACGGCGCGAGCGCGACCAAAACGAAGAAGATGGTTTGTCGAAATGAACTTATCGCCGCAACGGCAAGCGACGACAACGCTACGAGAACGAGCAAGCCGGGGGCTCGCAGGTCAAGTTCGGGCCGTTTGAAAATGCCGTAAATGCCCAGCGGTCCACCTTCACCGCTGACGCTTCCCGTCTTCACGCCGATCATGAACAGCACAGCGACGACGACGAGCGCTCCGATCCCGGTGCGTACCGGATCGACAAACCCTTTGCGCCCGTCGTCACTTGCGTGGGCGAGCGCTCTTCGTAATGCAGGCGTAATCGCCAGCGCGAAAAGAACGGACAAAAGTCCGATCACCACCGATCCCGTGGCAATCGCAAAACCAACGAGAGGGGCAGCGATCTCGAGCGCCAAGAGAGCTCGCGCGAGTTGTGCCGACAATGTTGTCCAGACAAACGAAGCGAAAACCATCAGCGGAACGAATGCGGCGACATCCGCAGGGCGGCCTTTGGCCGTGTCCCGAAGCCAGTCCATGAGACTCGCTGGTGAAGGCGCACGTTCGGGGAAAATGGCCACGGATCCAACGCCTGCAATGACACCGACCAAGAGCGCGATAGGTGACAAAAGCCCAGCGTCTGCAAGGAACAGGGCGAATGATTTGACCTCAAACGAAGTCTCGTCGCCTTGACCGCGGGCCCATGCCGTGTCGAGCGCAGACGCAAACAGGCCCGCGAGCGACGCTCCCATCGCGCCACGAAGGATCCGATCCGACCATGCTCGCAAGACTTGTCCTGGCTTCATCCACCACTTCTTGCGCGCTTCGGCGCGGATGTTTCACGTCGCGCAAATGGATGTGCCGCGTCGTAGACCTTCATCAAATGTTCCGTCGATACGTGCGTGTATCTCTGGGTCGTGGACAAACTCGCGTGGCCAAGCATGCGTTGAATCGCGCGAAGATCAGCGCCGCCATCCAAGAGATGCGTTGCGAACGTGTGCCGCAAGGCGTGGGGATGCAAGTCCGCACGCCCTGCACCAAGTGCTCCGTACTTGCGCACCAAGTGCTGCACTTGCCTTACGCCAATGCGTTTGCCCAGGCGCGAAACAAAAAGTGCTCGAGGATCGATGTCTTTCGTCTTGGGGTGCCGAAGTTCGTCTCGACGCACCATCCACTTCGTCAGCGCGGTCTTGGCGAGCGAACCAACGGGCACGATGCGTTCTTTGCGACCTTTGCCGATCACGCGCGCGCGTCCTCCGTCAGCGTCGAACTCGATGTCACCGACATTGAGTCCCACGAGTTCAGACACGCGAAGTCCCGAGCCGTAGAGGACTTCGAGCATGGCGCGATCGCGTTGACCTTCGGCGGAAGATTCATCGGGCGCTTCGACGACTTCGGCAGCAGCGTCGACGTTGACGAACGTTGGTAGAGGGCGACGCACTTTGGGCAATTCGAGGGTGGCGGCGGCGTTCGACGAGATCTCCCCGCGGACTTCCAAGTAATGCAAAAACGCACGAATGGCTGCGACTTTGCGCCCGATCGAAGGAGGCGCATGCGTGCGGGCAAGTTGTCCTAGAAAACCACGAAGCAGGAAGACATCGATGTCTTCGGCGCTCTGGAGACGAGGTCGTTTGTCTCGGATGAACGCTACCAGTTGGGCAAGATCACGCCGATATGCAGCAACCGTGTGGGGCGACGCCTGACGTTCTTCGTCGAGGTGTTGAACGAAGCGCGCGATGGCCGCTTCGAGTCCCACGGTTGTCGAGGCGGTTGTCTGAGCCGACCTTTTCACCGCACCTTGCGTAGCATCGCCTCTACACGTCGGGCAAAGAGACGGCGCTCGAACGAAGTGGTGACGAGACTGTATGCCCGTTGCGATGACCAAGGTACATTGGCGAATGAGATTCTATGGAAGGCGAAACACTCGATGACCGTTACCAGCTCCATGAAGAGCTCGGACGTGGGGGTCATGGAGTCGTCCATCGCGCGACGGATCTGACGAACGGAATGCAAGTCGCGGTCAAAGTGCTGCGAACGCATATCGAGGACGATCCACAATACGCTGAGCGGTTGCGTCGAGAAGCGCAATCACTCGCGGCGCTATGGGGCTCGAGCGTCGTGCGTGTTCACGGTTGCGGTACTGATCCCGAAGGTACTGTCTACATGGTGATGGAGCTGCTCGAAGGCGAGAACTTGGAGGAGCACTTTCGCGACATCGAAGCGTTCGGGGACAAACTCAATGTGTTTGCCGTGCTCCAGTTGCTGGATCCAGTGGCGCGAGCCCTCCATTCCGCGCACTCGTTGGGCATCATTCATCGTGACGTCAAACCCGCGAACATCTTCATCGTGTCTTCGGAACAAGGCAGTGGAGTTCGTCTCATGGACTTCGGGTTGGCAAAAATTGTTGGAGCACAAGCGCTCACGGCTGCTGGCATGATTGCAGGATCGCCGACGTACATCGCGCCAGAGGTGTGGCATGCGCATCCGTTTGACCATCGCGTCGATGTCTATTCGTTTGGCGCCGTAATTTATCGAGCGCTTGCAGGCCGAGTTCCGTTCAAAGCGCCATCGAACGAAGAATTGTTCATCGCTGCGACGACAGCACCGCGTCCAAAACTCTCTCCTTTTCGACCCGAGCTACCTGAAGAAATCGACGAGTGGGCAGCACGTGCACTCGCGATCGATCGTGATCATCGCTTCCCTTACATCCCCACGATGTGGAACGAGCTCATCCGCATTTTGCGAAACGCTCGAGGTCCCAACGCGGAACGAGTGCGACAAACCTTTCATCTACCCGGCTGAATCTCCTCATGTCTGCGAAGAACGAAAGCACGAACATTTCCGTTGGCGAAGCCAGCGTCTCTGGCGTCGATGTCGACCAAGCCAACGCGAAGGCTGCGGATAAGGCGCAGGAACGTGCACGAGCGTTCATCGGCACGGTCGTGTCGGGTCGTTATCGCATTGTGGACCTCATCGCGACGGGAGGTATGGGCGCGGTTTATCTCGGCGAACACGTGCTCATGCACAAGCGTATCGCCGTGAAGATTTTGCATCCGGAAGTCGACGACCAACCAGAGATCGTTGCTCGTTTCGAGCGCGAAGCGGTGGTGGGTGCGCACGTGCGTCATCCGAATATCGCGCATGCGACAGACTTCGGGAAACTCGACGATGGCGCGTACTTCTTGGTGCTCGACTACATCGAAGGTCGGAACCTTGGGGACTTGATTCGTGAAGGCCCGATGGCTGCTCCGCGTGTCGTGCGCATCGCGAAACAAGTCGCTGGGGCGCTCACTGCCGCGCATGCGCTGGGCATCGTTCATCGCGACATGAAACCGCGCAACATCATGCTCGATGCGAACATGGTCCCACATCTTATCGACTTCGGGTTTGCCAAGATGTCCGCGGACAAACTGCCTCTGACCGCGTCGCGAGGGGAAGCTCGTCCCGCGTCGCGTTTGACCGGCGTTGGCGTGATTTTCGGGACCATTAATTATTTGGCTCCCGAATCGGCGCATGGAATGGATGCTGTCGACGAACGAGCCGATTTGTATGCACTTGGCGTGATGATGTACGAAATGCTGGCGGGTAAACATCCGTTTGACTCGACAGACCCTGTGGAAATGTTCAATCATCATCGGATGACCACGCCACCGCCATTCAGTGTACGAGCACCGGGCGTTACGGTGCCACCGGAGCTGGATAAGGTCGTCCGCAAATTGCTCGAAAAGGATCCGTACGATCGATATCAGACGGCGCAGGATCTCGTGGATGCGCTCGAAGCATTGCCGTTCGGAAACGAAGAGGAGCAACGGCACAAATCGAGCGCTCCGCCGCCCCTGCCTGCGGCCGTTCCGGAAAAACCCGTTCCGCCGCCCGTTACCGAAACGAAATCGGCGGATGCTCCCGTTAAAAAGAAGAAAAAGAAAAAACAGGCGCAACCGCAACCCGTTGCGAATGGATTGACCGTGGCATTTGCAGTGATCGCTGCGCTTGCCGTCGCCGTCGCGGTGTATTTTGCGACGCGGTAAGGGATCTAATCCGCGGTGACGGTGGGATCGGGCAATGGTTCCCGCATGGTCACGAATTCTTCGGCGGCCGTTGGATGAATGCCGACCGTGCGATCGAATTGCGCTTTGGTTGCTCCGCATTGCACCGCAATGGCCACTCCTTGAATGATTTCCGCGGCGTCCGCACCGACCATGTGTGCCCCGACGACTTTGTTCGTCGCGCGGTCGACGATCAATTTCATCATCGTTCGTTCGTCACGTCCCGACAGCGTGTGTTTCATGGGGCGAAACCGCGCTCGATATACGTCGATTTTGCCATACTTGGCGCGGGCTTGCGATTCCGAAAGGCCCACGGTGCCTACGGGCGGCTGACAAAACACTGCGGAAGGCACATTTTCGTGGCTGATTTCCATGGGATTGTCGTGAAACAAAGTTTCTGCGACGGCTCGTGCTTCGGCTATGGCTACCGGCGTGAGATTGATTCGATTCGTCACGTCGCCCACGGCATAAACGCTCGGTATGTTCGTCTGGGAAAACGAATTCACCTCAATGGCTCCGTGCTTGTCCACGGATACGCCGACATTCTCGAGACCCAAGTTTTCTGAATTTGGCGTTCGACCTGTCGCAAAAAGGACGACATCTGTTTCGAGCAATTCTCCACCGGCGAGCCTTACGGACAAACCACTTTCGCAACGTTCAATGCTACGCGTGATGGTTTCACGAAGTACGCGAATACCTCGTTTCGTTAGACCCTCCATCACGCTTTCGCGAACGTCACCGTCGAATCCACGCAAAACGTTATCACCGCGAATCGCCATGGTCACATCCGCACCGACGGCCCGCCAAATGCCCGCGAATTCGACGGCGATGTATCCACCACCAACGACGAGCACGCGTTTTGGAACATATGGCAAATCGAGCGCTTCATCGGAGGAAATGCCCAAGTCTGCGCCGGGTATTTCGGGACGAATAGGGCGGCTGCCCGTCGCAATCAAGATATGTTTGGCGGTGTGCCGCACGCCGTTTACTTCGACGGTATGCGGATCGATGAGTTTGGCCCGACCTTCAATCAAGTGCGTGCCCGCATCCCGCAACATGCGAATGTAGATGCCATTTAATCGGTCGAGTTCGCGGTTCTTCGTTTCGATGAGTTTGGCCCAGTCGATGTGATGTTCACCGATGGTCCAGCCAAACCCACGGGCATCTTCCAATTCCTCGGCAATGTGTGAACCGTACACGAGCAACTTTTTGGGAACGCATCCTCGCAAGACACATGTGCCACCCACACGTCGCGATTCGCAAATGGCAACGCGGGCACCGTACGCCGCCGCGCGACGGCTTCCAGCTACGCCTCCAGAACCCGCGCCAATGGTGAACAAATCAAAATCGTAGGTCGTTGACATCGTGTTGATTCCCTCATCCTCGCACTTCGAAACTCGCCACGAAATACCCATCGGTTCCGTGCAATGACGGCAATACGCGCAACGTCGACGCTCCTTCGGGCGCCAAGGCTGCAACAACGTCGTTGTCGAAAGGAACCGCGGTCAAGCGTGTCGCATTGGCCAATGGTTTGTCAAGGATAGCCTCCACGACGAGCTCCGCTTCTTCACGCAAGACGCTGCATACGGCGTACACGAGTCGTCCACCTGGCTTGACGTGCATTGCGGCATTCTTGATAATGGTCGCTTGGAGCGCGGACAAACGTGATATGTCGTCCGCGTGTCGATGTAGTGCAATTTCCGGGCGCCGGCGCAACGTTCCCGTACCCGAACAAGGCGCATCCACGAGCACGCGGTCGTACGTCCGCGGAGGCACGGGACCAGGGTGCGTCTCGACGGACCAATCGACGACAAACGTTTGGCGAACCAATCCACCGCCAAATCCTTCGCGTAACTTTTCGAGCTTTGCCGGATACAAATCCGCCGCATCCACGGAGCCGGTTTGTCCCACCGCATCCGCCAACACCCACAATTTGTTTCCTCGTCCGGCGCATGCATCCAAGACGCTTTCACCGGGCCGCGCTCCAAGGGCCAGGGCTACGATTTGCGCACCTTCCTCTTGCACGATCCACGCCTTGTTCGCTCCCGGCAATTGCCGTACATCCCCAGCGCCCGCGACCAAAATGGCGCGTGGCGACGTTTTTCCGGGCTCGAATGAAGCGTCGGGAGCTGCTTTTCGCAACGTTGCAATCCACTCTGCGCGCTCTTCGCTGTTGCGCAACGACAAACCAATGGGTGGTGGTACGGGACCTGCGGCAAGATATGCTTCAGCTTCTTTCCTGCCGAGCGATCGACGTAATGCACCTCGAAGCCATCCAGGGGCCGACGCAGAAATCGTTTCGGATAACGATGGCCGGCCATCTTTTTCGATATCGGTGACGAATCTACGCAACAATGCATTCACAAACGACGCCGTTCGCGTGTCACCTGTCGACACAATGCCAGCGACGGCTTCGTTGACGGCAGCAAAAGCAGGAATTCGATCCAAGAAACAAATCGAATAAGCGCCCATGAGCAAGTGAGCTCGGGCGGAATCGGAGAGGTCGAGTTTCCCCTTATTCGTCAAACCGATCAAACGCGTTTCGAGCGCCGATTGCGTGCGCAATACGCCATACACGAGTTCCGTCGCCAAACCCCGATCTCGCCCCTCGAGATGTTCATGACGACCGATTTCGGCATCGAGCACCGCGGCGGCAAATGCATCGGCACTCCATACTCGTGTGAGCACCCGTTCGGCCACACGTCGCGCATTACTCATCCACGAGCTCCCGCACCTGTCCTTGAATGACATCCCACCTTCGTTCGACGTCATTTTTGAACGCAACGGCCATCAAGGCCACCAATACGCATAACCCCACGAGGCTCGCGATTTCACGCACGCGAAGTGGCATGGGGCGCCTCGAAACGGCCTCGAACAGGAAAAATAACAAATGCCCTCCATCGAGCACCGGAATGGGCAACAAATTGACAAGGCCAAGGTTGATTGAAATGACAGCCATGGCCCAGACGAAATACGAAGCACCCTTGGAACCTTCTTCGCCCACGAGATCGTAGACCGTGATGGGTCCACCCAACGTCGATATGCTCACGCGGCCTTCCGCAATGCGCACAATACCGACAACAATGAAGCGCATGACGTCATAAGTTTCGGCCAATGCGCTTTTCAGGGCAAACGTCATCAAGGAGGCATGCTCGACCGCCGGTTCCGGAACCGTCGGCGACCAATTCATCGCTCGCATGAAATACTTTGGACGACGTTGACCATATTCGTCAATCCAATCTTCACGCCGGAGCAGAATGGTCCCGCTTTTCTTTTGACCATTACGCACCCACGTGATCACATGAGGTTTGTCTGGCGTCGCGAGAAGTTTTTCTTGGAACGTAGCCCACGCGGTCACCTCCGCCTGATCCACATCGACGATTCGGTCGCCCGGACGCATATCCGCGTTCCATTCCGCCGAACCTTCGGTGACGTCGAAGAGATAGAGGTCCGCGGATTCAATGCCGGTACGAGTAAAGATGTCGCCGGGATTGGATTCAGGGGACAAGGCAGCGACGCCAGATTCATAAACGGCCAATTCAGCCATTCCGCCGAGGGCTCGGGGCACCTTGATGGGCCGCATGTACGTCACGGGAACGGTTTCTCCGTGATTGTCGCTCAATGCGGTTTCGAGGTCCGCGAACGTTTTGATGGGTTTGCCGCGGATTTCCGTCACCAAATCGAATGTGCGTAATCCGGCGCGATAAGCTGGTGAATCGGGGCGTGAAATACCAATGACGGCGGCAGGACGATTGGGTTTGATTCCGATTTCACCTACACGATCGACAATATCGAGAGGCTTATGAATGACTTTTTCTTCCGGAACGACGACCACGTCGACGTGGTCGTTGTTGCGAAAGACGGTCAAGCGCAGTTCACGTCCTGGACTTTCGCCAATGATTCTTGCAAGTTCCGCAAATGTCGAAATGTGTTCGCCATCGATGGCGAGCACACGATCGCCGGGCAGCAGTTTGCCTTCTGCTGGGTGGCCCGGTAAAACGAATCCCACCGTGGGAGGAGAAAAGCGGGTTTCCCCGATGAACACGGAAAAGTACAAAAGAACGGGAAAAAGCACGTTCATCGCCGGGCCGGCCAAGGTGATGATCACGCGCTTCCAAAGCGCTTGCGCCTCGAACGTTCGTGTCTGATCTTCCGGTAAAACGGGCTCTTGACGGTTTTCCTCGAGCATCTTCACGAAGCCGCCGAGCGGCAGCAGGCTGATGCAATATTCCGTCTCTCGGCCGCGAAATCGAAAGATCTTTGGGCCAAACCCGATCGAAAACGTGAGAACTTTCACGCCGAAGATTTTCGCCCACACGAAATGGCCGAGCTCGTGCACGAAGATGAGCACGGAACAGAGCAGGGCGAAGTAGAGCAGGTCCACGGCGAGGCGTGTTCTATTCCAGATCGGGAGCAAATGAAAGAACGACGTGATGACCCGGACGGTAAGTTCTCGTGATCACTTGCAATTTGCATGCATCGAGCGTTCGTGCAATCGTGGTTGTCGGGCGAGCGGAAAGGGGGCTTCCGTCATGAAGGTGCTCATCGTGTCGTACACATTTCCACCGGCAGGTGGCGTTGGCGTTCAGCGCGTCGCGAAACTCGTCAAGTATCTGCCTGAGTTTGGCATTGAGCCGACCGTGCTCACGGCGGCGAATCCTTCTGTGCCGATCGAAGACGTGACGACCCTGCGGGATGTTCCGACAAACACGTCGATCGTACGTACGCGGACGCTGGAACCGAGTTATCGGACCAAAGCCCGAGTTTGGCAAGACGCATCAAAACCAAGTTCCTTGCGCCGAACGCTTGCGCGTGTTGCAAGTCGACTTTTCGTTCCGGATCCGCAAATGTTGTGGCTTCCCACGACCGCGCCCGCGTTGGTTCGTCTGTCGAAACAGGTTCATGTCGTACTCGTGTCCGCGCCGCCATTTTCTCCGTTTCTTCTCGGACCGCTGTCGCGTGTTCCGTTTGTCTTGGATTATCGTGACGAATGGCGAATGGCTGCATCGTATGAAATGCATAGCGGTTCTCGAACCACTCGGGCGATCGATACGCTCGAACCGGCTTTGGTGCGTCGTGCAGCGATGATTGTCACAGCGACCGAAGAATTTCGAGAAAACCTTTTGCTACGTATTCCGCAAATTGAACCCGAACGCGTCGTCACCATTACCAATGGCTACGATCCAGGCGATTTTCAATCCATCGTCAACGAGCTGCCTCCTGCGTATGCTCCAGGAAAGAAGCTTGTCATGACGTACGCAGGGACTACGTTTCGTCATACTTCGCCCAAGGGTTTGTTTGCAGCGCTCAGATTGTTGCGTGAGCGTAATCCGTCGGTATTGTCACGTATCGAAATTCGCTTCGTTGGTCGCATGGTTCCAACGGAATTGCAAACCTTCGAGGAAGATCCATTACCGTGTGTATCGCGCGTTCCATACGTGCCTCGAGAGCACGCGTTGCGGCTTCTCGCCCAGAGCCACGTGGCGCTTTTGATTTTGGATGAAGTGCCGCATGCCGAAGCGATGTATCCGGCCAAAATTTTCGAATTGATGTTTTTGCGTCGCCCTCTATTGGCGCTTGTTCAGCAAGGGGCATTGAGCCGCCTCATAACTCGACACGACCTGGGCCGTGTAGTTCATCCGCGTGATCCGGCGGCCATTGCCGAAGCGATTACGGACTATGTGCAGGCATTCGAGAGTGACCAGCTTCCGCTGGTTACGTCGCCGCGTGACGTTGAACGATTTCATCGCCGCGCGATTGCGGCTCAATTTGCCGATGTCTTGCGGGATGCTGCAATGCGGGGGCAACAGAGAAGGCCAAGGCGGTTTGGCTTGGCCTCATTCTGAAGGCTATTTCGGGACAACGGGTTGGGGCTTTTCGCAGAGGCTCGGGCGAGGGGTGTTGCATGGCAAATCATTCCAACGTCCGTCGGCGAGGACCCATTCGACGCAATCTTCTGCGCCGCCGGAATCATTGGGTTCGCCGGGACGCCAGATGGGCGTTTCCAAGGGTTCGCCTGAAATCCACCGGAAGCGGTTCTCAATGGCTTCGTCAGACAAACCAATCCACAAATTCGCGACGCCGAACTTGGGCTTGAGCGCATGAAAGAGAGCGTTGTTCTCGGCATCCGTGTCGATCATTGCGAGTTCCCCGCCGTTGGTTACGCACGTTCGTTGCGCAACATCCCATCGAGCCGGAGCCTCGAGGCAATAATCGGTTTTTTCGATCGTAAATCGTTTTCCATTGCAAGTCAAACCCTTGGCCCGGCTGCCTCGGGGCGGCGTTGGTGCTTCGCACATGAAATGCCGAGGTTGGAAACAATTGGCGTCGTTCCATCGACCATCTTCAACGAGCCATTCTGCGCAATCTTCGCCGCCTTGGTTGTTGGGTTCACCGCGACGAAAGGCGGAAAATCGCAATGGCGTTCCATTCGACCAAATCCATCGCCCTTCGTTTGGTTCGGCCAAACCAATCCAAAATCGCTCGACTTCGGTTGGTGAGATCATCGCTGTGCGCAGCGCACTCGGAAGCGAAGTGTTTTTCATCGTGGCCAAATGCGCGCCGATCTTTTGGCAATGCGCTTCGGCATCGTGCCAGTCATGAACATCGGGGAGCAAACAAAAGGTTTGGCTTAGCAGATCGATCTGTTTGTCTGGGGGGCACGAAAATGGAGGTAAATCGGCAATCACTTGGTCGGGAACTTGAAGCGGCGGTGGCTTCGCCGAAGCCGATCCTGGCGGGGTTGCCGAGGCGGAAGCGGCGACGGTCGGATTGGGGCGCGTCAAAAGGGCTTGGTCCGCGTCGGTCACGACCACCGGCGCAGGCGTGCATGCCGCAAACACCAAGGCAACGGCGGCCGACACGCTGCAAAAAACCACACCGGCGCTAGGGGGCAAATGGGATGCTCGAACGCGCATGTTCGTGATGTGAACAGCGCCGCGAGGGATTGTCAAGCATCTCGGGGCGGTTTCGAGGCTGTGTATTCAAGTTTTTTGGTTACCACCGCAACGAGAATTCCAAGCGCTAATGTTGCCGCTGCAAAAATGAATTCGGGTTTGTCGGCGCCCGTCACGAGCCCCACGGAACCAAGCGCACCCACGATGGGAATGATCGCCCCGCCGGGCACGCGGAATCCGGTCGATTCACCGAATTTCTTGCGTAATGCCGGTACTGACACGCACGTGAAAAAATATTGAATGACGACCGTGATGTTCGACATTCCCACGAGCCGACGGTAATCGAAAAAGAACGCCAAAATCGCGGTAATGATCGTCGTCCACGCAATGGCCACGTGCGGCGTTCCCCATCGTTCGTTGATATTGGCCAACGAACGCGGCATCAATCCGTGCGCAGCAATCGCTTGCGCATAGCGGGGGGATCCAAGTGCGCTTCCCGCAGTAAAACCGCCCACCGACACCAGGCTTCCGATGACGACAATCAAGCCAATCGTCGGACCAAAATACTTGGCCGCATCCACCAAAGGTTGCCCGGATTCGGCCCCAATGCCTGGATATCCACCCACGAGCACGGCTTGTACCACGACAAACAAGAGTGCCGAAAGCAAGAGGGCGCCCATCGTTCCCCAAGGAACATTACGCTTCGGATTTTGCGTTTCTCCTGCCGCGACAGGAGTGACTTCGAACCCTTGTAATGGGAACAATGCCAAATAAATTCCTTGACCGATGCCCGCGGCGCCCACAGGTAGCGTTCCTCCAAGCTTCGATGGATCGAATGCGGCTATCGCCACGACCAGAAAACAAAGAATCGCGCCGACTTTACCAATGACCAGCAAATTCACGAGGCGTGCACCGAGTTTCACGCCAAAATAATTCACAATACCCAGGCCCAGCACGAGCCCCGCGGCAAGCAAAGACGACGTTCCCGAAGACCGGACACCCGCCAATTCAACGAATAGTGTCGCGTTCGCCGCCCAGCTCACAAACGTGTTTGCCCAGCAAAACCAACCAATGACAAATCCAACGTTGTCACCGAATGCGTTCCGGGCGTATAGATACGTTCCGCCGGTGTCCACATGCCGCCCGGACAATTCGGCAAAACATAATGCAACGGGCATGAGCAACAAGGCGCAGAGCAAAAACGCGAGCGGCGAATATCCGCCCATCACTCGATGCATGTCATCCGGGAGGGCGAATACGCCCGAGCCGACGGTGGCATTTACCCCGATGCACAATACGTCGAATAACGTCAGTTGACGGCGAAACCCAGGGATCCCTAAGGGTGAAGAATTTCTCTCGGCAACTGAAGTCATGATGTGCTCACGCTGCGCGGCTGGACGCCCGCGACAGCGCGACTATACGATCGAGGTTTGACCTTTGGCAATACGTAAGATCCACCCCCAGCGAGGTTTTTTCGGAACGTACGCTTTCTCGTCTTGACGTGCCTCGAAAAACCGGAAATACTCTCGGAAACTGCAACGGAGGCAGCGATGAGCAAGAAAGCCGACTGGTATTATCACCGCCGAGGGTGAACGACGTGCACCAAAGCGCGGGAGTTTCTCGCGCAAGAAGATGTAGAGATTGGTGAAACGGCGGATGCAAACAAATCCAAACTCGATCACGCGGCGGCGATTGCCATGGCCCGTCAGGTCGAGCGGGTGGTGGCGACGAAAGGAAAAAAACGCACCGAACTCGATATGCGGCAAAAACCATCGGACGAAGAAGTGTTGGCACTTCTTTTGGGTCCAACCGGGAATATCCGGGCGCCGCTCATTCGTGTCGGAAAAACGCTCGTAGCCGGATTCGATCCCGACGTCTACAATGGCGCTCTGAGTGCGGGGCAATCCAAAACCAAGCGTTCATGATCACCAAAGGCTCGAAATGGGGCAGGTTTCCAAATGCTCTGTTTCGAGCTTTTTTTTGCAACGTGCTGAGCGATTGCGGAAGACGATCATGCAGAAATGGCCCATGACGTGGCGCTGGTTTGCCCTCGTCACCATCTCCCATTGCCTAGGATGCGGCGAAACCAATAAGAATATTTCTCCGGCACCCGACGAATGCGCGGAAGGAAACGACATCTTTACGTATTCCTCTCCATTGCCGCCGGATTCCGTCGCCGTTGCCGAATTTACGCTCGACGCCTCGTTTGCGTATTTCACGGAACGAGGCACCAACAATGACGGTCGAATCTTGAAGCGCTCGCTCGATGGTGGCGATCCCGTCGTTTTGGCAAAAGATGAGATTCTACCTTTACATATTGCCGTCGATGCGGCGAATGTTTATTGGACGACCGAAACCGAGATTCGCAAAATGCCCCTTTACGGAGGAAAGCCGAGTACGATTGCTTCAGGATTTGGGTCGCCGCAAAGCATTGTCGTTGCGGGCGATTATGTCTATTGGACAACGAGCCCAGCCAAACTCATGCGGGTGACCATCAACGGTGGTGATGTCGTGACGTTGATTGACGAATCCGCAACGAATTTGGCGTTCATGGGTCTAGCGATCGATGCGACACATTTGTATCTGGCGAGCCGCGGCGACATTGGTGGCAGCAATGGTTCCATCAAGAAGATGCCTATTGCAGGTGGTTCCGTCGTTACCCTCGCGACGGGTCAAAATGATCCGGCGCAGGTAACGGTCGGCGCGGCGGACGTGTATTGGACGAATACCGGGGATTTTCACGCCAACGTGGGATTGATGAAAGCTCCGCTCATGGGTGGACCCATCGAAACGGTCGTCTCGTCGCAAAGCAATACGTTTGCGCAGTATGCGGAAATAGGCGGGATTTTGTTGAACGCGGATGGGCTTTTTTACACCGTCAAAGGCACCCAAGATAGTGACCATTACGATGGAACGGTAATGCGTATGCCGCTGGATGGCGGAGAATCTACGATCCTGGCGTCGGCATTACGCTACGTCGGCGTTTCGCTCGCTGTTCAAGGTTGCCAGGTGTATTTCGAGGCGACGGGCAATCTACATCGCGTGAGATTCCCGTAATGAGCCACTCCGCATATGGCCGTCGACAAACCTCATGTTAGTCGCCATTGGGTTGACCCATGCGCAAGGGGCCGCCGCGCGCCGTCGGCCACATCAAACAATTCCCGGACGAACCTGGAACGGTAAAGACGTCCATGCCGTGCTCGAATGTTTGCACGAAAATCTCGAGTTGCCCATCGCCGTCCAAATCGCCAATGGCTGGTGCTGCGGGCGCTCCATTGCCATTGCCGTTTTCTTCGCCGGTATTGTGCAGTGGTATGTCGTGCAAAACTGATCCGTCAGCGCCGAGAACCACGAGGTATCCCGAATCGAGCTGTTTGGGGTCGCCGTATGTTGCCAGCACGAGCTCAGGGGAACCGTCTTGATTCAGGTCCGCCACTGTGACTTCGGTCGCATACATGACCGATTTGCCATGCGTATAATCGTAATGCCAAATTTCTTTGGCGTCGGCGCTGTAAGCGCGAATGAAGCCGTCATCAAATGGTGCAACGATTTCGGGTTTCTTGTCCCCTTGGACGTCGACCGTCGTTGCCGCGGGCACGCCTTGCGGCGGATACCACCCATCAACGAGAATGGGTTTGCTTCCGCGAGGCAACGTTTCCCAGCCGGCTTTGCGCATAGCGGAACGACTCCCGTCCCCGTGCGCGCCTTCCAGCACCATGATGGCGTATGCCTGCGTTTCGTAGGGTTCATTCTTTTCGATGTTTGGCAGGCCAAGCACTTCGTTTTTCCCGTCCCCATCAATATCGACGACGTTGGGCGGTGACGCCGTCCATTGCAGCCATTCGGCGAACGATGGATGCGGCCATTCGCCCGTATGCAAGTTGTAATGGTCGCCTTCGACCTTGGGATCGGCCCAGCGAATGAATTGCCCCCATGTGAGCCTTTGGCCATCGAATTCTGTGGCACGATTCGTAAAGTACGGAGCGGAATCGATGGCGACGCCGTCATGCTTGAAGGCTTGGATGTGATGATTGTCGTAGGTCGCCAAGATTTCGAGTTGCGGATCGTCGTCGATATTGCCGATTGCTACGTTCAATCCATAACAGCCATATCCCTCGTGTCCCATACCATTGCGGTCGGCGTCATTGCCAGCTCCTTTGGCGCTATTGTAGCGGGGCCACGCGGTAAACGCAGCACCCGCGGGTTGATGCATTTTCCCATCCGCTCGAAATGCGAATACTTGCGATCCGCCTTCGGCGGCGCTCACGGTTTGCGTCGTCGTGACGACGATTTCGAGTTGCCCATCGCCATCGATATCACCCGCCGCCATGCCGCGCACTTCGGGAGGATTGTTGCCCGTTGTCGTGGAAACCGGCCATCCGGGTTTTACCGTCAAGGCCTTGTTTTTCCATTCGTACGCCCAGACCTCGTGATCGCTTCCGTACACGATGTCGACAATGCCGTCTTTGTCCAAGTCTGCGACGACGTGCGGAGCATATACGCGTCCTTCGCCACCATCGGCTTCGGCGAGCTGTTTTCCTTGGGCATCGTAGACATATACGGAATAATAGGCGGCAATGAGTTCGTTTTGACCATCGCCGTCCAAATCGCGAATCACCGGAGATGCATACCAACTCGTTTGTCCGGGAATGGTCATTTTGTATT
>JBGAOI010000300.1:0-8536 GCA_044221885.1 Polyangium sp. (in: bacteria)
TGACGTGCCGCTCGATGTTCGTCCCTACGGGCTCAGTTTGATCTGGCATCCACGTTTTGATGGGGATAAAGCGCACCAATTCTTGCGCGATGTCTTCGTTCGTGCAGCTCGCCTCGTCGCCCCGGAAAGACACGCCTCAGCCCGCACTCGACTGGAACCACCCGCGATTCCTGATCGAAAAAAACGCGCCGCACAACGTCGTTCGTGAAGCAATGTTGCATCTCGTGCAACATTGCATTCAATTCAGATGCATTGCATGCATGTCACCACAGCCCGATACTCCTGCTCACGCGGACAACGTCCCGCATGCGATCCAGGAGCGAACCGATGAGCCTCAGAGACCCGAACACGTCGAACAAAAGCAAACCCAAGCGTATTGCAATCGTCATTGCCAATGCGACAACGTCGAGCATCACAGGTTGGCCCGTAGGATTCTGGTGGTCCGAATTGACGCACCCTTATTATGCATTTCACGAAGCGGGCTACGAGGTGGAAATCTTTAGCCCTGCCGGTGGGAAATGCGAAGCGGATGGCATGAGCGACCCCCGCGATGCGAGTGGTTACTCCGCATCGGACCTCATCAGCATGGGCTTCTTGTCCACACCAAGTCTTGCGGCGCTGGTTGAAAACACCAAGCCTGTTTCGGAAATCGACGTCCAACGATTCGATGCAATCGTCGTTGCGGGCGGTCAAGCTCCTATGTTCAGCTTCGAATCGGCCACGGACTTGCACAAGAAGTTCGTCGAGTTTTACGAGGCCGGCAAGATTGCGTGCGCATTGTGTCACGGTGTAGCGATTCTGCGGTATGCGAAACTTGCCAATGGTGAACTTTTGGCCAAAGGAAAAACCGTCACAGGCTTTGCGAATGTCGAGGAAGACTTTGCCGACAACGCGGTTTGGGACATGGGAGCGCTTCCCCGCAACAAACACCTCATGCCCTGGCGCATAGAAGATGAACTCGAAAAGCTTGGCGCCAATTATGTTCAAATGGGCATGTGGCGCGGTTTTGCAGTACGTGACGGCAATCTCATCACAGGACAACAAAACTTCTCGGGAACGGAAACCGCGAAACTCGTCATTGAAACGCTGGGACGCTGAACGCAACGTCAGCGTGTTGGAGCCCGGTTCGTCGCAGCTAGCCATTCACGCTCCACGACATGAAACTCCGCGCAGCGCCGCCATGCATTGCGCGAAACATTGCCGTTTTCGACGCTTCCGCAACATTCGTCAACGCCCGCGAACGCGTGGAGATGATTTCAACGCTGCGGCGCGACGGCGGGCGACCATTGCGGCAATGGCCGCGAAAATCGTCAATGCCGAACTGTTTGTCCGCGACGAGGTCACGTCGCAAGCACATCCTGCGGGCGGGTCGCTTGTCGAGCCTCCACTGCCGGCTTCACCGGCTTGACCTCCCTGACCACCCACACCGCCTCCGCCCATTCCCATGGGAACGCATGTCCCATTGCTGCATGTACCGCCTGGACACGGACTGCCGCTCAGCTCGTTGACATCAACGGGGCAATTGTTGCCGCCTTCATTGCAAGTTTCTGGAGCATCACACGGATGTTTTCGTTCGCGACAAACGACAGACTCATCCGCTTTCGTGTCTTTTGGACACAGATCGTTTGTCCCGTCACACGTTTCTTCCACATCGCATACACCACCAGCCGCGCGACAAACGACGGACACGCTCGCCTTCACATCGGCGGGACACGCGTCCGTTGTTCCATCGCAAGCTTCTTCCACGTCGCAAATACCTGCGGACGCGCGACAAATCACCGTCGCTTTGGCCTTTGCATCGACGGGGCACGTGTCGTTTGTCCCGTCGCATGATTCAACGACGTCGCACGGACCGGCCGCGGCACGACAAACCACGGACGTATTCGCTTTTGCATCCACGGGGCACGTGTCATTTGTCCCGTCACACGTTTCCACCGCATCACATGGACCGGCCGCAGCGCGACAAACCACAGCCACGTCGGCCTTGGCATCTGTCGGACACGTATCGTTTGTCCCGTCGCATGCTTCCACCACATCGCATGGCCCGGTTGCGGCGCGACAAACTACAGATAAATCGGCCTTTGCGTCCATCGGGCACGCATCGTTGGTCCCGTCGCACGCTTCGACCAAGTCGCAGGGACCCGCCGCGGCGCGACAAACCACCAACTTGCTTGCTTTTGCATCGGCTGGACACGCATCGTTTGTCCCGTCACAGGCTTCCACCACGTCGCATGGACCGGCCGCGGCGCGACAAACGACGGACACGTCGGCCTTCGAATCTGTTGGACACGTATCGTTTGTCCCGTCGCACGCTTCGACCACGTCACATGGTCCGGCCGCGGCGCGACAAACCGTACCCACCGTCGCCGTTCCACAAATACCATCGACAACAGCTCCATTCGCGACGCTGCATGCTCGACAATCGTTCGGATCACCGCCGCCACAGGCTTGGTCGCAACACACGCCATCGACGCAGAAGCCCGTCGCGCATTCCGCAGCAGTCGCGCAGACATCTCCAGTCGCATTCCTCAAGACCAGCACGTAGGCCGAACCAGAATCCACTCCCTTGTCGTCGTCATTTCGCGCCCCAATCAGAGCCGTATCGTTCGACAAGGACACGGAAGACGTAAACCAATCGGTCGCGGCTCCGTCGTTGGGCACGATTTTCGCGGTCTCGGTCCAGGACACACCATTACGTTGATACACGTATGCGCTCCCCGAATTCACGCCTTTGGTATCATCGAATGTGGCACCCACGATGGCTCGGTCGCCCGATAACGCGACAGAAACGCCGTAAACGTCTCCGGTCGATCCGTCATTCGCTTGCAGTTTGGCTTGTTGTGTCCATACGCCACCATTACGCACGTACACATAGGCGGATCCGGCATCTGCCCCCTTATCGTCATCGCCATACGCTCCAATGAGCGCCGTATTTCCCGACAACGCCGATGCCCAGCCGAAATAATCGGAAGCGGCTCCGTCATTGGGAGCAATTTTCGCCTCGAGGGTCCACGTATTTGCCGCGCCCACATAGACATACGCCGCACCGGAATCCATTGCATTCACATCATGACTGTCCGCACCAATCAACAACGTGCCACTCGCCAATGTGACCGATGCGCCGAAATCATCATAGGCTAAGCCATCGGAAGGAGCGATCTTGGCGCGTTGGGTCCAAGTTCCCCCATTACGATCGAAAACATAGGCTGTTCCGGAATCCACCACTGCGCCATCTCCATAAGGTGCCCCAATGGCCGCTGTATCGCCGTCGAGCGTCACGGACAAACCAAATGAATCGAAAGCTGCGCCATCTGCCGCTACGAGTTTCGCTTGCTGATTCCACACGCCGCCTTGGCGTACGAAGACATAAGCCGAACCCGATCCGAGACCTTTGTCGTCGTCATTGTATGCCCCAATCAGCAACGTCGTCCCGGAAATTGCGACCGATTGTCCAAAGGACGCATTCATTGCCGCATCCGCGGCCACGAGTTTTGCCTCTTGGGTCCATACGCCTGCTTGTCGCACGAATACATAAGCAGCCCCGGCATTGGTGGCTTGTTGATCGTCATTAAATGCGCCAATGACCGCGGTATCTCCAGAAATCGCCACGGCGTTCCCCAAATTGTCGCCCGCTTTGCCATTCGCAGCCACGAGTTTTTGCTGCTCTACCCAAATCAAGGGGTCGACAACCAGCGGATATGCCGCATCCGCGTCGTCGATCACAATCGCCGGTTGACCTCCGTGCACCGACAACCAAGCAGGCACGGAGCGACCCTGCACATCCCGAACGAAAACGTCCGAATACGACAATTGTGTTTGTCCTTCCGCATCGACAAACCGAATTGCTTCCCCTCGATTGTCCCCATCGGCATCGTCAAGCAGTGGGGTCACGTCGCCTTCCGCCGCCAAACGAATCGTTTTGAATCCCGAACATGCCGGTGCCTCATTCAGGACGATTCCATGTTCGACGCCCAAAGGACCATTGGTGTACCATTCCGAGATGCCGCCGCGATCCATGTCCACGCGATTCCTTTCGGCCCGAATCGTTGCTTTAGGCATGGGAACATCGGCTCCCGAACAGCTGACGGAAAGGGTACGCAACGCCAAATGCCACGCTTGTTGTTCGGCCACGAGCATCAAGCCCTCGGAATCGACGCTCAGCGAGAATCGTTGGACGGGATTGTTCAGATAGTGGATGCTGCCGATTCCCTTGGCTGCGTATTCATCCGAGACGCGAGACTGCACTGCTTCGATATAGGCCGCCCGCAATTCTTTTGATGGCGACGAATGAGATGCGGAGCCAAGGAGAGACGTGTCGACGTCGATCGATCGAAGCGACGGATCGGAGCAGCCGGGAACCAAAAGCGCGGCCGCCAAGATCAACGTAAGAAACGTTGTTGGTTTCTTTGAAGTCATCGGGCATCCAATCCGTGAAAAGTTTGATGGTTTCGAGGGTTTGTCATTCTCGGCCACGCGAGAAACATGTGTCGCCTACGATTGCATAGTGCCAAAGCCTAGACAGAATACAAGCTTTTTTTGATCCATCAGGGCTTCAAAAGCTAACGCATCGAGCGTCGCTCGAGTCATTCATGGACAAACGCCGACTCACGTCTTTTTTTTCGCTGGCCCGAATCCGCCATAAATGGACTTGTTGACGTCAGGTTTGGCCGGGATACGTGGCGGAGGTGCTTTTTCCGTGACAATGGGCAACTCATTGCCCGTCTTCGCCCACATATCTTTGGTCGGCGCTTCGGGCGGCTTGGCTGGGACGGGTACGTCGACAACCGACGGTGTCGTATGTACAACAGCCGGAGCTTTGGGAATCGGAGGAGGCTCGGGAATCGGCAACGGCGCAATCACAGGTTTTGGAGGAGCTTCCGCGAGCAGGGCCAAGTCGGGTTTTTGAATCTTCCGGGTAGGTTCGTCCAGCGCAACCATTGTGGAGTCCGAATACGTGCCTTCGCGAGAACGCGGCGACTTTACGGGTTGTGGACGTTCACCGGACCACGGTGCACCTGGAATCGGAGCCCGTCGCGAAGCAGAAGCGCGTTTTGGTCCGGGCGCCGGAAATGGCGTCGCGGGCTTGTTCCCCTCTTCATGATGAGACTCGATATCCATGTCGATGGTCGGACTGTCCTCGATGTCGTATTGCTTTTTTGCCGCAAACGGCAGCGCCACTTGGGGCTCCGGCTGATCACCGAGCACAAGTGTTCCAAGCTCGCCTTGAGGTGGTTTCTTGCCCTGCGCCAAAGGTACGGTATTGCCCAGCGATGGCGAATTCAATGTCGGCGGTGCCAGCAAATGTTCATACCGCATTTCTTCGGTCTCCATCGCTGCGACAATGCGTATTGAAGCCAATGATCGCTCGTCTTCCACGGGAACCACGGCACGCGCGACAACGGAACACGTCAATTTGTCGGCATCGATACGCACGATATCAAGGCGGCATTGCACCGTTTGCACGGCGTCCGTCTTGGTGCGGTCTGCGCCAAACAATGTCGCAATGGGGCGAAGCGAGGGCAATCGTGACGTAATTCGCGGCATGGTCGGATGCATGCCTTCAAGAACAATCCATTCATTGCCAACGAGAGACGCCAATTGTTGATCCGCCGGTGCAGCTTGAAAATAGTTCCAATCGAAATCGGCTGGTAATTCAATGCATGGTTCATCGAGAACAGCTACGGGAACTTGGCCCCGCAAAACCTTTCGCTGCCGAAGCGCTCGAGAAATCGGACCAAAACCCACAGACAATTGCGGATCCTTGGGATGCAAAATGTTCGGCAAAGCAGACCCTGGGGCCAAACCCGTGCCCCACGGATTATGAGAATCCCCAATTCCTCCAGCAGTTTTCTCATAAATGAGCGGAATTTTGTCGAAAGGCATAACCTCGTTGCCTTTGCGATCACCGATGACTTCGAGCTTCTTTTCGAGCAACGCAATGCTGTGAAATACTGAAAGCCCGACCGTTTGCCGGGTAACACGCTGCCCTTGGGGAGCGTAGGCATGTCCAGTCAAAATGACATCGACACGAGGCAAGTAGGGTACGATGTCGCTCGTGGCCCGAATGCTCCGCGTCGGATTATCTCGATAATGTAATTCCGAAACGAAAAGCTCTTCCGGTTCAATCACTTGCATGGCTTGATCCGGAATGATGCGCAACGTGCTTTTCAGAATGCAAGTGAGATGCATCTGGCCATTTTTACGAAACAATACCGTGCCGCCCCGAGATGCTCCCACGGTCATGATGGCAATGGGCCATTGTCCTGCATTACTCATCGCTCCCCCAGAATCAAGGCGGACATGAGCCGAATCCAAGCGGCAGCATGCATCAACTTTCTGATGCTCGATGGATTCGGGCGACGCATGTCACTCATGGGCCAGAGCCGCACCGTATCGGTTCGTGCGGATCATGGCAAGAGCAAAGAATGGGAGGCTTGTTTTTTCAGTTGAGGTTAACGTCGAAGTCGCGCGAGACGACCATCATGGGCACATGTCGACCCACGAAACCATGGGGTGAATTTCCGCGGGTACACACGCTTCGAATCCACCCCACGCAGGATCGCGCAATGGAATTCCTCCAATGGCACAACACCCAGGTGTGTCACTGATACCTGAATACCTTACGCCCACATGAAGGTAGTCGGGACAAAGGTCACTGCAAAACGCATAAACTTCGATATCCCGACCGTCACCTACGTGCTGCCCAATCGTGAACGGTAAACATTTCCGTTCCGCATCGAGCGTCATTGGATCATCGGTATGAAAGCAGGTCGAAAGCCCCTCGGATTTGAGACGTTTCAATTCGACGTCGCCCATCGAAGCATTGCCATAAGGCGCAAGGCATTCGCACGACGAAATCCCTGCGCCCCCCGATCCTCCACCGCCCGTATTCGGCGGGCCGCCCCCCGAATCAATGCTGGGACCGCACGCGATCAGTTGTGCCAACATGAGCGCACCTCCGAAGGTTTTGGTCCAGGGAAAAGTCATGCTACCTTTGCGCAATCGAAGCATACGCACCTCCGCGTGAATCGCGACTGTGCCAAGAAGTGCAAGCCGTGTGCCACACTCATGGGGACGCGGCGATCGACGGCAACGTTCGGCACATACCCAATGACTCGGCATGCTGCGTCAATGCATCATTTTCTTTATCGTCTTCGTCCGCTTCGTTATGCGCCAACCGCAGAAACCTGGGCGAGCAGCCCAAGGGGTAGGTCTTTGCGAACGGTGATGCGGGCGGCGAGAAATCCTTTGGAATCTTTGAGCAATCGGCCGATGACGACGTCTTCTGGTAGCCCATGTCGACGGTTTCACAACGCGTCGAATTCGCTGAAATCGATATCGAGCGTCAATGTCGATTTTTCTTCCTGGATGGGATTCGGTGCCAGCCCAGATACTCGACCAAATTGTGCAGCGATCGCGGCAATTCGCTCCATTTCTGCTCGCGTCAGTGGCCGTTCGTTGGTCACGGTATCGTCATCCATGATGATATCTGGCGTCGAAATGCGCGCGGGCTTGATATTGCGGGACGTCATCGTCTCGAGGCTCCGCTCGATCGTGATTTCGTCGGTCATCGAAAGTCGCGGGTTGCGCAGGGGCAAACTCGGTTGCGCGACGACTTGACCCGTCAAAGAACCATCGTCGAAATCGCGTTGCGACGCTGGTTTTTCCGGTTCAGGCTTCACGATTTCAGATTCGGGCGCCACCACGTCTTCAACAACCGTTTCGACGGTCCGCATCGCCGGCGCGGTCAAAAGATGCGCCAGGGAAAGCTCCTCGGTTTCAACTCCCGCAGCTATGCGTAATGTTTGGAGAGAACGACCATCTCGAATTCCCATCGTCGCCCGAAATACGACCGAGCATGACAACGTATCAGCATCGATGCGCAAAATGTCCGGGCGAAGGGATACCGTTCGGACCCCATCGGGTTTTTCTGGATAAATACCATACACTTTGGCAATGCCGCGAATTCCAGGCAATCTCGAAATGAGCCGCGAATAATGCGGATGCATTCCGTCGACTTCCACCCATTCGTTGCCTTGCAAAGAATCGAGCCATTGATCCGTCGGGGCGGATTGAAAATATGTTTCATCGAGATCCGCAGGAATTTCCAAAACCTGATCGTCGATGTATTGCGGATGCGAATTCGATCCGAGCCGCGCATTGCGCATGTTGAACGAAAGCGGTCCAAACCCGGCGGCAGCACTGGGATCCAGCGGGTGCACGATATTCGGGTAGGCCGAACCTGGCGTCGCCCCTGTTCCATGAGGATTGTACGGAAATTCCGGCCCACCATACGCCCGCTCATACACAATGGGCATACGCTCGAACGGCTGCATATCCACGTCGTCGCGATTGCCATACACATGCAACGTCTTGTTCAGCAGCCATGTATCATCGCGATGAATTGCCAAACGTACAGTGGAACTCGAAATGGTTTGTCCGTGAGGTGCGTACGCGTGACCCGTGAGCAGTACGTCCACTCGATTCAAGAATGGAACCGCTTCACAAGGTGCATAAATGCTGGTGTGTTTTTCGC
>JBGAOI010000301.1:0-8515 GCA_044221885.1 Polyangium sp. (in: bacteria)
TTTGCATTTTCGCAGATTGAAAAAGCCCCAGCTCCTCGACCACGTCCAGAAATGCCTCCGGCAGCGACGTTATCCCTGACGAATACGACGTCCGAATCATGTGCTGGGTGTCATGCGCGTCAGGCGGCGGAATGGCGTCGTTCGGTCATGGCGCATTCCGTGAAGAGCCCATTATTTAATGCATTAGAGAGTTTGATTGACGTGCAGGTGGGGCGCGACGACGATTGCCCACATGGCGCGGGAATTCTTCGCGTTGTCGACAATGCGACTGCATGTCGCAATCCGCAAAACGGTATTCCCATCACGGGTTCGGGTGGGGCACGTTGGTGCATCAATTGCCATAGTCCCGCGGAAAAACTCGACCGTACCGTGCCCCGCTGGGATGCCCGTCCCGGGGGTGATGCATCCACGAGACGTCCCGTGCGTGACCACCTCGGAGACCAAGGTATTGAAGGCATTTCATGCGTGTTTTGCCATTCGGTGCATGGTCCCGTTCCGGGGCCCAATGCGACATCGCTTGGATATCGCGGTAACGATTCTTGGATTTCATTTCTCACGGGCACCATTTTTGCTGCCCGACCCGAGGATCGGCGCGGTCTCTTCGGAATCGCGAACAGCGGCTACGACATGAATCCGCTGACGTTCTTTTATCAACAAGGTCGTTATTCCAATTCGTCCACACCTTCGTCGGACAAACTCGATCCCATTGTTCATCGACGTCCAGATCCTGAAGCGCGCAGTTATCTCGGCACGAGCGAATTTTGCGGAAGTTGCCACGACGTGCGTCTGTTTGGCACGGATGTCGTTGGAGTTCGTCAAGGCGAACATTTCAAACGTCTGCGGAATGCATATACCGAATGGACAGTGTATGCGCAGGATGTGCAGCGTCGGGGAAAAACGCCTGCGACATGTCAAGATTGTCACATGAGCACCTACCCCGGCATTTGTGAACCTGGCGCGCCCAAGTCTGGCCAGGACGAACCGGAATGTCCGCAAGGAATGCACTTCGTCTCCCGCAATCCCGGCGAATATCCAGAAGCATTCAAAGCCGCCAATTCCGCACGTCCTTCGCCCATCGTGACGCATTATTTTTCGGGCGTGGATATCCCGCTCTACAATGACTTTCCGCAATTTCTCGTCGACGAACCGAAACTCGATGTTCATGGCATTCCGCTCGGAGCACGTCGCCGCCGCGATATGCTTTTACGGCATACTTTCCGTTTTGAAGTGGACGGTGCGCGAGCTACTGGTCGCGGCGTCGAAATCCCTGTGCTAATTGAAAATATTGGTGCAGGGCACCGGATCCCTGCCGGATTCAGCCAGGAGCGTGAATTCTGGGTGCATCTTGTCGTCCGCGACCGATCGAATCGGGTGCTGTACGAAGTGGGGCGAGTTGATCGGCCGGACGAGGATCTGCGTGACAAATTGTTTGTCCGGGTAAATGCAAATCCTTCGTCGACGGACGCACGTGGTCGGCCTGTTGGTTTGTTCGGCGCTGACGTACGCGACGGTCCCGACGTTCAGCAATGGTCGCCGCCGCCGAGTTTAGGCGGAACGAATTTTCGAGGCAAAGGTCTCATCAATTTTCAGAATGGGTTTCTTCGTTGCGTGCGTTGCATTGGCGTCATCGGCATTGATGGACGTTGTGAACCAGGGCCGGGGCAAGGTTTATTTCGAGCCGATCGTTTCGACGACGGCGATTATGATCTCGACACGGGCGAATGTCGTTCCAATCTCGTCGGAGACAACGCCTTGTTCGAAACGTACTTTCCTGTGGGAGCGCTCGATGCTTCACGCGGATTTGTCCGCGGTCCGGATGCCATTATCGATACGCGTTCGCTGCCCGCATTCACTCCGGTGCGCTACACGTACGACCTCGATTTCGGCGGACGACGGGGACCTTTTCATATTGAAGCTCGCTTGATGTTTCGGGCGTTTCCGCCTTTCTTGATTCGGGCTTTTGCTCAATACGAACGCGAGCAAGCGCGGCGTGGACTCCGTCCGAGCGGTCCTGCAGTGACCGAAGAAATGCTCCAGCGGCTCGATGTCGTCGAATTGCACCGGCTCGAGGTAGACGTGCAATGACGGAAACTGCGGCGAGTGAGTCAGCCAAGGCTTGGCCGCCCATTGTCTGGGATGCGCCGGTATTTCGGGGACTCGATTCACGAGCGCGACGTGAAATCGAGGAAAGCGGGAAGATTTATTCGGTTGAGCCCGGCGAAACCATTTTTCGAGCTGGCGACAAAAGTGATGCCTTCTACGTGGTGGCAGAAGGTTCCGTCGTCTTGACGGCGATTCGTCGTGGCGAAGCGCTCGAACAGGAATTACGTAATGCAGAGAAAGGTGCTTCTTTTGGGGAAGAGGCCACGATTGGGAGTGCGCGAAGCGCAACCGCGAAAGCGCGTGTGCGTTCGCGTATTTGCAAAGTCACCACGCACGTTTTTCAACGGGCTGTAGGTCGCAGTGGAAAAGCGGAGGTGGCTGAACGTCTCGAGCGTATCTTGCGCCGAGCCGCCACGCGGGATTTGTTGCAGACCGTCGCTTTTGCCAAAACACTCGAAAACGAAGATATCGATCTTTTGCTCGATGCGGCGCGATATCGCCCGTTCGAACGTGGGGAAAGTATTTATCGGGAAAACGACCCTTCCACGGATCTCTTTATTGTTGCCGATGGTATGGTTCAATTGCAAACCGACGATGGTGAGCGTTTGCACGTGCGCGCATACATAGGCCGCGGAGATTTTTTTGGGGATGCGGAGATCGAGGCCGGTGTTGCTCGTTTGTCGGGGGCAGTGGCCAGTGGGCCGTCGTTATTGATTTCCGTGGACGCCCGCACCGTGCGCACCGTTGCGGCGCGTCATCCCGACTTGTTTTCGACATTGGGCCGCATTGCATTGGATCAACAAGCCATACAGCTTTCTGTCATTGGGCGTGCGGCGGCGAATGCAACACAACATGCATTTCGTGATTTATATCGGCTCAACGTTGCGCGATCGTTGCTCGTCATTGATTTGGAATCGTGCGTGCGATGCGGACATTGCGCGTGGGCGTGTGCGGATGTGCACGGACAATCGCGTATCGTACGTCGAGGCGACAAGATGGTGGCTCGCGTCGACAGCGACAAGAAAAACCCGCAAAGTTTGTTGTTGCCGAATTCTTGTCAGCATTGTGAAAATCCAAGTTGCATGATTGATTGTCCTACAGGAGCCATTGGGCGCGACCCTGGGGGCGAAGTATTTATTCGCGAAGCGTTGTGCACAGGGTGCGGCGCATGCGCCAAGGCATGTCCTTGGGATAACATCAGTATGGCTGAACGTGCCGAAACGGCCCCGCGCCCCGCCGGCGGCGCCTATCCAGATGTTGCCGTCAAATGCGAATTGTGCCGCGAATATGAAGGGCCGGCATGTGTTCAGGTTTGTCCAACTGGCTCCATTTTTCGGATGAATCCCAACGAAGACTTGGCCGATGTTCGCGATCTCGTCAAGGGGACCGCGGCAGCGTCCCCTGTCATCGTGACACCTCGAATCAATGATATTGGCATTGTGCTGGGTGGCGCTATCGCTGGCGCGGGATTGACTGTCGCGGGAATGGTCATGCATGACCGTGGATTGCTGCGCCCTGGTGGAGGTTCTGGGTATTGGGCCGGCGTGGCAGCGGCTGCCGTGTTTGGGGCGTTGTTGCTTTATGCAGCGCCCAAACGCCTCGTGAAATTATGGCTGAAAAAAAAGGGGAAGGAAGCACCGGACGGGAAATCCGCGACGTCTTCGCGAGTTCGTCCCATGCTCGCCGTGCACTTGGCGCTGGGGTTTGTCGCGTTGGGGTTTGTCGCGACGCACGCGTCGATGATTGATTGGTGGCCACGTTCCGTGGGTAGTGCATTGCGCCTTGCGTTTCTGTCGACCACGGGATTCGGCATTTGGATGGCCATTGCATATCGATGGTTGCCATCGCGTTTGGCGCGTATTGAGCGCACGGCCGCCTTGCCCGAAGATTTTTCGACCGCGCGGCGCGAATTGATGGACCGCCTATACCGCGATGTGAGCGGAAAAAGCGATCTCGTCAAAAAGATATTCGAGAAAATATTGGTTCCTTACACGAAGCAGCCTTTGGGAGCCGTGTGGCTGTTCTTTAGCGGCCGAAGTTTACGCGATGAAGAGAATGCTTTGCGCAAGCGAATCGACGTGGTCCTCGAGGGGCGCGGCAAAGAGCGTTTGGCAGGGCTCGACGGATTGGTGCGAATTGTCGTGGAGCGTCGAGCATTGTCGGTGCAGCGATTTTTGCTCCTAGCGTTGCGCTTTGGTTTGCCGGGGCATGTCGTTACGTTTTCGTTGGCGATGGCACTGCTGTTGGTGCATGTGTTGACCGCTGTTCGTCGCTGACCCGATTTCTGCTTGCGCCCATTCGAGGCATCGTGCTACGTCGCTTCCGCGCTTGTCCGGAAGGGGGTTGCACATGAATGATCCGAGTTTGTCCGAACCGACACATGCCAGCGAACACGAACCGCCTCCGCCGGAACCGATTGATGAAATCGTTCAAGATCGAAAGAATCGCTCGAAAGGTTTGTTGATTGGCATCGTCGTGGCCGTTGTACTCGCAGGCGGTGGTTTGTTTGCTCTGATTCGTTTTCAAGATGCGCAAACCCAAGCGGCATTGTCGCAGTCCTGGAGTGCGTTTTCCCAATGCCTCGTTGGCGGAGATTTCGAGGACGGACCTCCGCCGAGCTTCCTTTTCCGACGTATTCAGCTTACCGCGATGCGCATGGATGAGAAGGCACGTACCCCTTCTTGGAGTGACAAACCGTGGCCGATGGCGTGCGCGCCTCTTGGGCATGCATTGCGCGAAACGTGGAAAAGTTCGGGCCTTACTGAACCTGCGGGAAAGGATCTCGGGGCCGCATCTGAAGCGTTGGCCAAAGCGTTGCGCGAGCCGAATGGGGTTTCTGCGGATTCGTCCGAATTGGTCGATGCGGTTTTTGAGCAGGCACGAAAAAATAAGATCAAATTCAAGGATTCCGGCGTTTTGGCGGCGCCATTCGATGCCAAACCTTTGAACGCCAGCCTCTTGGCCAAGGGAACGCCTATTTCGCCGACGACATTTTCGCTCAAAGCAGCATTTACGGATGCGCACCCGGCCGGGGCCATGCGTCTTTTGGTTGAAGAGAAGGGAGTTGCCAAAGCACCATTTCTTTGTACCTTTGCGCAGAAAAGTGCCAAAGCGCAATGCAAGTCATTGCCCGAGGGGATTTCATCGGGTCACGGTTTACGTCTTTGGGGAACGGCGAACGATGATTCTGCGCCAGCTATTTTTGCTGGAGAACGCGGTCGCGCAGGCATTTTTCGGGCTGACTCGGGCGACAAAATCGATGCGATGTACAGTTATGGCGCCTTCGCGCAAAAGGATGGGGCCACAGCCGTCTTGGGATTTGATGATCAATCAAAGGATCTGATTCTCACAAGGCGTCCTGCTGGTGGAAAAAGCGGACGCACGAAAATCAATCCTGATTTTCGTGTTGGAAACTTTTATTATTCCACGCAAATACTTTGGGATCATCTGGTTTTGCGCGGCGTTACGAAAAAAGAAGAACGGCGATTGTTCGTTTCCAAGTATCCATGGCAAGGAGACGCTGCGCCAAGTTTGACCGACATTGGCGAATTACCCGAAGCGGGCCTCATTGAAGGAGGCGCGGACGAACCTGCTCATATTCAGGGTTGCAAGACCGCGAATGCGATGGTCGTTCGCGTAAAGGGGTACGATAACGATTTCATGAGTTTTCTCGTGGGGGGAAAATGGAGTCCGCCCATGTCTCCGCGCGTAAGCGACGGAATTCTATCGTGTTACGGAACGGAAGCCGTTGTGACCCGAATCTATCGGGCACGAAGTGAGAAAACGTGGCAAACGACGCTGGCGCAAAGCCATTGCACCACAGCAGGATGCACGGTGCACGACGTGTCCATGGAAAAAATTCTGAAAGCTCAATATGATTTCGCCCCGCGCGACATGAAGATCGATGCGGTCGATTTAAATGGCAAATTGCTGATGGTTTGGGCCGCTGGTGAACGCGGTGGCGTGCGGATGCGTTGGGCCAAACCCGAAGAAATCGAAACAACTGAAGAATCAGTGCTTTTTGACGATCTCATCAAAGACGGTCAAGTCCAAAAATTGTCGACGCTGTTCGACTTGCGTCTCTTCTCGCGGGAGGGTTTTGCCATTCTTCTCCTCTCGACGGTGTCGGGCGTATATGCCATTCGTATCGAAGCGGAAGGCATGGTTACTCCCGTCGAGATCGAGTGGATCTGATCTGAGCGACCCCCAGGAGCATTTTTTTCTTTCCTCGCGCGTAACCGTGTCGTAGCATTCGCGCGTGAGACGCATCCGTTTTGTCTATTTGATCGGTGCATGTGTGCTGAGTACGCTCGGCATTTCGGCGCCATCGTCCGCTGAGGAAGCCAAAAATCCCCCGCGAGTGGTAGTAAACCGCATCGTGGCGATTGTGGACGAAGATGTCATTACACTCGCCGAATTGAGGCGTCGGGCTTTGCCGGCGTTGAAGCGCGTGGCGGCGAGCGTTCCAGCGGACAAACGGGCTGCCGCTGAAGCAGAGGTCTACAAGGAATGGCTCCAGCAGTTGATCAATGAAAGATTGGTCGTCCGCGAAGCGCGCGCATTGCGTGTGACCATAGCGTCCACTGAAATCGATGCCACGCTTGATGCAATTGCCAAGTCGGCCAACCTCACACGTGAAAAGGTTTTGGCGGAGGCTGTGGAGCAAGGATACTCAGAAGCGCAATATCGCGAAGAACTCGTCGGGCAATTGCTGACGAAAAAAATCATGGTCCTAAAAATGCGCGACGATTTTGCCAAATTGGACAAAGACCCCGAAAAGTCTTCGAAGCAGATCGACAAAATCATGGCCAAGTTTTACCAGCGATTGCGGGCAAACGTCTTCATCGAGGTGCGTCTTTGAAAACGAAGCATCTTCAATGGAAGTTCGCATATTTGTCGCTCGCTGTGGGCCTCAGCGCTTGCGGAGGCGCGACCAAGCCGCCGGCCAAAGAAGCTGTGCGTCCAGCCGAACCAGCACCGGTAAAACCCGTTCCGGAAGCGCCTCAGATGGCCGTGCACACGTGTTGGTCCTCCTCGGTTCCAGTGGAACCCGGACGCACGCGGCGTGTTGAAATTCGTGGCTTTCGTGCGCCGGCACTTTTGTGCGAACGATTCCCCGTTCGTCCGGGCGATCCACTCGAGGCAGCTACTACCGACGCAAACATTCGCGCACTATTTGGCGAAGGACGGGTCGAAGATGTCGTTGTCTATAAAGAAGAGCAAAAGGATGGTGTCGTTGCCGTATACGAACTCAAGATTCGTCGGCGCGTGCGTACCGTCAAGGTGCGATCTGTAGCCGATATCGATCAAAGCGTGGCGAATGAGCTCGTGACCGAAGCGCCCTCGTGGGAAGACAATGCACGATTCGACGAAATGGTTCGAGCTGCGACGGTGACCCTTGCTGCTCGTGGTTATCGGCGTGCAAACATTACGCTCGAAACGACGCCAGAAGGCGACGAAGAAATCAATGTTGCCCTTGTGGTTGAGCCAGGGGTTCGGACAACGGTAGGGACGTTTGACGTCGAAGGTTTTTCTCCGGCTCGCTGGACCGAGATTTCCAGCTTGTTGGGTACGAAAATCGGGGAACCCTTTAGTCAAGACATGTTGGAGCGGGATGTTCTGGTCATGACGGCGGATCTATTCGATCGCGGCATGGTCAGTGCCGAATTTGCGAATCCGGAAATCGTCGAAACGCCTGATGGCTCGAAAGTGAACATCAAACTTCGCGTGAAAGAGGGACCCGTATTTAAGGTTCGTCAGGTAAAATTCGTTGGTGATCTCGTGGGCAATTCTGCCATATATTTTCGTGACGCTTGGCGTACGAAAACAGGCGCCGTATTTTCGAGAAAAGCCGTTGTCGAAGATGTCGAAAATGTCAAACGCCTGCATGTGAGCAAGGGGTCTCCCGCTGATATCGACATCGAAACGAACCTCGATCCAAAATCGAGCACCGTCGATTTGGTGGTGCGAATCAAACGCAAACCGTGAAAAAGACGCTTTCGAAACGAATCACCTTTCCGTATGCTATGAATTTCTGGTCGTGCCATGGCTGAATCTGATCGTCGTGACCAACCTCAGGCGGACAAACAAGCCGCAGCGCAAAAGACGCTGTACGCGGCTCCGCTTGCCGATGCACGCGATCGCGCCGCGCTTCCTCGAGAGACGCCACGAGGACGCGGTGCACGCCGGGCCGAAACCACTTCGGATGTGACCCGATTTCGTGGGTTTTTCCCGGCCGTGATCGTTGCTGCGGTGGCCACGACGATTTCCGCGTTTGCGTTTCCTCCGCCAGGTGGCCATTCGTCACCAGGACCGCTTGCACGACCTCACGCCAAAGCTTCGGTGGGATGCGTCAAGTGTCATGGACCGGATGATGCCCAGAAAAACCCGGACGAGATGTGTGCAAATTGTC
>JBGAOI010000302.1:0-8441 GCA_044221885.1 Polyangium sp. (in: bacteria)
ATTGATAGCCCGTATCGGTGGCGACGCCTTCCAGTGTGGATTTGCCGCCATCTAGGTAAAACGCGTCGTTGATGCTGGCGTAAATGATCCAAGTGCTCGATTCGCGAATCGTTGTCGAATCGCTGGCATGATTTGGTGGCGGATCTGTGTCGGGATAAAAACATCCACTGGTTTGCTCCGTGTTTCCCGGCGCCACGCGATAAATCACGTAATCGCCTGGCGAAATGCCACATCCCGTTACCCCCAATGCACCCGCCAAGAGCGCCGCGCATTGCAACGTTTTTCCCATTTTCATCGCTCGATTCTCCTCGTCCACACGTTTGAGATGACCCCCGCCCCGCTACACCCGTCCACCCGCGCTTTCTCTGCTTCATCCTTGCACAGGAGGCAATTCGGCGTCAGGCGGCGACTGCCGCGTTGGTTCATCATCCACGTTCTGCTCATTAAGAACGAACGATACACCCCCAAGCCCCGAAAAGCATATTTTTTGTGCAGTGAGTCGTTTCGCCGCGATATCCACCGCAACGTCGCTTTGATCACTTCCGACGAACCGTCGTGCCAACTTGGCCGCCGCCACCAACGTCGTTCCACTGCCACACATCAAATCCGCCACCACCGCCCCAGGAACACTCGACGCCCGCACAATCCGCTCCAATAACCGCTCCGGCTTCTGCGTCGGATACCCCGTGCCTTCCCCCACCAGCGGCGTATTCGCCACCATCGCCGGAATGTCGTCCCACACACTGCCCATTCGCCGGCCCTCGTCCGCGTAATACCGATACGGCTTGCCCCCAAGTACGCGTTCCCGATACAGCCGCCCCGATTCGTCCCGCTGTTTGAAGTGCATCGACAAACTCGTCGGCGCAAATGGCTCGCGTAATTCCGGATCCGTCGCGTTGTACACCACGCGCTTCCGTTCGGATCCCGCGCGCGCATAAAGCAATATCGTCTGGTGCGTCACGGAAAACCTCCGCGCTCCGCGATTGCCATTGCCTGGCACCCAAATCACTTCGCCCAAATACGCCGATCGTCCAAACAAACGATCCACCGCCACCTTCACGTCGTGCACCGTGCGGTGATCCAAATGGATGTACATGGTCGAACCTTCACGCATGCAATCGCGTATCGCCGCAAGACGCGGAATCAACATCGATACGAGCGCTTCCGGCGCATATCGATCCTCGTACGCAATGGGCCCGCCCGCTCGCGTTTGTTTCCCGCGCGTTTGTCCAGGCGCCATACGCGCCGTCATCGCCGTTCCCACCGCATACGGTGGATCCAGGTACACCAAGTCAAACCGCAGGTCGTTCGGCAAACGCGCACATACATCGAGCACGTCGCCGTGACCCAAAAAATTCATGGCGAGGCCACCTCGGACGCAGGCGGGTTTGTCCCGCCATCAGAAGGCAAAAGTCCTTCGAGCAACGCAGAAAGCAGCTCTTCGTCCGAGACGTGATCCAACACCGGCGGGTTGGGAAGCCACGGCCATGCTGGACCATGCACGTCGCAACCATGCACGAGTTCGTCCTGGGTGCACGCGATGCGCAAATGGAAATGGTCGTCGTGTGCAGCACTGTCCGTAGGCTGAAGCATCACGTTTTCAGCGCGCCAGATCAGCTCGAGATCTTCGCCGCGGGCCCGCGCGTGTTCGATCATCAAAGCTTCGAGCCACCGGGCGATGAAAATCCACTGCACGTCGGCTTTGGGTGACGTGACGAGTGCCTTGACAAACTGCCAATTTCGCTCGGTGTCGAAACGAACGAACGTATGCTTGGGTCCTTCGGCAATCCCGTCGGGACCGAACGTGACAAACCCTGGGCTCGGGATCGAGCGACCGTCGGGCGTGAGTGTGTAGAGGAGCAGATCGACGTCGCGGCCGGTGCGATGCGACTTGTGGCCGGTTCGGAATCCGCCGTTTTTTGCGGAGATATCGCCTACGAGCAGTGGCGCTCCGGGGCGCAAGCGATGCACGACTGCGGCGGCGTGTTCAATCGTGCCGATCAAGCGTGGTGTGCCCCATCGCGCGTTCGAATCGCGAAAGAGACGGAACGTGTGGGTTCGCTTGGACAAAGCCACTGCGTCGGTGAGCACGCCAAAGTGGGGCAATCCCACGGACCCACGCACATTCGGGGTGAGGGGCGATGGAGTACCGACGCATCCGATCGTGAAGATCAGGATCGCAAGCAGTGGAGAAAAACGAACAAGCCAGCGCATTCCGGAATCGCGACGTAGAAGAGCAAAGGAATCGAGCGGCGTGAAGGGCCAGGGCGCGTCTTGCCATGCGCGCATCGGGGAGTCACGCTCGGTCGCATGGAGGAGCTCTTCCGTTCAGACGTGGCGATTGTGACCCGTGAGCCAGGGTTTATACGTTTGCGTCGAACATCGGTGGCCTTGAAGGATGCAGGACCGCGGGTGACGGTGGATTTTGCAGCGCAATTTCGATTCATCGTGCCGCTTCGGGAGCGCCGGCATTTGGGGTTCCTCTTGGATTCGCGAGACGCACCCATGATCGGTGATGACTCGATGTTCGTCTCGCTTCGCCCGCACATGCAAGAGATGGTGCTGGGGTTTGTCCGCGTAGGCATTTTGGTGCAAACGGCGGTGGGGAAACTTCAAGCGACGCGTCGAGCTCGCGGGGGCGCGGTTTTCGGTGCGCAAAACATCGAAGTGTTTGGAGACGAAGACGAAGCAGTGGCGTATGTCACGGGGCGGGAGGCGTAGCTGCGCCCCAGGTTTTGACCCGGGGCATCTGTGCAGTTTGTCGCGACAGCGCGTGTGTTTCAGAAACACTGCGCGGCGCAGTTTGTCGCGACGCAGTTCGTCCAGGCCGTACACGTGTTGTTCGTGCAGCACTGCGCTTGGCATTGTGACGGACTCATCCCGCTGATCGTGCACCGCTGGTAACACGCCATGCTCGATCCACAGTTCGGGTCCAGCGCGCACGCTTCCGTCTGCATGCAGCAAGCGCCGATGATGCATTGCGAACACGGTGTTCCGCCGGGATCGGTGTTGCACATACCGCCATCGCCCGGAGGCGGCATGCCGCAGAAGCCGCCGTTGCACGTGAGGCCCATGCAGCATTGAGCGTTCGAGTTACACGTCGAACCTGGGGGCAAGCAGCTACCGTTGCCGCAGAGATTGTTCTGACAAACGCCACTGCAACACTCCATCGCGCTCCCGCACGCGAAGCCGTCGAGCTGGCACGTGGGGCCGCCGCAAATGCCGTTGTTGCACGTTCCGGAACAACAATCCGCGGGCCCGTTGCACATCGCGCCGTCTGGGAAACATTGCTGGAAACCGCAGATCAACGTGTTTGGATCGCAGAACCCGTTGCAACAATCAAAACCCGTGTTGCAAGGGAACCCGTCGGGTGAACACATCGGGTTGATGCAAACGTTGAACTGACACGTGCCCGAACAACATTCGCCGTTCGTGTTGCACGAGAAGTTGTTCGGTAAACATGCGCCGATGCCGCAGGTGTTCGTTTGCGGATCACAGGCCCCCGTGCAGCACTCGAAGTCATTGATGCAGAACGCGCCGTCCGGTTGGCAGGTGAAACCACACGTGAACGTGTTTGGATCACAGAACCCGTTGCAACATTGGAAGTCCGCCTGGCATGAGAATCCATCGGGGAAACATCCGCCGAAGCCGCACGTGTTCGTCGCGAAGTCACAATTGAAGCTGCAACATTGCGCCGGATCGGTGCAGAAGGAGCCATCGGGTTGGCACATGTTGAAGCCGCACGTCTTCGAGAACTGATCGCAGAAGCCGATGCAACATTGCGCATCCGTTTGGCAAGGCGCACCGTCCGGCTTGCAGTTTCCTCCACCGCAAATGCCGTTTTCACACTTCTTGGAGCAGCAATCATTCGGTACGCCACACGCAGCGCCGTCGATGCCGCACGAATTGATGTTGCAAATTCCACCGGGGCACTGGCCCGAACAACACTCGAATGGCGAGCTGCACCCGCTGCCATTGGGTAAACACATCGTGATCATGCCACAGACGCTGTTCGTGCAAGCGCCGGTGCAACAATCGCTCGCGTTCTGACAGACGAACCCATCGGGCTGACACGCAGATCCGCAGGCGTTGTTCACACACGATCCACCACAACAATCCGCGTTGTCGAGGCACGCAGCGCCTTGCGGTTTACAGGTGTTCGGTCCGCAAAACCCGTTGGTGCACAAATTATCGCAACACGTCCCAGGACCTGCACACGCGGCACCTTGCGGGCTACATTGCGACCCACCGCAGAAGCCGTTGAAGCAGTCAAAGTTGCAACACTGCTCGGAGAACGTACACGCGCTTCCCGTTGGTATGCATTGCGAGCCGCCGCAAAACCCGTCGATGCAGTCGAGGTTGCAGCATTCGACGGTGGTTGTGCACGACGAACCTTGCGCGGAGCAAATCTGCGTCGGTTTGCACACGCCACCGTTACAGAGAAGCACTCCGCAACATGGATCTTCCGTCGAACATGTCTCGCTGATCTTGCCGCACGTGTTTGGGTTTGCATCGCCAAACGTGTCGTCGTAGTTGCCCGAGCGTGACCCGCACGAAGCGAAGGTGAAAACGAGGGTCGTGACAATCACGCAAAAAGACGCGAAACGAGCGGCAAGCGATGGACGCATGGACCCAGTCTAGAAGGGTTACGGGACAAAGCGGAACTAGCCGCGCTTGCAAAGATGCCTTCGCGAGAGAAAACTGGCTCGCACATGACGCAAAAAGGTCCGGGAAAGCTCGTCGAGAAACCTGTTCCTGGCGAAGGTAGCGGAAGCGGGCTCGCGGGTGTGGTCGTTGCCGCGTTCGTCATCGCCGTGATCATCGTTGCGGTGCGGCACGTGATCACGCGGGATCTCGAGACGATTAAGGCTGCGACAAACCAGGTCGTCGAAGAGGAAGACGCAGGTGTTGCTGCTCGAGTGGTCTTGCCTCCGCGCTGCAAATCGCTTTCGTCTGAAGCGTTCGTGGTGGGGGACAAACCGTCGTCAAAGGTGCGTGCAGATGCGGGGGTGCTCGATGCGGGAGAACTCCTCGCCGACGAAGCGGACGAAGAATTCGATGAGCTTGCACCTTATGCCGTCGAGTTGGGTCGAGGCGCCGTCACGAACGATGGGTTTGCCGTCGGCGCTCTGCGTGACGGCGATGGTGGTTCCTTCGCGATGGTGGCGCGGCTTGGTGCGGATGGTCGTCAGGGCAAACTCGTGAAACTCGGCCGTAGTCGAGGGGATTTCGATGCGCCGACGGTCACGGGCTACAAGGACTCCGTTCTCGCTGCGATGCTTCAGCCGAATGCTGGAGGGCGAGCGATTCGCATCGCCAGGGTCACGGGGGATCAAGTCACGTGGGGGCCGGAAGTGAGTGAAGGTCGAGACGAGTCGATGGCTGTGGATCTCGCGACGTCGGGAGATCATGCCGTGCTCGTTTGGGATGACGTGAGCAAAGACGGCAAGCGGACGATGGTGATGCTCGAATCGTTTGACCCCCAAACGATGAAGTCCGATGGTTCGTCGCGTCCGATCTCGTCGTCGAAAAATGACGCTGAAGTTCCGCGATTGACGTCGCGGCCTGGCGGGTACTGGTTGGCGTATGCGGCGATCGGCGAAGCAAAAAAGCCGCCGAAAGACGAAGATCATGGTTTGGGTGGGGAAGCGATTCAGCCGCGTTGGATCGAAGCTGTGCCTTTGGATGAAAAAGGTGAGCCGGTGGGTTTGCCCCGGGCTGTGACCCCGAAAGAGGGGCATGCGCTCGCGTTCGACATCGAAGCTTCCGAAGATGGCGGCATGCTCGTGGCGTACCGCGATGACGACACGCCGAGTGGTTCGACGGGTGGGAAAGTCATGACGGTGCTCGTGCGTTTGTCTGGGCTAGGTGAGGCGCAACTCGTGACGGATGAAGGAACGTCGACGGGCGTGCCGGATTTGTTGCCGGGATGGATGGCGATTGCATCGTTGTCTGGGGCGACGCGGATTGGGCCGATATCGGCGAAAGGGGAGTTGTTAGGCGAATTGCGGCGCGAACCGGAGCTCGGAAATGGGGAAGTTTTGGCCGGAACGCGCGCGTCGTTGCTCGTGGCTCGTCCCGCCGGCAAAGCGATGAAGTTATCGGTTTTGGAATGTGTCCCGGATGCTGTGATGGTGGATGGGGGCTTGCCCCTGAACGATGCAGGACGGTAGTTCATAATTCGGATCCATTTGTCGTTGCGCACCAACGCGTGGGGTTAAAACCCGGGGCGATGTGCCGGGACGAACGACGGCAACAAAAAAAGGCCGAAATCTCTGTTCAACACCCTCTTTAACCCGGGGCGTGGGTACATCATTCTTCTTTGGATTTCGGAGACTTTTTGGGTTTTACCAGAGGTAATGCATCGACGAAGAGGTAGAGGTTGAAGATTCCGTCGTGTTGCCAACCGGTGGCGTCTTTTCGGCTGCGAAGCATGAAGCCCGCATCCAGGCGGATGGTGGGCCAGAGTTGTCGTCCAATGCCGATTTCAGCGCGATTTTGATTCAGTCCCAAACCGGAAAGATCCACGAGCACTTCATCCCAGACAAACGGAATCGTGCGCCAATGTTTGGGCGCCAAATTGATTCGTAATTGATTGCGATACCGATATCGCGTTTCAGTTTCGCGAAAACGTACCTCGAATCGATTACGATCATTCCAGGTAAACACGCCCAACCGACCAAAAAGATTGGGTTCGATTTCGATACGGGCTTCTTGGTCGAAATTTCCCGACGGAAGGCGATCGGCGTAGATCGTTCCGTGAAGGCCGACAAACAGGTGGTTCGTCAAGTAGAACAAAGGTCCTACGCGGAGGAATGATTGGGCCAAACCACCCGAACGTCGGTTGAGACGAACATCGGCAAAGGTTCGGATATCGATGCGCGGGAAGGTGGGTTTTTCTGTTCGAATGACTGGGACGCGATTTTCCACCCAAAACCAAGCTTCTTCGTCGGCTCGAGCGGGAGATGCGAGCAGAAGAAAAGCGCCTAGAAAACCAAGACTCTTGGCGAATGTCATTGTGTTCGACACAAGCATGCGCCGACGAGCACGTCAAGGGACGAGCGTTGCTGTCACGTGCGTGACGCCGGTCAATCCAGGGACGTCGACAGGTGTCGCCATATTTCCAATGATCCGAGCATGGCGCAATTTGTTGCCTGTCGCATAAAGGATTTCCGCATCCGCACCAGACAAACCTTTGACGACGACTGGCGTGGAGGATGTTCCGGCGGGTACTTCAACGGTCGAGATATTCGTAAATGCGCCGTCTTTACCGCGCACGAAATAAATGCCTTCATTGATGAGCCCGTGGTAAGTGACGACGATATCGCCGCCGGTCACTTCGACAGCGCTCAGTTGTCTTGACGTTGTTGCCGTGGCGATGGTTTCTTCGGCGGACCACGCATTTTGTGGCGTAATAAGTTTGACCATACAAACGCGATTGTCCCCTTGGCGTACATAAAAAATGCGCAAATCCATGGCCGAATCGACAAATGCAAAGGGACGAATCGTATTCACGACCATCGATGTGGCGGCTTGAGTCGATGGCCCCCACGCTCCACCAGCACTGCTCTTGTACGAATAATACAATTGCGCATTGTCACCAGCATATACGGCGTATACACCAATGCCATCACTCGCCAGCGACGTGGCGCTTGGACCGAAGGCTTGAATTTGCACCATACCGGCAGGGATGGGAGCGAAGCCGCCAAACATCGCGCCATTGTCGTTTTGCGCAAAATAATGCTTGTTATCGGTCCCCAAGAACGTCATCACCGAAGCGATACCCACGGGTGCCGTTGCTGGACCGTCCACGCCAAACCCAAATGTGTTCACTTGTTGCGGCATGGTAAAACCCGCGGCTTTTGTCCAAGATGTCCAATACAATTCATTGTTGTCCGAACGGCGCATGACCCCCAAAGCACCTCCAGCCAAACGCGGCGCAATTTCCGCCGATGAGAAGGTAAAACTCAACGGAGCGTTGAGCCACCCATTTGCCGGTTCGTAATACGCTCCGCCCGCGGAAGGTCCAGCCATGACGACAAGCGTTCCGGTGGGGCTTCCGCCGGCGCCACCGCTGCCGCCCATTCCGCCAGAACCGCCTGTGCCCGAGCTGCTGCTCGTACTGGACGAACTCGAGCTTCCGCCGCCCATTCCGCCAGAGCCGCCCATTCCCGCGCCGCTACTCGATGATGTCGCGCTCGAGCTGGCCGTTCCTCCCATGCCTCCGGCACCGCCCATGCCTCCAGCGCCGCCTTTGCCGCCGGTGCTTCCGGACGAACTGCTCGACGTGTCCCCGAACGAACTGCTCGACGAACTCGAACTACTTCCGGTCAATCCTGTTCCGCCGGATGAATTGCCGAGTTCGGTGCCGGTGGCGCATGCACCAAGGGAGACGAGGAGAAGGAGCGAGGAGCGAAGCGAAGCGTGCATGAAGTCGTTGT
>JBGAOI010000303.1:0-8438 GCA_044221885.1 Polyangium sp. (in: bacteria)
GAAGTGCTTCCGGTCGGCGTTACACCAACGACCGCCGTCATCCATCACCTCGAATACGCCGCTCAGCCGCGAGCTGAACTCGTGCGCGCATCGGGCGATCGACAAACGATGGACTTCGAGGAAGTTCGCAAGTTTGCGGTTGGTCAGGAAAAAGGATCGGAATCGTTCGCCAATGAAGTGAATCGTCTCGAGGTGTTTTACCCGGCCGAGATACTTCGAGAACGTATCGTTCTGGTGGACACACCAGGCGTGAATGATCTCTCGTTGCAACGAGCCGACATCACATACAGCTACATCCCGCGATCGGACGCCGTGCTTTTCCTCTTGGATGCGGGACAGCCGCTCAAGGAAAGCGAGCGGGTGTTCCTGAACGAAAAACTTCTTGGGCAATCGCGCGACAAGATCATCTTTGTCGTCACGAAGCGCGACATTTGGAGCGACGACGAAGAGGTCGAGGCATTGGCCTACATTCGTTCGGAACTTGGCAAGCTCGTGCGCAGTCCCGTCGTGTTTCCGGTGTGCGCTCGCAAAGCTCTCGATGGCCGATCACTCGACAGCGGCATGCCGGAGTTGTTGCGGCACTTGACGACGTTCCTCGCGGAAGAACGTGGCCGCATCATGCTCGACAACGCGCTCGGTGAAGGCATCGAAGCGGCACGAATGCTTGGCAAAGGCATCGATGCCCGCCGGCGCGCGGCAGCGATGACGAGTGAAGAGCTGAGCCGGCGCATCGAGATGCTCGAGAAGGACTTGGCGGGACAAACCAAAACGATCGAGGAGCGTCGGTTTGGAATTCGCGAAGAAGTCGCGCGCATTCAGACGTGGGTTCAGCGCGATTTGGAAAGGTTTGTCGCCGATGTGACGCGACAAATTCCCGACGTGGTCGACAACGCACCCGCAGACGAACTCAAGGTGCACCTCGGTCCGTTCCTCGAGCGAACGTTTACGGAGTGGGCTCAAGCGGAAACGAAAGAGATCGCGAATGCGCTCGAAGCGCTGGCAGAACGCACGATCGCGCTCGTTCGGGATGATGCGCATGAAGTAGCAAAACGTGTGCGTGATGCGCTTGGTACGGATCTGAAAACGCCGAACGTCGAGGTCGACACGTTGGGTTATGACGTTGGGGTCATTGCGTTGTTTGGCGCGGGTCTCTTCGTGATGACGATGAACGTGCTTCTTGGTGGAGTTCTTGCGATCGCAGCGCCTGTGTTGGCTGTGTATGTGAAAGGCAAGATCGAAACGGAGACGAAGAATCGGGCAAAAGAACTCGCTCCGATTGCGGTGCAAGAAGCGGCGACGAAGGTTGGTCCGAAGCTCGCAGAGATGATCAATGAGTTCGCACAACGTCTCGACACGTGGGTTGTAACGGCTGGAGAAGAGCTGCATCGCGAAGTCATCGAAGTGCTTGGAGCAGCAAAGGCTGAACGAGCGAACACGGCGTTGACGACCGAAGCGGCGGTTCAGGCATGCGACAACGAAACGGCGGCGCTGAACGAAGTCATCAAGCAGCTCGAATCGCTGCGCAGCGGCGTGTGGACGCCAGGTCAGGGTGGCGCGCCTGCGTCATGAATGATCGGGGCGTTTGATCGTTCAAGACGAGCGCCCCGTTTGCATGCGACTATCCCGCCGTGCAGCTCGATTTCGCCTCTCGCGAGATCACCATCAAGCTCGTGTATTACGGGCCCGCGTTGAGTGGAAAAACCACGAATCTCGTGGCTCTACATGCGCGCGCCGGTTCGGATACGCGCGGTCGTCTGATGACGCTCGAAACGCAGGACGACCGTACGCTTTTCTTCGACCTGCTTCCGCTGACGTTCAAGTCGAAGGATGGTGACTTCTCACTTCGGATCAAACTCTTCACGGTTCCCGGACAACCCATTCACTCGGCGACCCGCAAGCTCGTCTTGCAGGGCGCGGACGGTGTCGCGTTCATCGCGGATTCACGCACATCGGAAACGCATCGCACGGCCGAGTCGTATTTGGACCTGCGCAACAACCTCAAAGACAGCGGCATCGAGATCAAAAAAATGCCGGTCGTCATTCAGTTCAACAAGCGCGACATGTCCGACATTCGCACCGATGACGAACTCGCACGTTTGGCGCAGAAGAGTGCCGAGCCCGTGTTTCGCGCGATCGCAACGCGAGGTGTGGGTGTTGTCGAAACGTTCATCTGCTTGTTGTGGATGACGTGGCGTTCGCTTGATCAGAGTCATCAACTGGCGAAGAAGTTGTCTATTGATGGCGACGAGATGGTGAAAACCGCAGCGCAGCAGCTCGGGGTGACGACGCCTTATCGAGAGCTGATCGCGACGCGTATGGGCGCCATTGGGGCCAATCCGCTGCCCGGGGGAACGCCATGAACGACGAACCGTCGACTGGCGCAGACATGATTGGTCTGGGTCCTCCGCGTTTGGAGGACCTCGTCGATCGCGAATCGTTGCGAGCGATGGTGGCTTCGTTCGAGCAGATCTTCGGACTGCACGTGCGGATCGTTTCCGGTTCCGGGACAAACCTCGCGAGCACGACGAACGAATGCGGGCTGTGCGCGATGGTGAACGAAGAACCATCGGGACGCCGGGCCTGCGCGCGTGTGGTGGCCGAGGTCAAACGCGTGCGTCTCGCCGGAAAAGACGGCGTCCAACATCCGTGTTTTACGGGCGCCAAATATCGGCTCATGCCCATTCAATACGAAGGCGACACCATCGGTCGCATCATCGTCGGGCCGTACGTGGATCCTGAAGATGATTCGATTCCGGAAGCGTTGCTTCAGATCAGCAGCCGGATCGATGTGGCCCGTGTGGCTGAACTTTTGCCGCTCATGCCGCGAGCCACCGAAGTGGTTGCCGAAGCTGTCGCCAAGCATCTCGTGGCGGTGCTCGATGTCGTTTTGTGGAGCGGGCACAAGGCGCATTTGACGTCGACGATGCACATCGCGTCGATGCGCGAGAGTTTCCGGGAGTTGACCAAGAAAAACACAGCGCTCGAGCAGGCTTACGCGAAACAGAAGGAATTGGACAAACTCAAGAGCCACTTCCTCGCCACCGTGTCGCACGAACTCCGAACGCCGCTGACATCGATTCTTGGTTACAGCGAGATGCTCGCTGGAAGCATCGCTGGCGAACTTACGCCAGGGCAACTCGAGTTTGTCCGGATCATCGAATCGAAAAGCAACCACCTACTCGAACTCATCATGAGCCTTCTCGACTTGTCGAAGCTCGAGAGTGGAACAGTGATGATCCGTCGCGGTGATGTGCTCATCGAATCGGTGCTCAACGAAGCCGTTTCGACGCTCACGCCGAAAGCGGGCAAGAAAAACATCTCGCTCGTCGTCGACGTGCCATCGGAGTTGCCCGTGGTTGTGGGCGATCCGGAACGCTTGCGTCAGGTCTTCATCAACCTCACGGAGAACGCGATCAAGTTCACGCCGGAGAACGGCCGTGTAACGTTGTCAGCGCGGCAAATCGATGTGACGGACGATGATGGCGACGATGCAGGTCTCGTACTGCTCGCGCCCCTGCGACAGATGATCGAAGTGCGTGTGGCCGATACGGGGATCGGGATTCCCGAAGCGGAGCGATCGAAAGTGTTCGATCCGTTTTACCAAGTCGACCAGCGGCATTCGCGCGAATACGAGGGAACGGGCTTGGGTTTGTCGATCGTGAAGCGTTTGGTCGACGGGCACCAAGGCACTGTGCACATCGAAGGCAACTCGCCCCAAGGAGCGGTTTTCGTCGTTCGTCTGCCAGCAGCACCGGCAACGGAAACGGCGCAACACGCTGCCGTTGCCGTGCGGTTTGCTGGATGAACTGGCCATGAGCCAACACAGTTCAGAAGCCGCACGCATCGAACTCATCCGCACGACACTAGGAAAACAGTTGTCCGATCGAACGATCGTCGGCATCGGAGACGATGCCGCCGTGCTTGCACCGAGCACGACGCCGTTTGTTTGGACAATCGACGCGCAAGTCGAAGGTGTGCATTTTCGTCGGGACTTCATGTCGCTCGAGGACGTCGGGTACCGCGCAACCATGGCGGCGCTGAGTGACCTGGGTGCAATGGGAGCGGTCCCGATGGGGGTGCTTGCTGCGCTCGTTTTGCCCATGGAGTTTTCCGATGAGGACCTTCGCGCGCTGCTCGATGGGCAAGCGCAAGCCGTGCATGAACTCGGTACGGCGATCGTAGGCGGCAACCTGGCCCGGGGACGCGAGTTATCGATCACAACGACAGCGCTTGGTGAATCAAGTCGCCCGATCATGCGCAATGGAGCGCAACCGGGAGACATGGTGATTCTTGCGGGTCCGTTAGGTTTGTCCGGCGCTGGTTTGTTGGTGCTCCAAGCATCAATCGACAAGACGAAGGATCGACCCGACGCGCATCCCGATGCCGCACCTGCCGTCCGTGCTTACCGACGTCCCGTGGCGCGTATCGCGGCGGGCCACGCCGTGCGAGATGTCGCAACGGCAGGCATCGACGTATCGGACGGCCTAGCGCGCGACGTTGGGCACATTGCGCGCGACAGTGGCGTCCGTATTGTGCTCAACCCGACGAAGCTTGTGACGCCCGAGCTGGAAAGGGCAGCACGCATCGTTGGGGCCGACCCGTTGTCGCTTGCGCTACACGGGGGCGAGGACTTTGCGCTTGTGATGACGGTGCCGCCGGGCAAGATTCCGGAGGGGTTTGTCCAGATTGGAACAGCGATCGAAACAGGGGATGGAGTGACCGGGGTGTACTTGACTGGACCGGACGGCTCGACCGTGGCGGTAGCGGAACGTGGGTGGGATCACTTTAGTTGACGCACGCGGACAACGCGAAGCATCAATCTGAACTGAACCGAGCGGTCGAGATCAATTCAAGGTGATGTTGCGATTGCCCTGACCGCGTTATTTTCAAAAAGTACGATACCCACCAACGGCATTGGCATATCTTTTGCCAGCGCACTGCTGATGCCCAATGACGCAACGACGACTGGGGGAAGGTAATGACAACGGGTCATTCTTCAGAAAATGCGACGATCGACGTCGAAGCCACGACGGTGCACGCTGGGGATCCAGCGCTTTCCCCCAATCCATCGACCCTTCGAACAGCTCCGTCTTCGGAACGTCGGACGGTACCTCCGTCTCTTGCCGATCGTTATGAGGATATTCATTTCCTCGGCGAAGGCGGCATGGGCACTGTGTATCGAGGCCGTGATCCGCGTCTTGGGCGATCGGTCGCCATTAAATTATTAAAAAGCAGCGATCCGACGTTATTGCAGCGTTTTTTGCAAGAAGCTCGTTCTCAAGCCAAAATTCAGCACGAACACGTTTGTCGCGTCTACGATGCCGGTGAAGCGGACGGCGAGCCTTTTATTGCCATGCAATTCATCGAGGGCGAATCGCTCTCGAAAATGGCGGAACGAATGACGCTCGAACAACGCGTGAAAATCATGCGTGAGGTATCCGTTGCCGTTCACGAAGCGCATCGGCTGGGATTGATTCATCGTGATATCAAGCCGGGCAATATTCTGGTCGAAGTCGGCGGCGATGGCAGTTTCAAGCCCTATGTGATGGATTTCGGTTTGGCCAAAGAGGTCGCCGATCGCGGACAAACCGTCACGGGAGCGGTCCTCGGAACACCAGCATTCATGTCACCCGAGCAAGCCAAAGGGGACGTCCATGGCTTGGATCGCCGATCCGATGTGTATTCGCTCGGAGCAACTTTGTACGACATTCTTGCCGGACGTCCGCCATTTGTCGCGCCACACGCTTGGAAACTCTTGATGATGGTGGCATTTGAAGATGCGCCGGCTTTGTCGACGCTTAAAAAAGGGATTCCTGCGGATCTCGAAACGATCGTGATGAAATGCCTCGAGCGGGATCCTGCGCGTCGTTATGATTCGGCCCGAGCGCTTGCCGAAGATTTGCAGCGGTTTCTCGATGGAGAGCCTGTTTTGGCACGTCGCGCGTCGCCAGGGTATGTGTTGTGGAAAAAAGCCCGCAAACATAAACTCGCGGCTGCCGTCGGTGGTATGTCGGTCATGGCTGCATTGTCGCTCGGAGGCGTGTGGATCAAGGCGCAACGGGAATCGGCGACGCAAGCGAAAATCGCGCAGGACCTGGGCGAACGAATGAAAGAAGCGGAGCTTTTTTTGCGCGCCGCTTATGAATTGCCGTTGCACGATGTCGAACGCGAGCGCGACGTCGTCCGGAAAAAGCTCGAAAGCATCGAACAACGCCGAAAAGAAGCGGGACGAGCGGGCGAAGGGCCGATTGATTATGCGCTCGGGCGGGGGCAATTGGCGCTGGGGAATCCCGAAGAAGCGCGAAAACATTTGGAAAAAGCCGTGGCAGCGGGGTATTCGTCGCCCGAACTGCATTATGCGTTCGGACGAACATTGGGTGAGTTGTATCGAAAAGCCTTGGCGGATACGAAGCGCATTACGAACGAAGCGGAACGGAAAAAGCGCGAAGCGGAATTGGCGATTGAATTGCGGGATCCGGCCCTTGGGCATTTGCGATTGGCGATGGGGGCGGACATTGAAGCGCCCATATTTGTCGAGGGATTGATTGCGCTCTACGAAGGGAAAAACGACGAAGCCCGGGAAAAGGCCAAAGCGGCATTCGAGCAGGCGCCATGGATGTATGAAGCGAAAAAGCTCGAGGCTGATGCGCTGTATGCCGAAGGCAGCAAGTATCGGCACGATGCGGCATTTGATTATGAAAAAATGAAAGGGTATTTCGAGCCGGCGGCGGAGGCGTACAAGATTGCGGCGCGAATGGCGGAGAGTGATCCCGAAGTGCATCGGGCGGAATGTGAGTTGTGGGAGAAAATGGGCTGGGCCGCCTCCGAAAAAGGTTTGGCCATGAAGGCGGATCTGGATGGTGCGGATGGCGCGTGCACACGCGCTGTGGAAGCGAGCTCGAAAGATGCTCAGGCGCGGATACAGCGGGCTTTGGTGATGTCGGCGCGCGTATTTGCATTGAAGGGCGATAAGAGCGGCGAAGCGACGCGTCTTGGCGAAGAAGCGGTGCGAATTGCGGAAGAAAGCGTGCGGGTAAGCAGCGGCGATATCATGGCGCATTATGCGCTCGCGCGGGCGCTTCATCTGCGTGCGGAGCTGATTGATTCGCAGGGGCGCGAAGCAACCATGGAGCCGGCCATTGCGGCATGGGAACGCGTTATCGAGCTCGATCCCCGATTTACATGGGCGGTCAATGACCTCGGTGGCGCATATTTCGCCATGGCGAAAATGGCCAGTAAACGCGGTCAAGAAGTGCAGAAACTCCTGGATAAGGCGATTGTGCAATTCGACCGCGCTCTCGCCATCGATCCGACTTTTCTTTCGCCCGCACACGATAAAGTCCTGGCTTTGAGCTGGTTCGTGCGTCACGAAATCAACGCCAATCGAGCCGAAAGTGCGCCTGTCGCAGGTATGCTCGAAGCCCTTGCGGCCCTGGAAAAACTGGCCGATGGCAACGCGTGGCGTCGAGCGTATTGGAAAACGCGCGTGCATCGCCTCGTGGCGCGGCGTGAATATGTTCTCGGTCGCGACCCTCGTCCTTCATGCCAAATCGTATTTGACACCGTTCGAGGGTTTGCCGGAGAACAGCCGAAGGATCCGCAATTTTTGGCGGAGGTGACGTATTGCCATTATCTGCGCGCCTCGTATGCGACGGACCATGATCTCGATGCCCAAACGGATCTGGATGCCGCTCGGCATAGCCTACTCGAGACAGCAAAAGCAAAGGGGACGATGACCCCGGATATGCGCGAACTTGGTGTGGAGATTGAAATAGCCGCCGTTCGCGCAGCGAAAAAACCGGAAGACGTGAAACCGGAAACCTGGAGTGGCGCATTGGATATGATCCATCCGCTACTCGAGCACGAATCGCAGAATCCAGGTCCTTATCGAGCGGCAGCCGAAGTTCATGCCCGCCGTGCTTTGTGGGCGTATCGGCTTGGCAAGAAAAACGATAGCGACATTGCGCAAGGATTGGATTTGGCCGACAAAGCACTGGCCAAAGACCCTCGAATGGCCGAAGGGCACCTCGTCAAGGGATTGCTGCATTTGGCGCAAGCTCTCGCCGCGACGTCTGCCCATACCCGCGCGGATTTCGCGCGGCAGGCACGCAGCGCCTTGGAAAATGCCTTTCGAAGCGATCCGGTCCTCGAACGCGAACACAAGAAGTCCCTACAGGAGGCGATGAGTCTGCTTTGACACAAAGCTGCGTACGGTGAATACGCGCCCCGCGTACGGCGACGACGCAACGACAAAGACCGAAGCTGTGTGCGGTGCTTTCGGACGCCTGAAGGGAATGGTTGCGACCATTCTTGACGCCGGCCTATGCTTGGCATGCCGAATGCATCAAACGTTGAACGCTTCGCGGCGGTGTGGAGGTAGTTATGAGCAGGAGTCGATTTTCAAGTGTATTCGTCGGATTCACGACACTCGCGGCGGT
>JBGAOI010000304.1:0-8425 GCA_044221885.1 Polyangium sp. (in: bacteria)
GCAATGATCGTGGCGCAAAAATTCTGTTTTTTTAGAACAAACGCGGATCAAACTTCGTCTGAAGCACGCCGGCACGACGCGTGCATTCTCGCGATTGGTGCTAGTCTAATGCGCGCAGGCATGGGTGCCTAGCGCGGTGGTCATTCTACGCTCGAGGGGAATCATTGTGCCACGTTATTCGCGAACACTGCCTTTCTTGACGACGGTTGTGGCGACGCTGGCGGCGACATCATCGGCCCGAGCCGCGGACGAACCTACGTTGCCAGTCTTGAGTTACGATCGTCCCATCACTTGCTACACAATGATGGACACGACGATCAAACGTGTTCAATGCTCCACCGATGCCAACGGCAAACAGGTTTGTCTCGTCGCTCCCAATGAGATGAAAGGGACCGGCGATACGATCGAACGTACCGCGCCATGTACGGACCGAAAGGAGTATCCCGAATACGATCACCTTGCCAAAACAGCCAAAATGGTTCCGGCCATTGCGGAAGCACCTCCGGGATATGCACGGAGTGAACTCGGCCGAGCGTTTCAGGTCAAGTTTGATTTGCTCAATCGCTTTTATATCGGCGTTGGTTGGGCACCGACGCTTCAATCCAAACATGGCTTCGAGGTTCCGCCTGGATTTCCGTTTGCCCGGGGTCATGCGGAACTTGGCATCGTCCTGAGCGTCCTTTCACCTCGCAATCGAGCTCGTCACGATATGCGCATTCTCGAGGGGTCGGCGATGTTCGCCGACTTCGAGGTCAGCGGTACGCTCTTTTCGTATGATTACCAGCACGAGCACCGAAGGCCGGCATTTTGGGTCAGCACGTTCTTTGGCGAACCTGAAGTTCATCCCGTCCTGCCGAAACTCGGCTGGGGATTTCGGCTCTTGAGCGTTCTCGATCGCCAGCCTTCATTCAAGAACACATTCGACATGGAGTTTGGCGAAGTGCACCTCGCCTACAATCTCTGGCAATCCAATGACATGTACAGCAATGTGCGTCTCGAAGTGGGAGGTGATGCTGGCGCGCATTGGTCCGATCGTCATGCAATCTCGTCGAAATCTGGCAATTATTTCTTGGGGCCCACGGTCACTGCCAAGTCTCGTGTCAGTTTGGGCAAAGGTGGATTGCATTATCTCTTCACCGATCTGCAATTCCGACGTCCAACGATCGTTTCCGGGGCGTATAAGGGGAAAACAATCAATCGTTTGTCAGGGTCGATTGCTTATGAAGGCGTGCTCATTGCCATCAACGACCAACCCGTTTCGGTTCGTCTGGCCACTGAAGGACGTACGCAAAATGATTACGTGCGGGATCTTCGAGCCGTTGAATTGAGATTCTTGGCGGGATTGCGGATGTCCTTTGGTGCTCCGCCGCGCACGTTCGAGCCCATGCCGGAATTCGAGGATCCGTGAAAAGGTTTGTCCCTTGCGTGGTCGGGTGTTTGTCGCTCCTGATAGCGACTTCATCCGCCTCCGCAGATGATCGAGATTTCCGCGTCTCGAAAGAGGGACATCGCTTTCGCGTTCAGTTCGATCCGGAAAGTCGCATTCGCTTTGGTGTCGCCAATGCCGTCGCCCGGACAACGGAAAACGATATACGTGCCTCCATCGAGGTGCATGCGGGTATTTCGTTCCGGCGGCGACGTTCTTGGGGCGAAGGAGAAACCCGCGTCGAATGGCAAATTGACCATCGTTTCTTGACGGGATGGGTTGCGCCCACAGTTCGGCCATTTGGAGATGTGCCCGCATTCGACGCCACTTTGTATGCCAATTCGGCGCATCGCCACGATCTTGCTCCACGGATTGTCCTGCCAAGCTCGCCGCCAGCAAGTATCCCCTTTCCTTTCGATATCGGTGTCGACAGCGAATTCGGCCATGTAACGGTCACGCGAGTCTCGCCCGTGGGAACTCGAGATGGTTTGCCCCTTGCGTTCATGCGCGTCGGCGTTGCGCGGGCCACGGCGTATGTGGACCCATTACGCTCGAACAATCCCGGGCGCAGCATCGAAATTGGCCTTGGTGTTCGATACGATGTCGATTTGTACGGGGATCAAGTCGGTACGGGATCGCCAGATTCCGTAAAAACGCCGCGGATCGTGCATCGGGTTGCTCCCGGAACTGCCGCGTCGTTGCGAATTCGTCTCGAATCACTCGATGGTTTATGGGTTTGGGATACGCGGGGTGAAGTTGTTCCGCATTGGTCGAGCGAACGTCAGTGGGTGGTCGGTGCGTCCGCCCAAACGCATCTCGAACGCACATTGATTGCAATCAACGACCAACCCATTGCACTGTTTTTCGACGCGAGCTGGCGGCTCGTTCCGGCAACGCTCGAATTGTCGCCTATTCACGACGTTCGCGCCACGTTGGGTGTCACCGCCGGATTCGACCTCACGCCCAACGTACGCGTTGTGCATCGCGAACCGCGTCCACGTTGATGACATGCGCCTTCGATTGGCAACACGAGCAACGCATGGCATGATGCCGCCATGGTTCGTCAGGCCGCAGTTTGTCTCGTCACACTCATCGCCGGTTGCTCGTCGGCAACGCCAAAAGCTTCAGCGCCCATGATCGCCCCCGTGATGGTTTCACTCGTTGAATCCGAACCTACCGAAACGACGCTCGATCGACCTGACATTTTGAACGCATACGACGTATGGCTCGAAATGTTTCACAATGCCAAACGCACCATCGACATTGCGCAATTTTATGCCAGCGAAGCCGATGCGCAATGGCTGAGTTCGAGCAAACTCACGGCAATCCTTCAAGCGCTGGTTGATGCCCATAAGCGCGGCGTGAAAGTGCGATTTTTGGTCGACGAAAAGTTCGTCCCGCAATACCCGACTACGCTTGCATTCCTCGAAGCGTCGGGATTCGAAGTGCGGCGAATCAAGGGCGATGCACTCTTTGGAGGCGTCCAGCACGCCAAGTATTTCGTCGTGGATGGGTTTACCACGTTCCTTGGTAGTCAAAACTTCGATTGGCGTGCAATTGACCACATTCAAGAAATGGGCGTCCGGCTTTATTCCACAGAAATCGCCTCACAATTGCTAGAGATATTTGAAACGGATTGGGCTCTGGCTGGCGGAGCGGAACCGTCAACGCGAATCCAAAAAGGCATTCCACCGGGGCGTTTTCCAGGGATCGAAGCACGCGAAGTGGAATTGACGGCGAGCCCGCGAGGCTGGCTGCCGGACGAGAGCAATTGGGATTTGCCGCAAATCATTGCCCTGATTGACGGGGCCAAACGTTCTGTAAACGTGCAAGTGCTCAAGTACAAGATCGTCAATCGAGATGGAAATCGTTTTACCGACCTGGACGATGCGCTTCGCCGCGCAGCGGCGCGCGGCGTGAAGGTTCAGATGCTGGTCAGCGAATGGGCATTAAAAGACAAATCGCTCGAGGCTTTGCAACAATTGGCCAATGTAGCCGACGTACGGGTGATCAAAATCCCACCTTGGTCGCAAGGCGAGATTCCCTTTGGCCGCGTAGCTCACGCCAAATACATGATCGTCGATGGAAGCAACGCGTGGATTGGAACGAGCAATTGGGAAGGGGACTACTTCACCAAAAGCCGCAACGTTGGCGTCATTATGCACAATGGACAAGTGCCCACGAGATTAGCTAAGTTTTTCGAAGAGAACTGGAGCAGCTCGTACGTTTCGGCGATCCCCAAAGCGGTTCCGGAAATGCCTGCGCATCAATGATTTGGCGCCGGAATTGATTCGGCGGTTTTTCCTGGCGTACCTTTCGGAAAAAACCACGCGGCGACGAAGGCGATGAGCGCCAAGCCAAAGATGACGACAAATATGGTCCCCAAGGCTTTTTCGAGATACCCCGCGACTTTCTCGAGCAACAAAGGATCCATCGAAGTTATGCCTTCACGCGACAACATGCGACTAGCCGCATCTTGTGGAATCGTTGGATCGACGGCTAGAGCGCGCACGAGAATGCCACCCATGATGCCAACGGCAATGGCCCCTCCATTAATCCGGAAAAACATCGTGCTGGCCGTAGCGACACCGCGATATTCCCAGGGAACACTGGTTTGAACAGCAATCACGAGCGCGATGTTGGCCGCTCCCATACCCACGCCGAACAATCCAGCCGCAATGCCAATGGGCATCGCCCCGCCATGAGCAAAAAACGCCAAAATCAGCGTACCAATCGCCACAACGGACATACCCACGCGCACCAATGGTCGAAATCCAATTTTTGCGACGATGCGCCCAGCAATAAAGCTCGTTAGCGGCCACGCAACCAACATGGGCGTGATTGAACTACCGGCTTGGGTAGGCGTACCATGACGAACCCCCTGGACAAACAACGGGATGTACGTCATTTGCGCGAACATGCAGCCGCCGGCCGCCGCGTTGATGATCGCCGCGAGACGGATGGTCGGAATTTTGAAGACGTGTGGAGGAAGAATGGGCTCGGGCGCTCGCCGTTCGACGCGCACGAAAACCATGAAAAGGATAGCCGCCAAGCCGCCCATGATCCAAGCCATCGAGCCGTGCATTCGTCCCGTCGCCAAGAGGAGCAGAACGATGATCGCCATGAGCAAAAAAGCGCCAAGAATGTCGAGTTTGGGACGGGATTTTCTTTGCACGTTTTCGTGAAATGCCGACATCAAAATCAACGCCGAAGCGATCCCGAATGGGATGTTCATGTAAAACACCCAGCGCCACGAGACGTGCTCGACGATGAATCCTCCCAAAAGCGGCCCAACAAGTCCAAAAAATCCCCACGCCGCTCCAAATGCACCTTGCGCTTTCGCTCGCTCCTCCAACCCAAAAATATCGCCGAGAATGACGAGAGGCATGGGTTGCATGGCGCCAGCCCCGAGCCCTTGAAGAGCCCGAAATGCAATCAACGCAATCATCGACTGCGCCAAACCGCTAGCCACCGAACCCACCAAAAATACGAAAATTCCGAACAAGAGGACAGGCTTACGCCCATACAGATCCGCCAATTTGCCAAAAATCGGCACCGTAATGGCCGACGTGACCAAATAGGCATTCGTCACCCATGAATAATATTCAATCCCCCCAAGTTCGCCCGTAACTGTAGGCATCGCCGTCGCCACAACGGTCGCTTCGAGTGCGGCCATCGCGAGGGAAAACACGAGGCCCACCACGGTCAAACTCGGACGTGTCTTGCGCTTTGGCGCCGAAGTCACGCCATTTTGGTCCACCGCAACACTTGCTTTGTTCTTCAGAAAACCCCGAATCTGCGCACGAGCGCTCCGATTTCTTCATCCTCGAAAAACACCGTGTCGAGGCCCGTTTGAAACGTATACGTCAAACTCGTTGCTTCTTTGAAAAGTGCGTCCGTGCCAAGTTCATCGAGCGGCAAGTCCGACAAATGCCGTCGCTTTTCATCGTCCGTCAATATCCCCATGAACGTGTCGTAAGATTCGATGATCTGCAAAGCAGTTTCACGCGACACACTCGGTCGAAGCAGAACGTCACACATTTGTTCCAGCGGGGAAAGGCGCAAACGTTGACGGACAAACTGTACGACGCGCGCCGGATCCACGCCGCCTTCTCCTCGCCACCGTTCGTCTTTACCAAATAGTTCGAGCGCAAAACAAGCGACCATGCCGCTCGCAAACAAAAGCTTGCGGCTCATACGAAGTTTGACGTTACGAAGAGCCCAGCCACCTTTCCACCGCTGCTTGCTCACGAAATCGACGGTGATGGTGCGCCAGTATCGAATGATGTCGTTGAGCAAAAAACGCGGAACGAGCGGATTACGCTTCGAGAACAAAAGACCACGATCATCCGAAACGTAGCGATGAAGCACGAGATCGATGACGCGTTCGTGCGCTTCGGAACGACAAACCGCCAGCGATTCGAGCAAGAGCAGGATGCGTTGGGTGGTGTTGCGATTCGTGTCGTCGTGTCCGCCAATGAGATGCAAAAGCGGATGGCTGAACGACACATTGTCGAATACGCCAAAAGGACTTGGCGGCTGAAATTTATTTTCCGCGAGGATGCGCGTGATCGCGAGCGCGCGCTGAAAATGTTCGTCGTACGCCCGACCGTCGACGAGCAGCGTCCAATCGATGTCGCTTCCCGATGTGTACTCGCCACGCGCAAACGATCCGAACACCACAATGCTCGTGTCTTCAACGTCTTGGCCATCAAGTAGTTGGCGCAGACGTTCAAGCGTCAAGGACGACAAAGCACGCGCGGCAATAACGTTGGGAAACGCGCGATCCACCTTGGCCTCGAGCCGTGCAATGCGATCCGATCTTGCCTCCATCGATTCCTCGTCGAACGGGCGGCACGCTAGCGCGTGGAACGGCATTCGTAAAGCGGCGTGTTCTGCCTGAGTGTGGGCCCCGAGGTGACGGTCATCTCGATCTTGGAAAGAAAAACGCGTGGGGGTTCATCGCGGGAGACGATTGTCACAACGCACGTGGATCATCTTCAATCTCGATGGCGTTCGATTTTTCGTGAAATAGGCAAATACAAATGCCTTTCCCGTCCAACCCGAACGCGCATGCTCGACGTCAGCATTGGGGTCCACGGCGGCCAAATCGATATCATCGCCAATTACGCGTTGTGTCCACGAACGACGTCGAATGCCTCGACCTTCATAATGAGGTTCGACATATTCCTGAAATGGCGCACGAAATACCCCAGAACTGATTTCTCCAACGGGTCGAATTTCGTTCTCGTCGATCATCGAATACTGCATGGCGTCGAGCGAAATCGTCCAAGCCTGCTGGGCAACATGAATCCGTCCCGTCGAATCCCGGCGCGCTTGCAAACGCGCGTCAACAAATCGACCCGCACGTGGATCCACGAGGTTGCCGCGAACCAAATGCTCGCCCTTCTCATCAACGAGCAACACCTCGCCTTCTTCCGACAATCCAAGCAAACTCGGCGCGCCACGACCGCGAATCGGCAACAAATACTTCGCCCCTGGCAACGGTTGTCGCCTCATCGTCAACGAATCATGTTCGTCTACCCGAACCCAAATGACGGTTTCGCCAGTCAAAATGCCAACCGATCGGCCATCTCCGGCGAGAATTGATTCGACCTCAAAAAGTCCGGTTCGCCAAACCTTTGGCGTGCCAATGATCTGGCCAGACATATCCAGATACAGTAAGACAAACTCATGGGCCGAGGGAATTCGACACGGCTTGGAACATGTGTAGGCGCAAACCTGCGGCTGGGGGGTTCCCGCAGGCCAACCCGCACAGGTCGCATCGATGCATCGGCCCCCACACACACTGTCCTGCGTTTCAACACGCTTGAGAATCGCGACAAACCCGCGACCAATCGGCGCGATTTCAATCGGTTTGGCTAATGGAACCTGCGTGTGAACGATCGTTGACCCCGTGAAACGCCCATCCATCGACCAAGGTCGTACGTGCGTACCGTTGGTCGCCGACCAGGCAACGAGGCCACCGCGTTCCCCAAATCCTACGGCAAATCCAGCGTCATGGTCCAGCCCACCGATGTCGATGGGTGGTGAGTACGTACATCTTTGTGCGCCCGCGTTGGCAACTGCCGCTTCCTCGAGCGGCAGAAAATGCTCGCTCGGAGCGTTGTACCTCGGAGCATCGGACAAACCTGCGACGGGAGGTTTGGAACACCCAACCGCAACACTCGTAACCAGCCCCCAACAAACAATTTGTCGAAGACCGCTACGTCGCACGTTCGACGCAGTTCGGAGACCAGAGTTGCGCATGCGCTCCGCGAGATTGCCACAGCGGTCATGCAAAAGGGGAACCATCAGACCATCGCGTCGCGCCGCGCATTCTGCTATCGGCTTGGCATGACGCTCACTGCCCTCCGTGGCCGCATCTCCGTTCATCCGCGTGGCTTCGGCTTCTTCGTCACCGATCCACCGAGCTCGATTTCTGCATTCATCGCACCTCCCGATCTCAACCCCTATCTCGATGGCGACATCGTCAAAGCCGATGTGACGACGAGTGATGGTGGGCGTTCTTCTGCGACAAACCTCGTGCTCGTGACGCGATCTCGCGCGGAAGTTTTTGGACGGGTGATCTCACGAGCCGGTCGTCCATACTTGAACATCGATCGTTCGGTCGCCAATACCGATTGGCCTCTTGATGGGGCAAGTCGTTTGTCGGATGGAACCTACGCCGTGGCCGAAGTTGCCGGCGATCGCGTGGTCCTTGCGCGTGTCGTGCCGGCGGATTCGGACATTGGCGTCGAGCGATGCATCGCTCGGCACGGACTGCGCGCTGTGTTTAATGCGGAAGTGGAAGCTGCTGCGGAGGAAGCAACCAAAACGGCGATTTCGATGAATCTCCGACGTGATTTGCGAAATCTGCACACTGTAACGATCGATGCTGCTTCGACGCGCGACATCGATGATGCGTTGAGCGCATATCCCGCAGATGCCGACGGGGCTCTGCGGGTCCTCGTGTCGATCGCTGATGTCGATGCGTTT
>JBGAOI010000305.1:0-8393 GCA_044221885.1 Polyangium sp. (in: bacteria)
ATTCCGTTACGGAAGCACAAAGCAACAAACGACTTGCCGTAGATTCGTTGAGCAACGCGCGCGTGAAATCGCGCCAGTGTAGCACGAGCGTATCATACGCAATCGCCGATTCTGCTTCCAACGCCCAAAAGTAAGCAATTGAGTCGCCTTCCATGCGAATCAGGTTTCGCGTTTCCGCGGCGCGCTTGAGCAGTTGCGGCTGCACCCGCGGACTTTCCTGAATCGATTTCGCTTTCGGCAGCGCCGTGGTATTGACGCTCTTCGAGCTAGCCTCCTGACGGACACCGCTTACCTCGCGAAAATAGCGGTTCGATGAAACATCACGCCGACGGTACTTCAGCCTTTGAAACTTCATGCTCCGTCCCTCCACAACAAGCGTCAGCTCATTCGTTGCAATGCGTGTCGAGGACATTCACGAAAATGTGCACCGCGGTTCAACATTTTCTTGTCGCGCGAAATGCCGCGCCAAATGCGGCGACGTTGGCCTGACGCTTCCCCCAAACGTCTACTCGGAAGTGGCGAGCGCGACGACCCGGTCCGGAGGCAAGCCGAGTTTTTGCATCTCATGGAGGGGTAATTCGACGCGATCGCGTGTGACGTAGTACCTTCGCGAAGTCTCTGCGCTGCGCTTGTGAGACTCGACAAGACGCCTAAGTTCGGGAATTTCGAGAGCTTCGGGAGGAAATTCGGGGAACGGCTGCGCGCCGATGCTCAAGGGATCGAACGTCAAGGCCAAACGCGACGGATACACGACGTACGGCTCTTCATTGGGTTTTACGTGCCACACCGTTTCGCATTCATACGCAAATGGCCCAACTTCCACCACCGCTTCTACGGAAAAGTCATCGATGCTGCGTGTTTCGGAGCTTCGCTCATACGGATCGACATCCTGCAAATCATGAAATCGAACCTCGCCATTGACGGCGTTGCGAACCACAATCTCGTACCGACCCACGATTCTTCTCAGCAACGCTTGACAACGGCCATCGACCATTTCAACAGTCCCGTCTTTGCGAAGGTCGATATGATGAATGTAATCATAACGATAAGGATTGGCGACAAGGAACGTCTCGGGCGTCAACAGCGTTCGAATATCCATGGCCTTTGCCAGCTTCACACAAGCCGTCTGCGCATGCAAGCTCGTCGACGAGAAAAGTCACGGAGCGGGTGAAGTGGCCAATAGACGCGCTTCCACGCGGCCACCATCTTGCATGAAAATGCCGAGAGGCACGGCGCTAACATCCGGCCGCTCGAAGTCTATTTCGAGGTTCTTGGTGGATTTTGGCGCAATTCGATCGAATGGGCGCTGCACGCTCATATGGCGCCCATCTGCAAATATCACCACGGGGGAATGATACGTCAATTCGTCCTGATCGCCCACATTCTCCGTCGGATTCACAATGCGGCACCGATTTCCCGGCCCCGCACAAGTCACCGTCGCCGCCCCAATGCGCAATCGAGACCGAGGATTCGGTGGCACTTTTTGAGTCGCCAGCCCCTTGAGCGCTTCCACGAGTGAATCGCCAAATCGTTTTTCTTGACGATCTCGCCGTTCGAGAAGTTCCACCACGCGCGGATCATCCCACCCTACCCACGCGGCACAATCCGCAACGCGAGCCCCAAGCGGTGAAAGCGGAGACAACACATATCCCAAATCGCTTTCGTCTGGACGTATCACAATCGAAGAATGGGCCGCCGCTTCAATGGCATCATTTGCCGTCGCCCATGCCGATGTAAATGCCATTTCGAGACCTTCCCGATCGAGCGCTACACAGGTTGCCCCGGCCGAACTTGGAGGATCGAATTGCGCTTGGAGCTCAGCGCCATTGCGCTGCACAACGAGTTTGGGGATTTTCGACGTATTCTCGTTTTTGAACACCAGGTTCATGGAACCCTTCGCGGGCAGTAGAATCAGCGGGAAAAATAGTTCTTCACGACGCGAAGAAGAACTTGATAACCGCCGGTCGCCCACTGCGTGATTCTCAATGGTCACCGACGTGGCTTGTCGCCCCTGTTTGTCGCGCGGAACATCGATTTGACATGCGAGAAATCGCGCATCTGCGTCGGCTTTTGCTTGCGGCAGAAGTTCGAGAACCGGCCATGAATACCATGGAACGGAACCGGCCCACGCGGGTCGCTTGGCTTGACTCGTCGCAAATGAGCCAACATTGGCCGGGCGTTTTGGCAATTCTAATCCAATCGAGGGCATGGGGGCCAAACGTGGGGTCACCAAAGCAACGGACTTGCACTTGTCAAAACTGCTCTCCAAGCCGTTTTCAGCAATGTAGGAACCACGTGAGCACCAATGATTTCCCGCGCTCGAACCATCCGTATCAAATTCGATGTCCCGCTCCGCAAGCAACCGTCGGGTACTTCCCGCCAAACGAATTCGTTCTTCGATGGCCGCAGCAGGCGGCAGAGGTATCTTGATTGCCGCTCGGCCAAGTTCCATGCCGTGCCCTACGGACACCGCAATCTTCATTTCAAACGGTTGGTGGGGATCCACGGGTTTGCGAAAAATGGTGTATTCCACATGGCGATCCTGCGCTTCCGAAGATGCAAACCGTTCTTCGGCTCGTGCAGCTCGAGGGGCCGCAGCCCAAATTTCTTCTTTGGTGGGTGGAATCGTCTTTGTTTCCGAGGATGGCAAGGCCGACAAAATTAGAACTGGAAATAAAATCGCGCCAAGTATGACATCGCCTGGCGTACGAATATCGAATCCTTTTCCACTTTGCCAATGGGTCTCGGAATGCGCCAGGGGATATCGTTCCCCGGTAAATGCAGACAATGCAAGTCCGTTGGTACCGTGTTGCCACAAGACCGCGTCGGGACCTTCGATAGCGACATCCGTCGAGAAAGGAAGCCAAGAATAACCATCTGCTTTGGTCGGTTTTTTCGTCGTCATTACGCGGACGACAATTCCGAGACGACGAATTTGCCGTACAGTCGAGCCATCCAATCCCTTCAGCAGTTCGTCATCCGAAACGGGCGCAATGGTAACTTCAGGATCGAGAGGCTGGAGAATCGTTCGAATGACCGTGGCTTTTTCTTCGGGCGTTCCATAATGAACCATCTGCAACGCAGCCATTGGCTGGCCCCGCTGCAATGCTTCTCGAGGCGTTTTTGGAGGAGTATACTCGGCGCATCCGAAACTCGTCAATGTAGCCACGATCGAGAACCCCAATGGCCATCGCGCAAGTCGTTTCCGCTGCCGATATCGGAGTTCATTTCGTTGCACAAAGATGCCTCAAACGGCCATGAGTTTGCTGTAATAATCGGCAATCGCCGCCGACCCGAGTCGCGAGAAAAACGACGAATAGCAGATCCAAATGGCCAAACCATTCATATCGTCGAAAATGCCGGGCAAATGCGGAGGCGGTTTGACGATACCGTCCGTGACGTGCGCATACAGGACGGGCACGTCTTCGTGCGCAACTTTGCCCACGAACAAGAACGGAATGAGCGCAGCGCGATCTTGCTGAATGGCCGCACGCATGAAGGCGTAATTCAAAACGATGCCTTTGCAATAACACGCGTCTTTCGTAAAGGGCGCACCTCCTTCCAAGAGACCGCCCCGAAAAACCCGACGTGCATTTTGGAAACATTCGTCCTCGTCGTACCCTTCGGTCCGATACCATTCGAACAAATCCAAGAAATTCGCCCCATCTTCCGCTTTGTCGACCGCTAAAATACGATCGTTCAACTTCTTCGCGCGGCGCGGGGACGAACGAAACGTGAAGATCTCGACGAGCGCGGCAAGTCCTTCTTGCACGGCTGTCGTCCGCGGAGGTCCTTTCGCCAGCCACCGCGCGACGGGTTGCGCTTGACCATTCAAACTCGTGGCCACGTGGACCCATCCTTCATGGGCTTCGAGAATATCGATATCACGCGTGGAAAATGTCGCTCCACTACGAATTTTCACATAATCGCTTCCCGCCGCAGCATCCGCGAGAATCGAATCGTCCACTTGAACGCGAATGGCGGCACTTCCAAAAAATCGATCGAATCGCGCATTGAGGTCGAGTGCGGCCATCTCCGCCGTGATCTCGCGCCGTTCGGGTGGACCAAGACGTTCGCCACCAATGGCCGTGAGCACATCGTAGAGCACGATGCCCATGTCCCGCACGCTGGTTTGTCCGTCCGGAAGTTTGTCTTTCGGGGACCCGTAAAGCGATCGCGAATACTTGTAGAATTCTCGCTTGCCTCGTGCCTTGAGCATCCCCACGACGTCACGATATTCCATCGCGGTTTGTCGCAAGATACGGCCCAAGCGATCCTGTTCTCCAAGCTCGCGTTCACCGTCGCGCAAGATCTCATCGAACTCGGCGATCTTCGCATCGGGATCGAAACCCAGGTCCGAAGCGTAGGTCACCTTGGGCAAGTCGCGCTGTTTGCCCCGGAGAAACTGTTCTTCCACCGATGCGTCCCAACGCAAAGCCTGCAAAATTCGCAGCGGTTTTTGGGCATCGAGCACGCGTTGCGAAAGTTTGGCCAGGATCTCTTTGTATGACCTCCAAGGACCTGAACGTGGCGCGCTGGGCACCGCGGGCACGGGTTCGTCGCGAAGTCGCACCGATTCGAGCGGCGCAGTCACCGGGACTTCGACGGGCAATTCGCTCTTCGGCGTCGCGCGTGTCGACGGTGTTCGCTCCGGCGGACGTTCTTCGGATTCAGTCGCAGTCGGAGCAACGGGCGCAGGCGTTGCGGGAACAGAAGGCACGACGTCCCGCGTTTCTTTCGCTTCGCGGGATTCACTTTTCGGCGGCATTGGTAGGGACTATCCCACGATCGGACCTCGTCGAGCAACGATTGGCACGCGATGCTTGCTCGTTGTCGAGACACGCGGTACGAGGCCCTGGCGCGCATGACGAACGAAAGCTCAAAGCCCGGGCAAGTGACTGACGCAGACGTCGAATTGCTTGAAAAGACACGCCTATCGGCAATTGCCTTACGAAACGCCGTGGCGAAGGTCGTGGTGGGGCAAGACGCCGTGATCGAAGCGATGCTCGTGACGCTCGTGGCGCGAGGTCACGCGCTGCTCGTGGGTGTGCCGGGTTTGGCGAAAACGCTGCTCGTCGCGTCGCTGGCCAAAGCGCTCGATCTTTCTTTCGGACGCGTACAATTCACGCCGGATCTGTTGCCCGCGGACATCACTGGAACAGATGTTCTTCACGAACAACACGGCAGCCGTTCGTTGAAGTTCATGCCTGGTCCGATCTTTCACAACTTGATCCTGGCCGACGAAATCAACCGCACGCCACCCAAAACCCAAGCCGCGTTGCTCGAAGCGATGCAAGAGCGCAAGGTCACGGTCGGCACGGAAACGCATAAATTGCCCGATCCTTTTCAGGTGTTTGCCACGAGAAACCCGATCGAGCAGGAAGGCACGTATCCCCTGCCCGAAGCGCAGCTCGATCGGTTTTTGCTGGAGATCCACGTGGGATATCCCAGCGAAGACGAAGAGCGCGAAGTGGCTCGCCGGACAACGAGCGGCGCGATGCCGACGATCGAACCTGTGCTTCACGGCGCGGACGTCGTGGCGATTGGCAAGCTGATCCCGCGCATTCCGGTGACGGACGAAGCCGTCAACTTGGCGGTTTCGTTGAGCCGTTCGACACGACCAACCGTGGACAAAGTCGCCCGGGAAGTGAAGGACTACGTGCGGTATGGCGCCGGACCTCGCGGGTCACAAGCACTCGTGCTCGCAGCCAAAGCGCGCGCAGCGTTACGCGGAGAAGCAGCCGCAGATGTGGATGACATACGCGCGATGCTCGTGCCGGCATTGCGGCATCGCATCGTGCTTTCGTATCGCGCCGAAGCGGATGGAGTGCGTGATGTAGACGTGCTCGAAGCAGTTGCGAAACGTTTGAGCTGAAACGAATCAGGCGGCAGCCGTATCGGTTTCTTCCGTTGCAAGAGACCGAATGACTGTCATGTCTTTCGGGGACAAACCAAAGCGAAACGTAACTTCAGCGGGTTTGTCTTCCGAAACAGCCGGTTCGTATCCGATGCAATACAAGCCGCTCTTCTTGAGTTCGGGGACGGCAGCGTCGTTGCCCATCAGAAGCCGCGCCAGGAGTGACAAACTCGGTTCATGACCAACCAGGGCCAAAGGACCGGGCCCATCGTAGGTACCCACGAGTCGAAGGAGCGCATTGGGATCGGCGCCGGGAAGAAGTTCGGCGATCGCCGTGACTTCCCCTTTTACGCCCACCTCACGCGCGATGATTTCTGCGGTTTGCACGGCACGTACCAAGTTCGAGGTCCAGATCTGCACTGGCCTTCGAGACTTGCGCTTGTCGAGCCATTTGCCGACTTTGCGGGTCGTACGGCGCCCCTTTTCGGTGAGCCACCGGCCAGGATCGCCAAGTCCCGGAGCTGCTTCGACGGCATCACCATGTCGAATGAGGATGATCTCCATGCATGTCTTGTACCGCGTTGCGTCGACGCTTGCAGCAACGAGAAAGAAACAAAAGAAAACTCGGGTTCGTGTGTAAGAGCAGAATTCGAGGCACGTTGACATGTTGCAGGGAACCGAAGCGCGCTATCGTTGTCTTGTGCGGTCGGTCGATCCTGGGAGGCAAACGATGGTGAGTTCATCGCAGACGGATGTGACGGGATTCGTGGGACAAACGCGCATGAGGTTTGTCGTGGCGGCCATCGTGGGTTTGACCGGATGTGCACGCCAACCGTATACGCAGGTGGAATCTGCGGAAGCGCTCGAGGGCACGACGGTTGTCGAAGCTGAAGCAGAGCCGATCTACATCGTGATTCAGCCGGGCGAAACGGCAGCCCCAGTGCAGCCGGTGATCGTGAAGCAGCAGGTTCCGACAAACTCGGGATGGACACCTGATGTTCTTCCGGCGCGTAATCCTTTCGAGCGATTTCGAACGTGGGTTGGCGACTACGACTGCACGCAAGGCAACACGGACTTCAAGCTGCGCATCATGGATGTGCGCAACAACCGTGTCCGAGCGGTTTTCGATTTTGCGCATGACGCTTCGGGAGCCAAAGGCGCGTACGTCATTACGGGTGAGTTCGACCCTGACACACGTCGGGTGCATTTCGAGCCGACCTCGTGGATCGAGCAGCCTGATCACTACTTGATGGTTCCGATGACCGGCGAGGTTTCGACGGACGATTCCTTGTTTGCCGGGAAGATCGATTATCGTGGCTGTGGAGCGTTCCGCCTGAAGCCCACGCGCTGATCGTCTCTTGCCGCGGAGCAAATCCGCCGCTATCTCCTGCCGCATGCAATCCCAAGCGACGCCGCAACAAGTCGCGGCTCGGCCCTACATTCGCCTCTGGCTCTACATCGTTGCTGGTCTCGTGTTTGCCATGGTCATCGTTGGTGGTGCGACACGTTTGACCGATTCTGGATTGTCGATCACGGAGTGGAAGCCGATTCTCGGAGCGATTCCGCCGTTGAATGATGCCGATTGGCAGGATGCATTTCGCAAATACCAAACCATTCCCGAATATCATCTCGTCAACAAGGGAATGAGTCTCGATTCGTTCAAATACATCTATTGGTGGGAGTGGTCGCACCGCTTTTTGGGGCGCTTCATTGGCGTGGCGTTTTTCGTGCCGTTCGTCGTTTTTTGGGCGACGCGAAGAATCGAAAAGCAAGCGATTCCGCGATTGCTGGGATTGTTCGTGCTTGGCGGACTGCAAGGGCTTCTTGGTTGGTTCATGGTGAAAAGCGGGCTCGTCGATCGCGTCGACGTGAGTCATTATCGTTTGTCCGCGCACCTGACGTTGGCTGTGACCATTTACACGGCGATTCTTTGGACCGCGGTTGGTTTTGGCAAACCTTCACGTCATGTTTTTGATTCACGTCGTGGAATCGAAGCATTTTCCGTGATTGGCCTCGGGCTTTTGCAAGTCGCGATTGGTGGGTTCGTCGCGGGCCTCAAAGCCGGCCTCAATTACAATACGTGGCCGCTCATGGCGGACAAACTCATTCCCCCGGGTCTCGGTATGATGTCGCCGTGGTGGACGAATTTGTTCGAGAATCCGATGACGGTGCAATTCATCCATCGTTTCGTGGCGTATACCTTGTTCGGCGTAACGCTTGCTCACGCGCTGCGATATCGAAGTTCGACGGCGAACGTGCTCGTAGCGAGTGTCCTTGGGCAAGCCATTTTGGGCATTTGCACGCTTTTGTGGCACGTGCCTATTTCGCTGGCGCTGGTGCATCAAGGCGGCGCGCTCGTGATGTTGGCTGCGGCGGTGGTGCATTTGCATCGAGTGGCATCGTCGACCGAGTCACCCGAAGCTCGGCTGGCAAAAATGCCTGAAAAGCTGGTTGCAAATCCAAAAGCAGCGTAATAAGGGCCATTTGGACGCGGGCGATTACGAGAAAATTTGACAAATTGACGGGAATAAGGGAC
>JBGAOI010000306.1:0-8388 GCA_044221885.1 Polyangium sp. (in: bacteria)
GTTCGTCGATGGCTCGCAACGCAAGGTCGAGTGCGATTTCTGGCGCTGCACCAGGTCGATCGAGCAACCGCGTAAACCAGCCCGGGCGCAGATCGGCCAGATCGGTTGCATCCGCTGGCGTCGCAATGAGTAGCTTCAGAATGCGTGCCGAGATTGCTTCATCGCCACACGCATCACACGCCTTCTCGAGCATCTCGGCTGCACGACGACGTGAATCGGCGCGGCTGAGTGCACGAGCAAGCAGTGTCAACGCACCATCGTTGCCCGGTTCGGCATCCAAAACCGGCTCAACAGCCGAGAGCGCTTCGTCCACGCGACCCAAGCGTTCAAGCAAGAGTTGCGACAGTTCGAGTTCGAGTGCAGTTCGCTCTGCACCGCTGCGCAAGTCACGACGTCGCGCGACCATGGCAGCCGCACCTTCGACGTCACCCAAATCCAACAAGATTCGGCTTCGCGCTTCGAGGGCCGCGTTGTTTGTCGCGTCCAGCTCCAGCACTTCGCCGTAGAGTTTGTCCGCGGCCGCCGCGTCCTTGAAGACGTGCTCCTCCGCCGATGCCCATGCAAGCAGCGCTTCGACACGTCGTTCACCTTCCGCATGAGCCATGCGGAAACGAAGAACCCACCGTCGATCTTCGAGTCGCGCCGGAATGAGTTCACTCCGATCGAGGAACTGTTCGAATGCTTCGACGGCCGTCCATGGATTGCTGCGGCGCTCGATCATCTGTCGATACGCAGCCGCCGCTTCGTCTTGCCGTTCCGGATCGGCCGAAAGAACCCGCGTACGGGCGACTTCCAATGCATCTCGTCGATCTGCATCCAAAGCCTCAGCCTGCTCGGACAAACCATCGACGGCTGCGACGTAATGCATCGTCACGCCGGCACGAATCGCGGCATCCTCGAATTCGAGGAGTTTGTCCGCGCGCTCCGCAACATCGGCCGCGGTTCGGCACAAGATGTCGTAAACGCTCGGCAACTTCGACCACTTCTCCAAGCGTCGGTAGATCGCAACGAGTCGACCCGCAGCTTCGCGATGTTCGGCTTCGAGCGCGACGACACGTTCGAAGAGACGCTCCGCAAGCACGTCATCACCGGCATTTTCCGCGAGATCGCCGGCACGTAAACAATCCGCAATCGCCCCCGCAGCGTCACCAAATGCGTCTGCACGCAATTCAGCGAGAGGCTCGAGCCATTGCGCAATGGCCAAAGGTCCTTCGGCAATCTCGATTCGGCGTTCGAGCAGCACTCGGTACAAATCGTTGTCGCCGGCTTTTCGGCTCAATGTCGCGATCTTGTCGAGGGTTTCTTCGGACAAATCCGCTCGTTCATCGAGCAAACTTCGGTAGTGCTGACGAGCGCGATCGATCCATTCGCGATCTGCGGAAAGGTTCGCCATGCGCAGAACGATCTTTGATCGTTCCTTCGCATCACCCTCACGTTCGGCACCGCCCACGAGCGCCGAATAAAGGCCCTCGAAATCTTGCGATGCTTCGAGAACATCAAGACCCGCTTCGTACGCAGCGCGATCGTTCGGATCTTCTTGAAGCGCGCGTTTGTACGTCGCCGCCGCCCCAGCCAGATCGTTCAATCCGTGTCGCTGAATGGCGCCGATCGTGTGAAACAACTCGCGTCGACGTTCGGGTTCCTTTGTCGCGGCAAGCGCCGTGCGATGCAGATCCAAACGTTCTTGCGGTGTCCCGTGTTGCTCGAGCAAACCGTCGATCCGCGCGAGCAAATCCGCGGAAGAAGGCTCGAACGCCAACGCGCGACGCAGCACCAAAAGGGCTCCGCCGAAGTCACCGTACGACGCCAAAGCTTCGCCCGTTGCGCGAGCAAGTTCGGCGAGTGCGGGATGATCAACCTGACGATCGCCCAACGCTTGCACCAAAATATTGGCCAGCGCGAGCGAATCTGAGCCGGCCAAACGTTGCACGGATGCGAGCCATTCAGGCACGTCATCCGCTGCGCCCGCCACAGCAACGCGCAAACCAAGACCAGCATTCTTCAATGCCCGCGCTTGATCATTCAATTGCTGATCGGCGATCTCCGTGCCTTCACGCAGCGCCGCCAGCTTTGTCATCGCCTCGTCGGCAAGCTCAGCGCGCGTCTCGAGGACTTCGAGCAAGCCCGTGAACGCGCCTTCTTGCCGATAAATCGGTTCGAGCACGTTCGCTGCTGCAATGCGCTGATCCCCATTGCGCAGAAGATGTTCGACAGCCTTGCGACACGCGTCGTCCGACCGATCCAAATCGAGTGCCTGACGGTACGCGTCGATCGCACCTGCGTGATCGTTTAGTTTTTCCTGACGAACATTCGCGAGTTTGGCGAGTACCGGGATACGTTCTTCCGGCGCTGTCAAACCAGCTTCGGCATCGAGCGTCTTGGCCAGTTCCTCGAATCGCCCTTCTCGTTCGAGCAGCGGCAAGATGCGCGCATGAATGTCGCGCGACGGGCCGTACGTCTCGAGAAACCTACGCCAACCGTCGAGCACGGCACCGAGATCGCTCGAACGTGCTGCACGCAAATCGGCAGCGCGGAACGCGAGTTGCTTGGCTGCCTCGGGATCCTTTTCGTGCAGAGCGCGCCGCTCGAGCACATCACACAACGAGACTTCGTCCTTGGTCACCTCGTACAGGCGCTCGAGCGCCGGCAACGCTTCGGTTTCAAGAGACGTACCAATCAATTTGCGGTAGGCAGCAATCGCTCCGGTGGTGTTGTTGAGTTGCGATTCACAAAGCTGCGCCAAACGGTGAGCGATCTTCGCGCGTGACTCGGCATCGGGATCGATTTCGCTCAGTTTTTCCAGGACAGCCGAAAGCGCATTCCAATCCGACGCCTGCTCGCACAGATCCGCCAACGCTCGAGCGGCACGCACACCTGCTTCATCGGACAAACCCGCATCGACTGCACTTTGCAATGAGGCACGGGCGCGCTTCGTATCACCCGTTTCGAGAAACAACTCGCCCAAGTCCGCCGCGATTTTTGCTCGGACGAGTGGATCTTTCGCGCTGGTCGAAGCTCGCGTCAGCACACGCGTCACATCGAGGCGACGATCGAGAACCGCGCCAATGCTGCGATAACGCGCACGCACTTCGTCGTCGTTCGGGTCGACCGTCAAAATGCCTTCGTGCAACGTAAATGCCGCAGGCAAATCGCCGAGTTTGTCGTACTGCAACAACGCCAAACGCTTCTGCGCTTCGAGACGACGCGGCCCACGAACGCTGTCGATTTGAATGGTCAACATGCGCGCGGCGTCTTCGAACTGCTCACGCGACACGTACACACTCTCGATCGCTGCGGCTGCACGTGCAGCCAATGTCTTGTGCGTCAAGAGTTGCTCGGAAGCTCGCCACGCCAATTCGCTGTCGGCGTTTTTCTTGAGCACCTCTTCGGCGTGGGGCAACGCCTTCTCGAGCTCATGCAGGCGATCGACATACAGCTCGATGGCTTGCTCGCGCAGAGCCAAAACTTCTTCTTCGGCCGCTGGTGGATCTGCCGCGATTGCCGCTTCGAACAACTTCGCGACGTCGGACAAACGCCCCGCCGCGGTGAGTCGTTCCGTCATCGCCGTGCGACTGTCAGCATCGGTTGGATCTACACGCAGGATCTGCTGATGCAGCTTGAACGCCTTCTCCTCTTCACCCGGAAGCGCTCCGTAGATCTGCACCGCAGCGCGCATGAACGCGAGCTGCTCTTGTTTGTCCTGACGATGCGACGACATGGACATGTAGAGCTCGGCAAGCTTCACCCAGTCTTCACGTTCGCGAAGCACGGTCTCGAGCCGTTGGAACGCGTCCACGTTGCCAGGTGACAACTGCATGATGCGTTCGAGGTGTGGTTGCGCGGTTGCACCATCACCTGCGATGTCGCAAATGAAACTCGCTCCATTGGTGAGCAGTTCGATTTGCGCGGCGGGTTGGAGCAGACGAACCTTACGGTCGCGACAAACGGTGTCGTACGCGGCAGCTAACTCCGCAATACGTCCATCACGTTGGGCATTCGCATGGAGCTGCTCCCACAAATCTGCGGGGCTCGCTCCTTTCGATAGCGCTTGGACCATCAGATCCAACAGCGCAGGCTCATTTTCGAGCGTTTGCTCGAGAGCCGAAGCGACGGTGTCCAGTTGCGGCAAGGCACGTCCGGTATTCGATTCCTGCATGTCTCTTGTCCGAGCAGCCGGGGGAGAAACGGCGCGGGCCACAACGTATCAAGGATCGTGTCGGCTCGATCCTCCTCTTCATCGACACGATCGAAATCCGCAAACGTCGCTGAACAATGCTGAACACCTACGCACAGCGTCGAGCACTGGTCGTGCACGCTGAACATCGGTTACCTTTCGTGAGATGCGCGCGACACGTCGCACCTTTCTCAGCGCTGTCGCTGCAAGCGTCGCAGCCTTCGACACACGCATCGCGCGAGCAGATGTCTTCACTGCTCCCGATGTCGATGTACGCGACATCGCGCTTGCCGGAGATCGTGCACTCGGACAACGAATGACGCTTGTCATTCCGCAAAAAATTCTTCCGAGCTCCAACCTTTCGTTGCTCGTTCTTCTGCACGGACTTGGCGAAACGGGTGACCAACGCACGGGCGCCTTTGCGTGGCTCGAACGATACGGTCTCGCGTCGAATATCAGTCGCCTCGTGCACGCCCCCGTGGTTCGTACTGCCAAACGTGGTGACTTGACCGAGGATCACTTGCGTGCAGTCAACGCAGATCTGGTGACGTCACCTTTCGGTGGGTTTGTTATTGCGTGCCCCTACACGCCCAACGTCAATCGATCCCCCAACCTCAAGACCGCACTCGATGGGTACGCCCAGTGGATCACCGACGTCGTCATCCCTGCGGCCCGACGTGAAGCATCCGTCACCACGGACGTCCAACGCATCGCCATCGATGGTTGCTCCTTGGGAGGGTTTGTCGCAATGGAAGTTTTTCTTCGCAAACCTTTGGCGTTCGGAGCTCTCGGCGCCGTACAAGCGGCCATCGGTACACACCGCGCAGTTCCTTACGCCGATCGCCTCGAACAACTCATCCGAAATCACGAACCTCGTTCCATCCATCTCGAGACGAGTTCTGCGGATCCATTCCGTGAAGCGAACGAGGCGCTCGCGGCTGAGTTGACGAAACGACGCATCACGCACGAAACGATCGTTTTACCCGGACCGCATGATCAACCTTGGCTGCGAGAAGTCGGCACGCTCGAAATGTTGCGTTGGCACGACCGACGTTTTCAGCGCGTCCATGGAAAACCGTAGGTTTGTCAGGGACGATCAACGCGTCACGCTGAACCACCGCCCCGCATGGTCATCATTACAGCCGGCGTGAGCCCATGAAGCGCATAGGCGTGTTCCCAACGTTTTTCGACGTCGGAGTCGAACACAATGCCCTCATCGAGCGGCGTTGGAAGCCATGCGCCCGAGCTAATTTCACGTTCGAGTTGTCCGGGACCCCAGCCGCTGTAACCCAAAATGACGATCCGTTTTTTGGGATCCGGCTGATGTGGATGGTTTCGGCGATCTTCCACGAATGCATCGAATGCCGATCGCCTTGATGTAATGCGCAATCGGTCGTCGATGGCCAAAACACCGTCTTCGTTGGCATCGAGATCCGGGTCGACGCAAAGAATCCACCCTGTGGAACGCGAAACCGGGCCACCGATGTACACAGCGCCTTTCTCCGCTGTTTCCGATTCACCATATCCAGCAAGTTTGAAAACCTCGCCGAGGGATACAGGGGCGACGCGATTGATCACAAATCCAAGCGCGCCTTCTTTGCCATGAAGCGCGAGAAGCACGACAGTGCGGTCGAAGTTGGGATCTCCCAGGGGCGGAGACGCAATCAAAAACCCGGGCGCAAGAGATCGGGCGGAGTGTTTCATGGCGTGCTGGACATCATAAAGGAGGTCCGGAAATTCGCGAGGACTATTTTCGTCTTTCGCGCCAAACCCACAGTGAACTGCGCTCGATTGACTCGCCTGCATTCTGCCGGCATCCGAGCTCATTCGGCAATTCATCCGTGCGATGCCGTCAATTCCTGTGTTCGGCGCTTTTCAGCATTGGTCAAAAAACCAACGGCGACAAAAATGAAACCAAGGGAAATCCAATCGGGCCAGCTTGGAAGTTTGCCTCCAAAAAAGAGGGAAAACAGAAGTGTCGCTGTCGTCCCCGCAACCAGCGAAGTTAGTCGATTGACGAGCCCAGCAAACGTCGCGGTTCGTCGATGGCCGCGTGGAACTTCATCAATTGCGGGGCCGACCAATGAAACCAATGGGGTGATTGGAGAAAAAAGACCGTGGCCGTAATCATCGTGATACTCGCCGAAATCTGTTCGATTCCAAAAAACACCTCATTTTGACCTTCGATATGATGATGCCGCGTATTCTTGTAATAATTCATGATGTAAATGCGTAACGAATACGCCGCAATATACGACCCGAGAATCACCACTGCCGGTGTCGAATCCCAAAAATCAAAACCGCTTGCTGACTGATCCCAGAACAAGTGCACGCTCACCGCCAACAATGCAAACAACACCGCAATATTTTCTTGCGCATGCACCTTGCGCTTCAAAATACCTTGACGTACCTGAATCGCGTCGACCAACCGACTGATCACAATCACACTGCCGCGCATGATGACCATGGCCACCATGACCGAGATGGGCAGTGAATACATCAGTGTCGTTGCCGGGATGACCACAGCCGTACAAAACCCCGAGGGAATGATATACATGTATTCACGCGGAATCGAACGTCCGGCAATCGTGACGAAATCTACGGAATGCAAGTGAAACCAGCGTTTGTACAAGACAACCGCAATACACGTCAAATTCGCACCAAGCGTGCTGTATGCCAGGTACTCGAAATCGTTCATTCCAGGAAATCCGCGGGCGGCCGATCCCTGAAAGTATTTCACGACAATCCCGGTTATGACATAAAATACGTAGTAGCCTATGCACAACTCCACGAGTCGCTTCGTGCTGCCATCGGACGGTTTTCCCGTAGGTTCGGTCATCATGCCCAACGCCTCCGACGAACCATTCCGACACTACCCGCTACGACGACAAACCAAAACGCGCTCGAGGTATCGCCCCGCGTGACGTCACCCGCCACAACGCACGCGCAACCTCGCGCGCCCGGCGAAACCGCGGGAACGGTCACTGCCGTTCCATCCAATCGTGTTGGATTGCCCGAGACAATAAAACTGGCCCAATAAAATGGATGCGATGTCTCTTTGTTGTGCAGCATTGCCAGTCGTACTTCGCGCAAAGACTCGCTCCGTCCGCCTCCGGCTTCCAGCCGACGATAATAACCAATCATCATATCCCGTGTCGCTTCATCGTCGACCTTCCACAAACTCATGACCGTCGTTTCCGCACCGGCCAAGACAAACGCACGGCGTAGTCCCAAAACACCGTCGCTTTGCGACATTTTACCCAAACCCGTTTCACACGCACTCAACACCACGAGTTTCGTGCCATCCAAATCGAGACCCGATGCCTCGAATGCCGTGAGAATGCCATCACCTCGCGTTTCTCCGCGTTCGTTGGCCCCGGAAAGTGCCACACCCGACCATAACATCGGCGAAATCCGCGGAGGAGGCGGCAAAGTGGTCGCCTGTTCTTCGGTCGGAGGATCGGCTTCAATGGTAAATCCACGCGTGCCTTTGACTTCATTTTCGGGTGATTCGTCCAAGAAAAACCCATGGGTAGCAATGTGAAGCACTTTGGGCCCCGCCACCGACATCAGGGCCGATTTGTTGGCTTTCTTCTCGGTATGCAGAACCGCGCCACGCAATTGCTTTGCAATCGCGTCCCCTTCTTGCGCCGTGCCGGGTAAAGGCAAAAATCCAAGCCGTGATACGCCAACGCGGTCCACGCTGCGTTGTTCGGTTGACGTTTTCGTTGCAGACCGCTGGATTTCGCCGAAATCCGGATTCGCGACAATCGTCACCTCCGAACGACTCGGCGACTTTAGCGGCCAACGAAACACATCGCGGCCACTCGTTACGTAGGAAATCGAAAGATTCTCCACCCAATAATGCCCTTGCTCGTCCATCAACGCCTCGAAAGGCACAAAGTTGAGCGCTCCGTCGGGCGCAATGATCAATTGGCGAATTCCCGCCAAATGCGAACGAAGGGGCCGCATGATTTGCGTTTCCAATGCCTTGGACAAACTCGACACATCATTTCGTGTAGATTCCGCAAGCGCGTCGCGCAAACGGGCCACGGCGGCCTCGATATCACTCGCCGCGCCTAACTCGACAGCAATCGGTTCTCCTTGGGCTTTCAGAATATACGCGGTATATTGCCTCTGAGGTTTTTCTCCGGGTGCAATCACCCAACCCAAGGAATGGCGAATGATTTCGACATAAGCGGCGTCTTTTGCCA
>JBGAOI010000307.1:0-3167 GCA_044221885.1 Polyangium sp. (in: bacteria)
CTTCTTTGAGCTTTTTGTCGTTTGCGGCCAGCGGCGCAGCAGCTTTGGCCGTGGCTTTGAGCATTTCGATATCATCGAGAGGAAACGTCAATGTACCCGCCAGCAAATACAACCCGGCGTCTTTGTCTCCTGCGCCGCCCGGAACCAAATTGTTTTCACGTGCCGGTTGAGCTCGCAAAAGAATCGCTTGAACGTCGGCTTTGGCGGCTTCTTCGGCAGCGTCAGCGGAAGGCGGTGGAGGCAAAGGTTGCCCGCGTTGCGGCACGGTTGGCTTTTGGACTGGCCGGACAAACACGCTCCATTCCGCTTGTTTACGCATCCGCGGGAGAAAACTTTGCTCGAACCAGATGACATCGAGGGTCGGGCCAGGTTTGTCTTGCGCAGGTTTGTCTTGAGCGGGTTTGTCAAGGGGAGCCATGACCGACGCAGCATTGGATGCGGCGAGCACGCCTTCGGGCGCACCGGCGCTTTTTGCGCGAACGTGCATTTCGCCGATGGTTTTCGGTGGCTCTGGAGCGGCAGCGTAAGGCGCAGTCGTCGGTTCTGAAAATGCAGGGCCCGGAGTATTTCGCGCCAATTCCGACGCCGACGCGACGCCTGCCAACGCGGGTATTGCAGGACGCTGCATAACGCTCACGGGAGGAGGCGGCGCGAGCGCAACATTGGGGGGCATGGGCGGCGTGTATGCCGGTGGTTGAGGCAGCGTCGATGGAACGACCGCAGGCATTGCGGGATTGGGCGCCGAGGTGGGTGCAGGCGCTACGCCCGGCGTAGATGGCGGAGCCACAGAGGTTCCAAATGGCAAACCAGATGTTTGTCCAGGCGGATTCGGACTCGATGCCGGCGGCGACGACGGAGATCCACCCTGGAACGGAAGCGGCGATTTCGCCCCCGAGATAATTTGTTCGAGTTCGTAGGATTTCGGAAGTTCACGTGTACGCGGACGCGGGGCTTTGGCAGCTTGCGAAGGCGTCTGAAACACGTTCATTTTATAAATGTTCGTCTGCTTTTGCTCTTCTTCATCGTCGTCATCGTCGTCGTCGAAACTCGGTCGAGGGTTCGACGGCGGAGACGCTGGAGCAGGTGGCGTTTGTCCAAACGGCATCACGGGCGCTCGAGTGGTCAAGTCATTCAGTCGAATGCTTTTGGTGACCTGATAATCCGGTGTCGGTGTGGACGGCGCGGGCGATGGGGCGGCTTCGGCCGCGCGCGTGTCCGCTTGAATCATGGCTTGAGCCTGCTGGACCGAAATGGTTTGTCCCGCTTCTTGCAATAGCAGGTAAAACGTTCCTTGGGCGTCAAACGAAGTCACCAAACTTTGCCCACGATAGGTCACCGTCGCGATACCTCGATCCGTGTCGATCAACAACGTATCGGGCCGCATCGGAATCTGCATCGGTGCGTATCCCGGAACGCTCAAGAATACCGCCGGCAAGAGCCCCGGCAAACTCGTCACGAGCCGTGGATGCTGCGCATGCAAGTTTTCCAAGACAATCCGTTCGTCAGGACGAATGTTTTCGAGCCATTGATCGGGCGGTGCGCATTGAAAGAAGTGGGCATCGAAATCGTTGCCGAGGACTTGCGATTCGATGGTTTCTTCGGAGAAAGAATTGGCGCGTGCGCCAAGTTTGTCTCGACGAAGTGGCCATTGGCTGGAAAGAGGGCCGAGTCCAATGGGCGGGAGTGGCGCGAATGGATTGGGCGAAAAATGTCCACGTGGAACGATTTGCGGCAGAGCCCGCGTTCCGTAGACTTGATCCCAATTGGTATTGACGCCAATCGGATTCCATGTGTCGGGTCCGCCGGCGGCACGTTCATATCGCAAAGGCATCGATGACCAGCCAGCACCTTCACGAACGTTTCCGTCGAGCCCAAGCGTACGGGGGCCGTGAACATCGACGCCTTTATCAAGGTCTCCCACGACGACACGCGCCGAAAGCACGCGCGCGGTCTGACCTCGCGGCACGAATGCACTTCCGACAACGAGGACTTCCGCGCGAGGTTTGAACGGAATCATGTCGTTTGGCCGCTCGACGCTTTGCGCAGGATCGTCTTGGTAATGCTTTTGGCGCGAATGAAGCGGCTCTTGTTCGGTGTGCAAAGACGCCGTGCCTGGCTCGAGCCGGTAGGTCGCTTTGCAAACGACGGACATCGCGAGTTGCCCATCGCGCGGACGAAAGCGCACGAGAGCGGACGGAAGCGGGCAAAGTGAGCGCAGATCCATGAGGTTTGTCGGCGGCGAACGCGCGCGTGGCCCGTGAGCATAACGGGCGGCGCAATTGCGTGTCAATGCCCGAAGGACCTGGGAGCCAAGAATTTGTCGCTTCTGGCGGCATGGAATGGAAAACGGGCTTGGGAATTCTGCCTACTTCGACTATGCTTGCGCGCCGATGTCCCGCCTAAGATTTCTATTCCGTCAATACATCTACGACGTTGACCGAAGTTTGTACTTTCGACCAGCCGTGATGTTGGTGTTCCTGGCCATGCTTGCGGTCGGATTGCCCTACGCCGAAGACCGGTTTGCTCCGGTTCGAGCTTTCGGGCGAAACTTGACGTGGGCTGTACCGGACGAACCCGCAGCGGTGCAGGTCGTTCTCGGAACGATCGCGGGCAGCGTAATGACGGTCGTTTCGATCGTTTATTCGGTATTGGTCGTCGCTTTGTCGCTTGCATCGACGCAATTCTCGCCGCGCATTTTGATGGGGTTCATGCGTGACCGAACGAGCCAGCACATTTTGGGCTTGTTTATTGGCACGTTCACGTATTGCTTGCTCGTGTTGCGTTCGACGCATTCGATTCCCGAACCATTTGTCCCGACAACCAGCGTGTTTGGAGCGCTTTTGTTGGCTCTTTTGTGCTTGGGTTCGCTTTTGTTTTTCGTGCACCACATGGCGATGGCCATACAGGCGAACCACATCGTCGATCGCATTGCGGGCGAAACGGAAGTGGTGATCGATGCCGCATTGCCCCAACAAACAGCAACCGCCGTCGATGTGCCCCCGGTTCCTCGAGCCAAACCTGGGCATGTCGTGCGCGCGAAAGAATCGGGATATGTGCAGCTCGTGGCGCTCGATGAATTGGCGAACATTGCGCAGACGCGCGGATTGACGTTGCACCTTGTACGGACGATGGGCCAGTTTGTCCCGGAAGGTGGGCAACTCGTGATT
>JBGAOI010000307.1:3177-8380 GCA_044221885.1 Polyangium sp. (in: bacteria)
AAGCTTGTCGACACGCCTTCGATTTGGGTCCTGTACGGACGATGCAGGACGATTTCGAATTCGGGATTCGGCAAATCGTGGACATTGCGCTCAAAGCCATTTCACCAGCAGTGAATGATCCGAGCACGGCGGTGACGTGTATCGATCATTTGAGTCGTTTGCTCGGTCGAATTGCGCAACGTGGAGACAGCGAAAAGGTGCGTCTCGATGAACAGGGCAAAAAGGTCTTGGTTGTCATGCCGGCGCTGGGTTTTTCTCGGGCGATTGATTTGGCCATTCATCAGATTCGGCAATATGGAAAAAGCGACATCGCCGTGCTTTTGCGCTTGATCCGAGCGCTTACGGACGTGACGGACATGGCGGAAAACCCCGCACATCGCGCGGCTATTTTGAAACACGCAACGATGATTCGGAACGTGGCGACGGATTTGGCAGCGGATGATCGTCCGGAATTGGATCGGCGATTGGATGTGCTGTTCGCAAAGCTTGGTGAAAGCAGCGCGTCGTCGGGCTAGAGTCTAGGCAAATATCCAGCGCTCAATTCTCTGTCCCATTCTGCAAGCATGCGTCTTTGGCATCAACGTCACACACGCAACCCTTGCGCCAATGACGTTGCCTTTTTCGCGAGTCTGCCGCCAACTCAGATGGCAGAGCGCCGCAGTTTTCGTGAACATGCCGCCGATTCGTCATGGGTACGGTGATTGCTATCATGCGCCGACATGAAGCACGCACCGCGAATGATTCTGTTGGTCGCTCTCGCCGCAACCGTCAGCATGGGCTGCTCGGACCATCCCATTGACAATTCATGTGGATGGAATTGTCCCCCACCATTCGTCATTGAACCAATTCGACAATCGACCGTCGACAAAATCGATTTGATTCTCAGTATTGACAATTCACGCGGTATGGCGGACAAGCAGCAGATTCTCGCCATGGCCATTCCGGATTTGGTGCAAGGTTTGGTCAATCCAAAGTGTATCGATAACAATGGCGTTCCTGCCGCCATGCAGCCTGCGTATCCTGATATTCCTTGCCCAGCGGGGACAAACCGCGAATTCGAGCCCATCGTCGATATTCACATTGGCGTGGTCAGTTCCAGCATTGGAGGCCATGGGGCGGATTCTTGTCCGAATGTGGACACGGTATCGAAGGAATGCGCGCCAAACCCGAATACGACGAACAACGACAAGGGGCATTTGCTGGCGCGTCAAGATGCATGCGGGGGGCAAGATGTGCCCACGTTCATGAACAAGAAGTTCTTGGCCTGGGATCCGACAAATAAATACGGCGGCGAAGCCGTTATCGAAAGTGGTACGCTCGGCCTTGTCCCGGCATTGCGGGACATGGTCATCGGAACGGGACAAATCGGCTGCGGGTATGAATCGCAACTCGAATCCGTGTATCGTTTTCTCGCCGATCCCAATCCGTACGAATCCATCGTTGTCGACAACTACAAGGCGATCCCGACAGGCACCGACCAGGTGCTTTTGCAGCAACGCGCCGAATTTTTGCGTCCCGATTCGCTGCTGGCGATTGTCATGCTAAGTGACGAAAACGATTGCTCCATCAAAGAGTATGGGCAATTTTATTACGTCGGTCAATTGCAAAATGGCGCGACCCCTGTACGTTTGCCACGCGCACGCCAAGAATGCGCGAAGGATCCGAACGATCCTTGCTGCAAATCCTGTGGCCAAGGTGTAGGGAGTTGTCCGGACGATCCGACATGCAAAGATCCGAATGGCGGGACGGGACCGGCTCTTTTGTCCGAGGCCGACGATAACATCAACTTACGCTGTTGGGACCAGAAACGTCGTTTCGGCATTGATTTCCTCTATCCGACCGATCGGTACGTGCAAGCATTTTCGAGTGCACAGATTCCCGATCGAGACGGGAACCTCGTGGCAAACCCGATCTTCTCGGACCTGAATCCCCAAGACAACAATTCGAGCATTCGCGATCCAGGTTTGGTGCTTTTTGCCGGCATCGTCGGTGTGCCTTGGCAAGATATTGCTCGCGACAAGTCGGATTTGAAAAAAGGTTTCAAGGCCGCGAACGAGCTGACGGCCCCGGTGGATCCCAACAATCCGACAAGCCCAACGACGTGGGACGTCATTCTCGGCGATCCGGCGAAACAAATAAAACCGCTCGATCCGCTCATGCTCGAGACGTCGGAAAAACGAACAGGCGTAAATCCAATTACGGGCGCCGTGTTGGCGGATTCAATGGTCAACCCGAGTGCAAACCCCATCAATGGTCACGAATGGACCATCCCCAATGACGATTTACAATACGCGTGCATTTTCCCGCTTTTGGCCGGCTCGGAGCGCGACTGCACGAACATGAATCAGACGGCGTGCGACTGCTCAGCGTCCGACAATGACAATCCGCTTTGCGCACCGGATCCGAACAACATGAACAATCCCACGATGCAGGTGCGCGCGAAGGCTTACCCGGCATTACGTCCGCTGGCAGTGCTCCGCGACATGGGCGACCAAGGCGTCGTAACCTCTGTTTGTCCAGCGCAACTCAGCGATCAAGGTCCAGCGGCGACGGATTTCGGGTATCGTCCGGCGATTGCGGCCATTATCGATAGGTTGAAGCAAGCCGTTGGAGGTCAATGTTTGCCCCGTACGCTGGTTCCTGATATGGAGGGTAATGTGCCGTGCGTGATTCTCGAGGCGCGGAATTCGGGTGGGCAATGCACATGCGATCCGTCGAACGCGCGCGCGGTTATTCCGGCGAACTCAGATAAAGCCAAATTGGTGGAACAGGCCAAAAAAGATCCGCGCGCCGCAAAAGAAGGTTGGGACTGTTATTGCGAAATCGTCCAAGCAACGGGCGCAGAACGCGATGCATGTCAAAATGACGTGGTCAATCCGCCGGTTGTCAACGGCCAGCCGGTGAATGGTTGGTGTTATGTGGATGCGACGACAACTCCGGCGACGGGCAATCCAGAGATCGTAGCGAAATGCCCCGACAACGAAAAACGCATCTTGCGGTTTGTCGGGGAAGGCGAAGCGAAAACAGGCGCGACGTTGTTCATCAGTTGTTCGGGTGATTCGGGCGGGTGAGCGGTTGTCCGGTGCTCGACGGCACCGAATCGATTCCTACGGCTCGACAAACCTACCGCTCTCGTTTATCCGCGCAATTCCCACCGATCCACGCTCCCGCAGAACCCGCGCCGTTTCTTCTGGCCAGGCCATCGCGTGTTGTGCCATGATGGCCGCATGCTCCCCGGCAGCAAAATTCTGTGCACCTTGATTGGGTGCGTCGCCGTATGCGGCTGTTCGTCGCCGAGTCCCACGCGTATGGGGCAAACGTCGCCGCAACCTGGAGCGTCCAATACCTCGCCAAACCCATTGCCAACATCTTCAGCGTCAGCAGCTCCTCTAAACACGCCTGCGCCCACGACGTCATCGAGTGCACGTCCTGCAGCCACGGTCGCTCCGGGACGATTGCCCACATCCGCTGCGCCATCTTTTTCCGTGCAATGCGTTGAAGCGTCGACGGGGCGAACCAGTCAATCACCTCGCGCGTGCATTTTGCGCGGGCGCATTCGTACGGTCAAACGCCTCGATACACTTCCCGATGCAACATGGCTCTTCGATGGTTTTACGCCGGCGGTGGCGCATCAAGCGTTCGATGTCGACATCACGCCGGACAACAGCATTTCGTGTGCAACACCGCTCGATACCAAAGACAAAGAAACACGCTTGCCCGAAGCGGATTTTCCCGATCTAGCCATGGCTGGACGGGTGCGTATTCTCGGTGGCGAACGCATATCGTCGGAACTCGTCGCGGGCAAACGAATTTGTGGATGGTCGCGATTCGTGAGTCGACCAGGTCAAGGGTATCCCAGCGGATGGGAAGGTGAATTGAGCAGCGGCGACGCAAAAAACAAGGCGTGGAAATTGCTCGGGGCGTATTCGATGTATTTGAATCCAACGTCGAACAAGCACCTTTGGCGTTCATGGAGTTTCGTGCGCGAAGGCGCGGCACGGCGAATTCCGATTGATGAAGGTGGAGCATTCATTGCGCACGACGCTGTGCGTATTCAGCACAAGAAACAAAGTGCCGTATCGCAAAATGGCGAAGAGGTTTCGTTGAAAACGTCCGACGGAACGTTCGCAGTCTTGGCAACTTCGGATTTGACGGCGGGAAACGTGCCGGTATTCGTCGGTCAACACGACGGGTTTGCGTTTGCCGCGGTACGCAGCGAACCGTGACGTTTGGAAGAACAGACATCATTCTCCTCGGCTCACAGCCCTTGCAATAAGAAAAACGCCTACCAAGAGCGCCGATGCCCCCGCGGGAACGAATGCCACACCCAATCCCGGATCGCCTCCTTGGGCCCACACGCCGCCCAGGAAAAACCCTCCCGGCAAGACCAAGAGCGCCGTAAGCAATTGGATTGATACCGCTGGACTCGCCGCAAGCCCCGCGATACGTATCGTCAATGCATATAGAATGTTGACCATGGCGAGCAACGTGCCATGTGCATGCGCAAGCCGGAACAGGAGCCGACGCGTTTCATTACCCACGTCCAAATAAAGGCCCGCTTTGGTCGCGTGAAATGTCTCGAGGAGAAAACCGAGCAACAAATACACGCCGAGGGCCCACCAACCCACGCGTAAATGCCGCTTGAACAAGCGATCGGGCAGCTCGGACGAACTCATGCTGCAATCATTACCGCACAAGCGTCACGCTTGGCAAGCCAAATTTGACCTCGTGGCGTCGCGCTACATGACCAACGCGAGACTCGATTCGAGCGCTTCAGCCACAGCAAGCTGCTCCGTCGATCCGTTTGGCCGACCGAACGATTGCAAGTCGTCCTTGTCAGCGTCATTCGTAGCGGAATGGTTTTTCTCTTCCACCGCGAGCCGCTGCTTTATGTTTTCCACGAGAACATCGCGAATGCTCTTGCCACCCGAAAAAAGGCAAAACCGCAGCACGTCGGCCGCCAGATCCGCATGCGTTTGTTCATCGCGCGCAATGATCGACAAGGTGTCCCGCGTACGCGTATCGCGGGCGTGCTCAACCAAGCGGCGCGCCCGAGCCGCTGCGGCACCTTCGCCAACGCATCCATCCCAAAACGATTCAATCGCGAGCCGTTCGAGCAATGCTCGGTGGTCGGTGGCTATTCGTTGCGGCACTGGAGGCAGCACCGAACCGACGTCCAATCCTGTATATTCGCCGGCAAGTT
>JBGAOI010000308.1:0-8313 GCA_044221885.1 Polyangium sp. (in: bacteria)
CCAAGACGACGTCACGCCTTGGCAACAATCGGCGTATGCTGGCTCGACCGCGCATCTCATCGACGAAGACGTGCCATTGCAGGATTGTCGCGGCTGCCACATGCCCAAGGAAATCGCCGAACGTAACGATCCGGCTGCAAAAGACGGAAAAATTGCGTCCCATCGGTTCGTCGGGGCTCATACGTGGCTTGCCGCGATGCGCGGAGATGAAAAAACATTGGCGCTTGTCCAAAAAATGCTGAAAGGGTCGGTGTCCATCGATATTGCCGCCATCGTTGGGGAAGGGGGCAAGCGTTTTCTTCCTGCGGATGGCGCCGCAATCAAAGCTGGTGAACGCATTGTCGTGGATGTGGCTTTGCGTAATGAAAGTGTCGGTCATCGTTTTCCAGGCGGCGTCATGGATGCCCAGGATGCGTGGATTGAAATCGAAATCCACGACGCCAAAGGTCTTTTGATTGCCGAAGCGGGTCTCGAACACGGACGAACCGGGGACGACCCCACGGCCCATCGTTTGCGAGCGCTTCAATTGGGTGACGATGGTATGCCGCGTCTCGAACGACAAACCGAACAATTTCGTGCGCCCGTTTTTAATCACACAATGCCTCCGCGGTCGGCGCAAGTTGTCGAATATGCGCTCGATGTTCCGGCGAATGTCGCATTTCCGCTCCAGGTCATTGCGAGATTGAATCACCGAACACGTAATCTTCCGGTGCAAAAGGTTGCGTGCGAAGCGACGCGAAATGCGCGCGGTGTTGCGTTTCAAAAAGCAGGCATCAAGCTCGACGCTTGCGCTCCACAACCCATTACGGTGATTTCCGAAGCCGAATCGTGGATAGGTCCGGGGGAAGCGCCAAGTCATTCCGACAAACCTCGCAAAACCGCCTGGCGACGATTGTATGACCATGGCCTCGGGTTCGTCGGGGCATTGCAAGAACGCCGCGACGAAGCGGGACCCAGTTTCATGGCGGCATTGGCCGCGCTCGAAGGTTCGACCGATCCTCGGCCCAAAGCCGTCGTCATGGGGGCTTTGGCCATGCTCGCCGGACGTCAAGGGCGCGTGGACGAGGCCATGAAATGGGTCGATGGGATCTCGAAGATTCTCCCTGATCATCCGGCGGTTTCGTATTTGCGTGGGGAAGCGTTGTCTCAAGTTTGGCGTTTTGATCAATCGGCCATTCCTTTGGGCGAAGCGGCGGAAAAAGCACCGAGCGATGACGCTGTTTGGGTCATGTTGGCGACTGCGCGGGCCAGCGCTGGAGATTCGCGCGGGGCGCTCGAAGCCGTGCGTCGGGGCCTCGAAGTTCAGCCGCGAGATCACGATTTACTCCGCATTCAGGTCTTGTCGCTGGGTGCATTACACGCCCCGGAGAAAGAAACTTCGCTGGCGTGGGATGAATGGCAAAGGGTTCGTCCGGCCGATGTCATTCCGAGCGTCAAAGCGAAGTGCAGCAAAAATGTCCCAGGATGTGCGCTCGAACGAAGTCCCGTGCATATCCACGCTTTGCGTATGAAATGAGTCGAATCGGGGGGTGGGCGTGGGCGGATCATTGCAATCACCGAGCATCAAGTGGGCGACGTTGACGTTGGCTGCTGTGTTGGAGCTCGGATGTGAGCATTCTTTTGCCGAGCCGAAAACATCGTCGGATTATGCCCCCCGCGAACTTGCGCTGTACATCGAAGCTCGGAGCAATGGTTGGACGACCCAATTTTTTGTGGCGCCAATGGATAGCCACGGAATCATCCCGGTTGGACCAACGGATAAATTGTTCATTGCCGAAATAGGTGGTCAAGAAAAACAATTTGCCCTTGATTCCAGAAGGCAATGGCTGGCGCAAGTTGGGACGAAAGCGACGACGTTTCAAATCATTTTATTGCATCAATCGAAGCGTTACGTCAATACCGTGCAATTGCCGGAACCATTTTCATTGCGCGCCCACTGGGACACAGACACCACGCAAAGAGACGCCTCGATTCGCGTGTTTTGGACACCAGCGACAATCCCTTCCGAGATGACGTTGAGCGCAGAAGAAGGGGATCGGCGATACGCCATGAATGCGACGGGTACGGGGTTGGACGCAACGGGCACCGCAACGATTTCGCGCGAGCGTCTTGAACGGCCCATGTATTCGAATATGCGCGGAAGGTCATCGGACGAAGCCGTTGTTGAGGCCACGCGTCTAGGCGGCACAATCACGCTCGATCCGGCATTGGCCAAGTATCCTTCCAACGCGCAGCTCCAGCAGGTTCGAAGTGTTCTCGTGACGCCGCCGCCCGAAGTCTCTCGTCCACCAGCAGAAATTGCCGTGGAGCCACCACCATGAAAAATGCGCGCTTGATTCAACTTTTGGCGATGATCATGGCGTCATCGACTTTGGGCGCTCGGGGTTTGGCCTGTATTGGTAATTGCGAATCTCGTTCGGACCATGCGGTGATTCCGATTTTACCTGCAAGCAGCGGAGAAGACGGCGGTCCGGTGCCTTCGGATTCAATCGATAACGCATGTGCGAGGTATTGCGCGAATTCCGACAGTTGCAAGCCCATCAAGATTGCCCAACCAGATGGCACGAGTATTCCCGCGGTCGAATGTTCCTCGCATTATACGTGCGGTGCGGGGCGACGTCCGGTGGGTTTGGCAGAAACCTACGCTCGTGCTGGTTCCCCTGTCCAGCAATGGTTTGCCCAATCTGCACATTTGGAAGCGGCCTCCGTAGATGCATTTCGCCAGTTGCGTCGGGATCTTCGCGCGCATGGCGCTCCGCGTGCGCTTTTGCGCCAGGCGTCCCGTGCGGCGCGCGAAGAAAAACGTCACGCGCGACGTATGCGGGCGTTGGCAAAACGTACAGGGGCGATTGCTCCGGTGCCTGTCGTAATATCCACGCCGGTGCCGTCGTTCGAAGCGTTGGTTTGTCATAACGCAATCGAAGGCGGGCTACGAGAAACCTTTGGTGCGCTCGTCGCGTTCTACCAAGCCAAACATGCGCGGGATCCCGAAGTGGCCGCAGCCATGAAGAAAATTGCCCAAGAAGAAGCGCATCACGCTGCATTTTCGCATCGGATTTCCGTTTGGGCTCGTCGGCGGTCGAGTCCCGATGCGAAGCGCCGTATTGCATTGGAAACTCGGGCCGCTGCCGATGAATTGCTGCGTAATGCTGGATGGGTGCTCGATTCCGATTCGCGCCGAATGCTGGGATTGCCCGACGCGTGCACGTCCCTGACTCTGGCCAAGCATCTCTTGGAGATATTGCGTATTTGTCCGGACAACTGAACCTTCAGTTTGTGGACCTAGCTTGCCTCTGCGGAAGCCTCACAGTGAATTTTGTGCCGTCGTGGTTGCTGCTGATCAAGTCAATCGCTCCGCCATGGGCTTCTACGATTTGCCGACAAATATAAAGACCTAGTCCAAGGCCACCGTAGTGGCGATTGGAAACAGCGCGTTCGAATCGGCCAAAAATTCGGTTCTGCTGATCTTGGGGAATGCCAATGCCGTGATCTTCGACGCTCAGAAAAGCTTCGTCTGTCGTGGACCAAACGCGTACTGCAATGGGTTTGCCCGATCCATATTTGATGGCGTTGGTGAGCAAATTCGTGCAGACTTGCCCAATGCGCGTGCGATCCCACATCCCGCGCGCCGGCCCCTCGACAAACACCGATACGGTAGAACCCGCCCGCATTGCTTCCTCCCGTAATGCATTCACAGTTTCTTTGGTGATGGACGCCAAATCCGTGTCTTCCATGGCTAAATCGGGCCGTCCGCCATCGAATCGCGATACGTCCAGCAAGCGATCGATGAGATACGACAAGTGTTTGCTTTGACGATCGGTTGTGACCAGCATCCTTTCGAGAAGCGAAAAGGACAAACGATCGGGTGATTCTTGACGAATATGCCGCAACAGCACTTCAATGCCCAGGCGCAACGATGTACACGGCGTGCGTAATTCATGCGAGGCAATGGACAAAAATTCATTGCGCGCCACGATGGCATTTTGGGCTTGCTGATAGAGCTCGGCGTTGGCCAAAGCCAAACCAGCATGTAATGCGAGATTTTCCGCGAGCGCCAAATCGCTTGGCGAAAGCCTTTGCGAGCGAATGGTTCTTCCCAGCGCGAGCGCACCAAGAAGGCGCCCGTGCACGACCAATGGCACCGCAAGGAACGAGCCCAAACTCAATGCCTCGACAAGCGGTAAATCCGCCGAGTTTCTTGATCCAAGGATGGCCAGACGTTCGGCCTCCGACGCATGCTCGAGCGATTCGATCAAAATGGATTTTCCTGCAAACAATGCGGTCCCCAGGCCAGATGTCAGCGACGAATCGACACACATTTCGTCCGAGAATGACAGGCGAGGTGTAATCGCGGCCAAACAAACTCGGCTATCTTCGCGTTTCGTCCACAACGCGCACCAATCGCCAGCAAAGGGAACACAGGCATGAACGAGGCGTGTCGACGTATCACGATAATCCAATGTTTCCACGAGCATTTGACTCGTTCGGGCGAGAAATGACGCTTGCCGTTCGGCTCGCTCCGCCACTGCGCGGGCCAATTGCTCCTTTTCCAGCAGCCGATCCCGCTCTTCTTCGGCGATTTTCCGCTCGGTAATGTCCCGGCCGAGGATCAAAAGTCCCTTGCGCCCGCCGTCATTGTGAAAAAGCGGCATTTTGAGAACATCGTACGTGCGAATGATCCCGTCGGGCATGGGAATTCGTTCTTCATTTCGCGACAAGCCAGCGTATTGCCACGCGCTGGCGTCCGTCTCCCCGCAATAACGTAGGGCATCGCGGTAAAACGGTGAAAGTTCCGCGAGTTCGTAATCTGTTTTTCCGCGGTAATCCACGTGGTCGAGCTGAAACAATTCCAGTCCCGCACGATTGACTTCCAGCCAACGGCCATTCCCATCTTTCATGAAAATGGGATCTGGAGAAGCTTCAATGAGCGTACGGAGGCGTTCTTCGGGCGTCACCGCCAACTGATAGGCCTGGTCGTTGTTTTGTAGTGCCATCGTGGTTCGCTGGAGCCTATCTAATGGCCGATACGCCAGCGTCAATTCGATCGTGGCGGAGTGTTTTCTCGTCGATAGAGCCACCAGGAGCCAACGTGATCGATGGGGACAATCGCCGGATCGGGACGAAACAAATGTGCCGGCGATGTCGGATTTCGCACCAGAAACCAATCAAAAAAGCGACCGTGCTCGAGCACTTGAAATCGTTGCGGTGTCCATTCCCAGCGCTCCGGCACCGCAGGTGGAATCACCACACCGGGCTCGTGTGGATTCCGATAAAGAAACGGCGTTCCGCCAAAAATTGAAAAATGAAAACTCAGCCAACCGCCTTTCTCGGCTTGGACATATGCTGGCAAATGCATGAAAGGCGTATTTTTCTTTTTCGTGCCGCTGTGGTCGAAAATCAAATACATCAGTTTGGGAGCGACGGGAATCCTCTGCGTGATTCGATGGAAGTCCGACGTGACCCGATCGAAATTGCGATAATTCTCCACCATTGCCCTGGCAAGCGGCAATGGCGCGTACGAGAGCATGAGCACGATGGGTATGCGCAAGGGCGCTGCGCGCGGCAGATTCGGCAAAAAACCCAGGGCCAAAAACGCCGTAGCCACACTTTCTCGCGGGTAAATGTACCACCAAAGCCCAGCGGCCATGGGCAGTTTCATGAACAAGAGGAAAAAAGCGCCTGCACAACCGAACACAACCAACATGGTTCCGACAAACCATTTCCAATCGCGCTTTGTGCGTCGTTCCGATCGACCATCGAGCAGCGCCGCGAACACGAGCACGAGCGCCACCGCGCCAAGCATTTGAAAACCCCGGAGAAGGGCCGTTGCTTCATTTGGATCGTGAAATCCGCCTTCCAGCAAATAATTCGGAAATTCTTGTAATCGCGCCGAGTTGATATCGCTGAGCAACAATGGCGAACGCAAGAGGGCTGGCCGCACCCGGAGCCACACCAGAAAAAGTCCGATGGGCACAAAAAGAGGTGGAACGATTGGCCATACGCGACGCGTGGCTGGGAACATCACGACGGCTGTTCCGACGACGGCGAGCAGGGCAAACGGAAATCGAAAAATATGCGTAAAAAACAGCAAAATAAGAACGGCAGAAAGCCGCACTTGCCGGGCAAACGATGGTTTGTCGAGCACCTGTAAGGTCAAGCCAATCGCGGCGCAAAAAAGGCCGAGCGCGCCCACATAATTCAAGAATCCCCAATGCGTCAGAAAATTCCACACGAACGGTAGCCCGGCCAAACCCAAGAGCGGGCTCTTTTTCATCCCGTGAAACATCAGCCCAAGGCCCAATGGAAGCAGCGCCAACATGACGGCTGCCGCGATCTTCACGGCGATCCACGAAGGGACCACGAGCATGAAAAGTGCCCCCAGTACGTACGTCGAAATGTACGGCACACCAATCGGGGCAATCTCGAATTGCTCGCGCAAGTGGTAATCGGGATCGAGATAGTTCCGGAGGATCCCGGTGTTTGCCGCATGAAACGGCAAGTCGGTCATCGGCGCGTAACGCGTCACCGTGAACGGGTACACCACGACATACACGCACGCGGCGATCCCCACGAGCGCGAGGCATGCTTCCTGGGGATTACGTTTTGCTGCGCGCGGTAGCCGATCGAGAACAACCACGCCGCGCAACCTACCACGCTTTCGTGGCCCTGCGGATCAGTCGATGTCGACATCTCGAATCTGGACCCTGCACATCGCCAAACCTTCGGCTACCCTCTCGCCTCGAATGACCCCGCCTTCGACATGGCGTTTGTCTCGATGTACCGACGGTTTGCCTCGGGCAAACGATGTCGAAACACGCGTCGCTCGTGTCGTGACCCTCTTGGCCACCGTGTGGATGGGGCTTGTCGCTTCGTGGGAAATGCTGGGCCCGGTGCTTGCTGGACATTGGGCAGCCGCGGCGAGCATGGGCATCATCGCGGAGAACATGTTGCGCTGGGGCATCGTTGGGCCGGTTTGGGAATACACCGCCGCCAAACCCGGTCCCGAGATGTTCTATTGTCATCATCCGTGGGGGATTTTCTGGGTGACCACACTTTTCATGAAAGTGTTTGGTCGACACGATGTCGTGTGTCGTCTTCCCGCGATTGTCCTGTCCACACTCACGCCGCCGTTGCTTTACGCGATCGGGCGAGCGATCTGGCGCCCAGCGTCGGGGGCCGCTGCGGCCATCGGGTTTGTCGTTCTTCCGATCACGCTCGCTTTTGCCAACTTCAACGTTCTCGAAGTACCCCTGATGTTCTGGTCGCTCTTGGCCATCTGGGGTGCGGTACGTTTGTCCCAGACGAACAGGCGTCGGTACCTGACGGCGAGTGCCCTGGGGCTGCTCATGGCGCTGCATTCCGACTGGCCGGCCTATGTTCTGTCCGGCTTGTTGCTCGGTTTTTGGCTCTTTCGAGGATATTTCGGGGGAAGACGCGCGTTTGGCCCGATCCACGAACGAAGATTCGCTGAAACTTGGATCCTCTGGGCGACGTTGTCCGTTCTTTCGGGACTGTTTTACTTGGCCGTCTTTCAACGCGCGGGCAAACTCGGCGATCTTTTGAACACGTACGGATCTCGTTCGTCCGGGAACAGTCTTCCGCTGGCTGCTGTCCTGGCTTCGCGACGGTACTGGATCGAGTTGTCGTTTACGCCCATTGCGATTTGGCTAGGCAAAGCCGCGGCTGTCGTGAGCTTCCTGCGGCTCGCATTTCTGCGCCACGAAGCTGAGGTGTATCCGCTGGCGTATTTGGGCATGGCGGTGTTTCAGTACGTCGTGTTCAAACAAGGCGCAGACATTCATGTCTTTTGGCCTCAAACGTTTGGCGCATACTTTGCCCTGGCCATGGGCGCTTTGGTCGCTTCGAGCGCATCGTGCTTTGAATACGTGCGTGGAAACATTCGGCGTCATCGTGGTTTGTCTGTCGAAATGCCGTGGACATGGAGCGGAGTTGTCGCACTTGCCCTGTTTGCCCCGGCGCTCCTTGCGGTACTCCGGGATGGCGCGCCGGCCGTCGCGTACGCCAGGCGCACGGGAGGTCGCTTCAACGAGAAGGGTTTGCCCATTGCGTCCGATGGCGACAAAATCGTGTTTCTTCAGCATGTTGTGAAGAGTTTGCCCACGGACGCGATCGTCCACTTGCATGAAAGCATGCATGCCAATTGGTCGCAAACGTGGGCTCTTGGGGGGCGCCTCGTGCTGATCAACGCGCCGCTTCCGACACTCAAGTCCGATGGCAAAGACAAACCGTACCTCGTAAGCAGTCGTTTCGCGCCCGAGGATCAACTGGCGATGCTTGCGGGCAAGTTTCACG
>JBGAOI010000309.1:0-8283 GCA_044221885.1 Polyangium sp. (in: bacteria)
GAGTGACGGTGCCGAAGAGAAAAAGCTCATTGAATCAGCGCTCTCGGAAGAAAGCAGTGATTCGCTCAAGCTGGTGCTGGCGTTGAGTGTGATCGAGCAAATCGAGGCGGCCAAGACGCTCGACGAGGGTTACCGGGCTATACGTTCTTTGCCGCCGGAAGCTGATGTATCCACGGTCAAAGATGAGGATAAGTACGACTACGTCGTGAGCTGCCTGCACGATGCCCTTGCGGATATCCAGCTCAAGGTACCGATTGCTCGACCAGGGGCGGTTGTCGCCACGTTGTGGAAGAAAATTGGCGATGTTCAACTCACCAAGTTCCATCAGGACCTCGTAACGAGGGACTTACATGACTATTTGGACGACCGGATCATTGACGCATTTGTCAATATCGTGGAGCGCCGCCGAGCCGGGGTATTTTGCCGCTACGAGGTACCCGTGGGCTTGCTGGTAGGCACCCAGCGATGGGTGCCCACGGTCGATCTCGAGGGGATTCGGGGTTTGGCCGGGAATGCGCGCGTGGAGGTCCAGGTGCTTAATCAAGGGGGGAATCATTGGGTCGTTGGAGTACGTTACCCGCAGGAGAGCAACACGGCGGTTTATGTCTACGACCCACTGCAACCACTCGGGATTGCGCAAGTGACGGAGAACCAACTGCGTCGTTGTTTTAACCTCGTCGTCGATAGCCCCATCACGCGCCTTGCGGGGCCGCGCCAGCCATTTGGTTATGAATGCGGGGCCTACGTATGTGCGGCCATTGAAGTATTGACGCGGGCAAACCTAACGCCCGCGGAAGCGCGCGGAGCGTTGGAATTCTCCGCGCCACTTGTGGCACGAACGTTCGACAACGATGCGATCCGAAACCACATCAATGATTCCATCGACGGCGACGATCTGATTGGCTTCTGACGGATACGCAATTTTTCGGCGCGGCAATGGTTGCCCTTCGTGGTTTTACCGGGCATTGCAAGAATGTCACGCCGACCGGACAGGTGAATGCGGGAATTGTCGAAATGGCCGCCCCGTGAGAGGACACGGGATTTTGCGTGGGGCGGCCTTTTCACATCATTGCGATGTGCCGACGATCGTGCTGTTGGTCGACCATTCGAATGCGTCGAGCAACACCGTGGAATCCCAGACCTGGTCACCGGTGTCCCAAATCATGAATTCAATCGTCATGGTTTCTCCCGGCGTAATGGGCGACGTTGTCGTGAGCCACGTGGTACCACCACCATCGGTCAAAATGCCCCCTGTACCGCCCACGCCGGTGCCAACGAGTTCGTTTGTCCCAGCGGAACAACCGTTACACACATCGAAGAACGCATTGTTGACACTGACCGGATTGTTCATCGAATCGAACGAGATGTTCTTGTCCGCTGGAATTCCAGCCACCGTCGACGTCAACAACGCGAGGTAGAAGTCATTGTAGAGCGTACAGAGCCACTCGGGGTATTCCGTCGAGTAGAACTTGAATTTGTACGTAAACGATTGCGCATTCGTCGGCACGCGAATCTGTACCTTGAGGTTGGCCGAGTCATTGGCATCGTTTGCCGTGGTACATCCCGGTGTGGTTTGGAGTGTACCACCGTGCGCTGCGAGATAGGCGGGAGGCGGAGCACCGAGACCACCGCCATAATATCCTTGCGGTTGCGGCGCAAAGAAGCCGGGATCGGTCGCGTCACGCGCAGTGCCGGAAGAAAGCGCGGCCATGGTCGTGCCTTTGCGCGGCAGCACATTGGGACCAAAATTCGCGAGAACTCCACGTTGCAAATCCGTCGGGGCCGGAGCGACACCATTGGCGGACGTGATTACAGCGGAGAGAACCCCCCATTTCTTTTGCGCGTTGGTCGGCGGACTTACCAGCGCGGTTTGGCAAATGTCCATGGCATTGACGAGATTCATGGCCGACGTCGGCGTCACGAGCGGCGCGGGTCCACATTGAGCCGGCGCAACCGTATCACTCGTCGTCGCATCACAATCGTCATTGATGCTATTGTTGAGCACCTCGAATGCCCCCGGGTTCACGGTGCTCGGCTGATTACATTGCGTCGGGTTGTCGCAACAATCGTTGTCGCAAATGCCGTACCCATCGCCATCGTTATCGGCGTTCTCATCCGTTTGACCATTGCAGTTGTCGTCAATGGCGTTGCCGCACGTTTCATATTGCGACGCCTGCTGATTTTGCACGCAAGTGAGCGCCGAATTGACGCACGTGACTGTACCCGCACTGCACTTGCCGGGAATACCGGTATTGCAAGCAGCACCGCCACCGGGATTGCCCTCGTCGATCAACCCGTCGCAGTCGTTGTCTTTACCGTCGCAAATCTCGGTGTTTGGTGCGCTCGCATTACACACCAACGCTCCGCCGGTGCACGACAACGTACCATTGCGACATTCGCCCTGAGCGTTGGCAAAACACAAGCCGCCACCTCCGGGATTTCCCTCATCGCTCGACCCATTGCAATTGTTGTCGAGACCGTCGCAGATTTCGGTCGTCGGCGCGGAAGGGGTACAGGCCAGCATTCCGCCCGAACACGTCGTCGTGCCTTGGCGACACTGACCCACCTGCCCGTTGGCCGTACATGCCTGGCCGCTTTCGGGATTTCCCTCGTCGGTCGAACCATTGCAGTTGTCGTCGAGACCATTGCATGTTTCGGCGCGAGGCATCTGGTTGGAATTGCACTTGATCGCTCCATTGCTACATGCCGTGGTGCCCGGACCGCAAATGCCAGACAAACCCGTCGAGCACGTCATACCTCCGCCCGGATTACCGTCGTCGGTCGTGCCATTGCAGTTGTTGTCCTTGCCGTCACAGATCTCGGCCGTAGGCATACCTGGCGTACAAGCAATGTTACCCGCGGAGCACGTCGTCGACCCTTTGCTGCATTCGCCAGTTTGTCCCGCGGCCATACACATTTGGCCGCCACCAGGATTGCCATCGTCGATCGTGCCGTCGCAATCGTTGTCTTTGTTGTCGCATGTTTCGCTCGTCGGCTGAACCGTTTGAGCACATACGAGCGTCCCGCCGGTACATGAAAATGCGCCTTGCGCACAAAGACCTTGTTGCCCCGCAACGGTGCACACTCCACCACCTCCGGGGTTGTTCTCGTCCGCCTGACCATTGCAGTTGTTATCGAGGCCGTCACAAGCTTCCGCTGCTGGAAAGACCGTTTGTGTACACGTGATATTTCCATTGCTGCAAGTTGACGTACCCGTCGCGCACAAACCTGGAACTCCGGTCGGACACGATTGACCACCTCCCGGATTGCCATCGTCCACGACGCCATTGCAGTTGTCGTCGAGACCATTACAGACTTCCGGAGAGGGCTGCACCGTCGCCGCACAAACAAGCGTCCCGAAGGAACACGTTTGAACACCCGTGGCACACACACCAGGCAATGGCGTCGTGCACGCTCCGCCGCCTCCAGGATTGCCGTCGTCAACCATACCGTCGCAATCGTTATCGATATCATCGCACAATTCGGTCGTTGGATTGCCCGGTGTGCACATCCCCGGTGCGCCATTGACACACGCTTGCGTCGTTACGCGACACGCACCCACGCCGCACGAAATGGTCCCAAGACCGTCGTCGACGGACCCGTTGCAGTTATCGTCCAGGTTGTTGCAGATTTCGAGCTGCGGCGTACCCGGAACACACGTTTGCGGAAAACCATTCACACAATTGTTGACCGTCTTCGCGCATTGCCCCGTACCACAATTGGTTTGTCCCAAATTGTCGTCTTTTTGACCATTGCAATCGTCATCGAGCCCGTTGCAGGATTCCATCGACGGGAGCACTTCGCCCACGCACATCCCCCAGCTTCCCGCGACGCACGTTTGCACGCCTTTTTTGCATACGCCAACGCCGTCGGTACCGGCTCCCCCCGAATAACAAGGCTGCTTCGCTCCCTCAGTGCAACTACAACCTTCATCCGCTTCGTCAATCTGACCGTCGCAATCCTCATCAAAGCCATCACACTTGGGAGGCTGAGGATTGCCAGCTTTACACGTCTGCGGCATTCCATTCTGACACGAATTCACCGTGACCAGACAGACGCCAACACCACAACTGACAGGACCGAAGCCATCATCAATTTGGCCGTTGCAATCTTCGTCCTTGCCGTCGCAAACATCAGCAGCGCCGCTCGGAAGCACTTCGCCCTTGCATGTCGTGCCCCATTTGCCATCGACACACTCGAAAACCCCACCCTTGCATTCGCCGACGCCATTGGTGTTTGGAGCTCCCGAGTAACACGGCATCGTTTCGCCAGGATTGCACTCGCCGCCTCCACCACCCTGACCACCGCCACCCGTTTGTCCTCCACCGGCTCCACCAGCGCCGCCTTTCCCGCCAGCACCGCCTTGTCCAGCCAAACCCCCCGCACCTCCCGATGCGCCGCCTTGACCCCCGACGCCGCCTTCGCCGCCTTTCCCGGACGAACTCCCCGAAGAACTGGCGCTGCCGCTCGATGTAGGTGGTTCACTGCCACATCCGACGGCAACACTCCCGATCGTGACGACAAACGCGCCAAGAACATAACTGCGACGCAAACGACTTCGCATGGCTGACTCCTTCAAGCAATCACCACGATCGTCGCCGATTTGGCAGCAACATGAAACAAAAATCAGACGACTCTCGCGATTTGACAGCGTGCCGCCTCACGCAATAAGACACCATCAAGCCCACAGCTCGTGTCATTTCGATGACGTCTTCCCTAGAAAGATTGCTTCCCTATGTTCCGAGCCGTCGTCCGTGAGCTTCGGTGGATCGCGCCCTCAAAACCAAGCCGTCATCCCAAGCGTGACGGTATTTTGAAACGAGCGATTCGGCAGAAGCGTATTCGTCGTAGTGTCTCGTGGCGCGTTTGTCCCATAGAACATGTTTCCGGCCGCTTCGTCGTGCCGCCCCTCCAGACGAAGGGAGACGCTTTCGTGCGGCCGAACATCCACCGTCGCCGTTCCTGAAGCGACCCACGGCACGGGCCAAAAAATCGAGGCGGCTGACCCGTCGGAACTCGACGGAACGCGTTCGCGAAAAGCATCGCCACGAAGCGCAAAAAATACCTTGGAATGCAATCGAATACGTGAAGAAAGGGATCCGGCGAACCAGGAACTCGTTCCAAAATGGTTTGGCTCTGTACCACCATTGACGTGCCCGATGAATGCGAGCCAATCTCGAGCCTGCCAGGTCCCGTGGAGATCGAACAAATGACGCCACGGCCGTCCTTCGGGAGCTCCGCGAGGACGCTCGACTCCGCCAAAATACAACATCGACAAAGCAAGTTTGTCCGGACGAGTGTACGTGATTTGCCCCGAAATCGACTTTTCGTCGTTGTTGTCCACGACGCTATTCCAACCATTGTAACAAGCCAGCGTCACGGACCATTCATTCGTTAGTGGGTACGTAAGGCGCGCGCCCGTATGATAAAACGGTAGCCCGAAAAAGAGATTCGATCGCGAATAGTTCCAGTTGTCGCGAACAGCCATTGATTCAGGCCCAATGGGCGATAAGAAAACGCCCATTTGGAATAGCAACCCTCGTCCAAGACCAAAACGGTATCCAACGTATGCTTGCTGCACGTATTTCCAAAGTTCTGCGCCGGATGCATTGGCTCCGTTTGTCCCGGCAATCGCGGGCTCGGCAGCGTAATACGTGCTGGGCGTATGCCCCACTTGCAACGTCAATTTCCCAACGACATCGTGCACATCCCAAGAAGCGTCGAGCGCGACGTTCGACAACGTAAAACTATTGTGCTGATTGTCGAAACCGCGAAAATTCGTGATTCCGTTCGCCGGTCGATTGAAGTTCCATTGGTAAAACGCTTCGACGTAACCGCTCAGCGTGTAGGGCGGCGTTTTTGACTTGTCTTCGTCCGCATTCGCGACAGAAACGTTCGCCAGAATGGCCGAAGACAAAACAAGGCGCAGAAGGAAACCGGGCAACCGCATAATCCGAGAATACCGTGACTCGCATCAAGATGTCACCAAGGATTTGTCGGGACGTATCAAGAAGGTATCAAGGTGGAAGAGCTGGGGACGCGCGGTGTCGCGCCCCCATAAGCCCAATTCCACACTCTCGAGGCGACTAAAGATCGATCTGCATGCCCAATTCGACAACGCGTCCCGGCGGCAAGCCGAAATACGTCGTTGCGGGACGCGCATTGCGGGAAATGAACGAAAACAGCGTTTTACGCCATTTCATCATCGGCGACTTGCCCGTCGTCAGCAACGTTTCCCGACCCAAGTAATAACTCGTGTCGTTCAAGTCCGCATGAAAACCTTGTTCTTTGCAGGCTTCGAGCACGCGAGGCACATTCGGCGTTTGCATGAAGCCGTATCGCGCCTGAATCCGGAAAAACCCTTGCCCCAAGGGCTCCACGGTAACGCGTTCATTCGCTGGTACTTCGGGAACGCGCTCGTTCATGACCGACAGCAAAACGACTTGGTCGTGGAGCACTTTGTTATGCTTGAAATGGTGCAATAGCACCGGCGGCGTTCCGTACGGATTGGACGCCATGAACACCGCTGTTCCTTGTACCCGTTGCGGTTTTCGTTGTTCGACATCAACAAGGAATGCATCGAGCGGCAAGAGATTGGCTTTGAAGTTTTCGCCGAGCAGCCGTCGTCCCGTTTTCCACGTCGTCATCATCGTGAAAATGATCGCAGCCATGGCCATGGGAAACCAACCACCGTGGAAAAACTTGGCCGCGTTCGCCCCGAAAAATGCCAAATCAATGGCCAAGAACAAAGCTACTGGCGGCAATGCCTTCCAAAGCGGCCACTTCCAACGCTGCGTAATCACGACGAAATATACGACCGTCGTGATACCCATCGTTCCCGTCACATGCCGTACGCTGCTGCCAACGAACCCGACGTCTTGAAGGTCAACACAAGCCATATGCACGCAACAGCCAACGCGCGATTGATTTCCGGAATGTAAATCTGTCCTTCCGTGTCCTTGGACGTGTGCACAATCGTGACCCGCGGGAAATACCCAAGTTGCACGGCTTGCTGCGTCAAGGAAAACGCCCCAGAAATCAGCGCTTGCGACGCCACGATGGTCGCCGCCGTCGCAATCGCCACTGTCGGATAAAGCGCCCACGAAGGAACCAGTGCGTAAAATGGGTTTGTCGCGGCGCTTGGATTTTCGAGCAAACATGCACCTTGCCCGAAATAATTCAACAGCAGCGCCGGCAACACCACCGCGTACCAAACTGTCCGAATGGGACCTCGACCAAAATGCCCCATGTCGGCATACAAAGCTTCGCCTCCCGTAATGCACAGAACCACGGCGCCAAGCAGCAGAAAACCGTGCAGCTTATGTTCCAAAAAAAACGTCACGGCGTAATGCGGATTCACCGCCACGAGAACACTCGGATGCAAAATGATCCAATGCAATCCCAACGCCGCAATAGCCAAAAACCATACGAGCGTCACCGGACCAAATACATTTCCAATGCCTTCAGTCCCTCGACTTTGCACGAAAAACAACGCCAAAAGGACCAATACCGTCAACGGCACCACGAATGGCTTGAGCGTCGCCGTCGCCACTTCGAGGCCTTCCACCGCCGACAAAACCGAAATCGCCGGCGTAATCACACCATCGCCATACAAAAGCGCCGCACCAAACAGCACGAGCAGCACGAGCGGCCCCGCAACGGTGGCCCCCTGACCATTACCTTTCCGAGGCGGTACCAGCGCCAAAAGCGCCAGAATTCCGCCGGCGCCTTGATTGTCCGCCTTGAGGATGAAGGTGAGGTATTTTACCGTCACTACCAACATCAACGACCAAAACACGAGCGACAATATGCCCAGAATGTTTTCGGGTGTAGGATCGACGTGATGGGTACTTTCGGGACTGAAACACTCCTTGATGGCGTACAGCGGACTTGTTCCAATGTCTCCAAAGACGACCCCCAAGGCACCCAGCAGCAAAGGTAAGCGGGCTTGATGGTGCGCGTCGTGCGCGCTTGGTTCTGGCGGTTTTGCTTGTTCGACGTCCATGACGGCGCGCACTGTAGCTTGCAACAAGCTCGGCGATCCAGTGAATTACAAATCTTGATGGTTTCTTGATACGGCAATGCGCCGATCCCCGGTACTTGTCGAAGAACGGCGAAAAGCATTGCCGTCCTCCACAGAGCCCTGCGCGGTGGCTCAGTAATGCGCCATTTGATCGCAATACAAATTCGGACCGGGATCCACGTTCAAGATCTGCGCGTACCGCTGATAAAACTTGACGCGGTCTTCGACTTTGGCGTTGGTCGGTTGGCTGCATTCCAAAC
>JBGAOI010000030.1:0-26462 GCA_044221885.1 Polyangium sp. (in: bacteria)
AGTCGAGTCACCTGTGCCAGTGTCCGTTTGCTCGGAGACCAAAATAAATAATCGCCGGAGTCCGCGGCGTCGCGTCCGCTTGACCGAAGAACCCCATCCGTGCGCCGCTTGCATCCACCGGCGTCTGATCGTCTAGCAGCCAGATCGGTCTCGGACCGCGGTCGATATTTTTTTGATCTCAAAACAATCCTCGTGCGTCTGAACGATGCGTGCTCATGACCGCTTGGACACGTTCGACCCAACCTCACACGAGCTCGTTTTCGGACGGCTGAAGGCCCACGGTCTCCACTTCCACATCGAACAAGTGCCACGTGCGCGGTTGCTCTGTTGGACCACGATCGCATTTGGCGTGAAACAGATGCGCGTCGGGAAGGGAACGCTCATCGAGACGAAACGATGAACCGTCTTCGACAAACGACAACGCGAGTGGTGATCCGTCTACGCGACGTCCTCACTGTTGCGTGTACATCCAAGGAATTGCGCCCTTCGAACTCGATGCTCATGAGCGGAAAAACAAGGTCGGCAAGTTCTTCGAGCGGGTTGGTCAAGACAAGCGATGGATCAGGGCCGACGATCGTCGTCGTCGGCTTCAGGCTCGTGAAAGCGAACCGATGTCGAAGCGAGAGCATGGACACGCCTCTCGCCATCATGCAGGAATCGATGCTGGTGCACGTGCGAATCCGAGCGCGTGTGCTTGCGAGAGTCCCGTGTCGCGACGTCGCCAAAGCACCGCGTCGAGCACGTAATGTGTGCTTTGCGGAAGCGCGAGCAGCGGCACGATGAACGCTCGCGCTGTCGGTCCGAGAAACGGTTCACCTCGCCATGCGCCGCCAAAAAGCGAAGGTCGGTCATGCCAAACCAGCCGATCCCACACCAATTCTTCGGCGAACGCGAGCGCGAGCAACGTTGCCACGAACGCCAACACGCCGAGCGACGCGATGCGGGCGACGAGACTTCCGGGCACTTCTCGCGCACGTTCACGCGTGTACATCCACAAGAGCGCCATGTAGGGCAAACCATGCACGAGCACGTTGGTCACGGTGAATTGAAAGTCCGAGTTTGTCCAAACGATACCGACGTACCACGTGAGGATCGTCGTTCCAACCACGAGGTGCTTGCCGTAGGAGATGGTGTGTCCTTTGAAACCTTGCCAGATCGCGCGTGTCACATAGGCGGCGATCAACAGGCCCCATAGGATTTGTGCAGGGATAACGAACGCTTCGAGCCACGGCCAGGTGAAGAAGTCACCTTCGACAAACCAGCGAAACGGGCGCGGCAAGTGAGCATGCCAATAGAGCAGAGGGAAACCCGTAGCGGCGTAGATCGTGGCATCGTCGAGCAGTCGGCCGATGCGTGAACGATCACCAGCGTGCGCGCGATAGATCGCCACCCAGCCGATTTGTTGGCGCACAAAGTGAAACACAGCGACGTACGCGAGCGTGCGCCAGAACGTCAGTTCCGACGCGAGATGCAGGACAAACCCTACAGCCCAGCAAGCAAGGGGCAGAGCGATGTACAACGTTCGTCTTCGAGCGAGTTCGTCACGGTCGAAGTAGGTGCGGAAGAGCGTGGCGTGAACGTGTGCGACGTCCACGGCCAAGACAAACACGAGCCAGCCCCATGTCGGCAAAGCACCGGCATCACTCAAGACGGGTGAGAGGGTTGCGAGCACCAACGCGAGAGCTGCCGAGCCGCCAAAAATGGCGATATCTGCTCGCGCGCTCCAGATGAATGGGCGGCTCACGAGATGACGAGGCGCGTTTCGACGCGTCGCAAGTTAGCCATGAATCGCGGCGGCGATGATCCACGACAGGCCCAGGATCACCGACCCGATCACGATCGCCAACGCCGTGTTTTGATCGTCTTCGATCTCCTTGCGGATCGAGAATGGCGTCACCTTGATGATGATGAGGAACGCAATCGCGAACACGACAAGGCCGATCCCCACGAAAATCGCCGCGGAAATCGCATTCTTCAACAAGGTCGGAAAATCGATCATCGAGGGTCTCCCGAGGCCCCGCGGGGTTTGGGGCGCAGCCCCGAATGTTCAACCAAGGGGCAGGCATCGCAGCGTACGCCACGAGGGCCATTCGAGGAAAGAGATATGCACGCGAAGTGCAAATTGATGGGACGGGTTGGTCTACGTACAGGCCAGGAACGATTGGTCGGCTGTCGCGCGACGTAACGCTTGCGCACGCACGGACGCAGGTTTATGCCCGATGCTCCATGCCTGTTGCCTTGAACGAACACGTTTCAATTCATTACGATATTCTGGGTACGACTGGCCCGTTTGTCCTGTTCATTTCCGGGCTCGGAATGAGGGGCGAACAATGGACTCCGCTGGCGCGAGCCCTCGTGGGCAGGGGGTTTCGAGCGATTTTATTCGATAATCGTGACATCGGCCGTTCGTCCATCATGGATGGCGTCGAGTATTCGGTTACGGACATGGCCACCGATACCCTGGTTATGCTCGACCACGCGCAGGTGGATAAAGTGCATGTTGTTGGGATTTCCATGGGAGGAATGATTGCCCAGGAAATATTGTTGCAGTGTCCGGAAAGGTTTTCCCGAGCGGTCCTCATGGCGACGTGGGGCGGGGGACAAACCATGAAAATGCCCGAATCGCACATTGTCGAAATGCTCGTGCCGCGAATCGATCCCCAAGACAATGTGGCTGTCGAAGCGCATTTGCGAAAACTTTACGGGGCCATTACGGCGCCTGGGTTTGCTGAGAAAAACGGACATCTCATCGACATGATTCTCTCGTTTGCATTGGAGCAAAGAATTGCGCCAGACGCCGTTGTTCGTCAGCTTCGAGCCATTGGGCGATTTTCGAGTTGGGATCGCTTGCCGGACATGCACGTACCGACGCTCGTTGTTCATGGCGAAAAAGACACGTTGATTCCTTATGAAAACGGCGCCAATTTGTCGCAACGCATTCCTGGGGCTCGTTTGCGGACATTACCAAACGTCGGACACTTGGTACCCCTCGAAGCCCCGCTCGAGACGTATGGCTCGATTCTGGATTTTCTGAGCTGAAGAGCTTGTTTGTCGGGGTATATGTATCGTCCTCGTGCATGACTTGGGTCGCCGAGTGGTTCTTTTTGGCGCGGTTTATCGTGGCGCGTGTTCTGCAAGAGCCTCGAGCATGATAGACACACGAACGAACGGATTGTCGGGTATTGGGTGGACAGCAATGATTCTTGTCGTCATTGGCGCGCTCAACTGGGCACTCGTGGGCCTTTTCGATTGGAACCTCGTTGCGGCCATTTTTGGTCGGTTAACCGCGATAACGAGGATCATCTATGTCCTGGTCGGTGCGGCTGGGCTTTACATGATCTTCGTGTCTCCGCGGCTTATACAGCCAAGAAGTTCCTGAGCGCAGGTGGTGCTGTTTGTCGAAGCGTATCTCGTTTTGGTGCGTACGACTGCCAGTCAGCACTGGAGCCCAGTAAGCTGTTTTGCGAAAGCGCACGGTCACGACGGTGTTCGTCCCCGTGAATCGATGGTGCGTTTTTTCCTCAACAGTTTGTCGAAACACCCTTGACGCCGGGCCAAACTTCTAGGCGAAACATTCCTGGAGGTTGTCCGCATGCATCACGCTTCGAGTCGAACGATTCGCAAACAGCTAGGCTTCGCGCGCGGAGGTATGTTCCTCGGCTTGCTGGCCTGTAGTTTGTCGCTCTTGAACACGACCGTGGCATACGCCGACGAACCTATCTCGTTACGGACGACATGGTCAGGCTCTGTCGACTTCTTTGCGACCGGAGCGCCAATGGCCATTGATGGCCCTGACGCTGACACCAATGTCGATACCCTCGTGCAGCCCGCGATGGTGACGGTCGCTCCAGCCAGCATCCCCGCTGGCTCGACCGTGGCCCAAGCATTCTTGTATTGGGCTGGCACCATTGGCAACACGGATTGTATCATGCCCGTGAAATTCGACGATACGGTCGATTTCACACCCCCCGGCGCAATGATGCCCATGAGCGTCAAGGCCGAGACGTGTTATTGCTCTTCGGCAGACGCCACTTCGTATGATGTTCAGGTTTGTCGAGCCGACATCACCACGCTGATTTCCGGCTCCATTGCTGGCGATTACATCGTCGACAAATTCGCAGCGTCGATCGGCAACGGGGCGACGGACAGTGCATCCTTTTCAATTGTCCTGGTCTACCAAAATCCAGCGCTACCTCCGCGAGACATCGCCCTATATGATGGTGTTGAAGGTTTGTCGAGCGCAACCAAAGCCACGTCGTCGTTTTCGCTCGGAAGCATTCGGGTGGACACGCCCGCGCAGGGGGACCTGACGTGGTATACCATTGAAGGTGATATTGGTGGAGGTTCCCCAGGAGCCGAACAAGTCGTCGTGACGGGCAATCCGGGTGGGGCGTCGTTTGTCTTGTCCGATGCGATCAATCCTGCCAACAATCCCATGAATCGCACGATCAATACGACCATCCCGCCTCAATCGGGTACTGTCGGTGTTGATATCGATCGTTTCGACATTTCGGCCGCGCTCACAGCCGGTGATACCAGCGTCGATATGCTGTACAGCGCCAATACGGACAAATGGTGGATTGCGTATAACGTCGTCGGGATCAACGTATTCGAACCGGTGTTTGGCACAGGATCGAAAAAAACTGGCGTATTGCAGGTCGACGCGGATGGAAACAATGTTCCAAGTCCCGGGGACACGTTGCGGTATACGATTCACTTGACAAACACGGGAACGGATGCAGGCACGGTCAAGGTGATCGATCCCATTCCGCCCCAAGCTGCATTGTGGTCCCTTGTCAACGCTGGGGGCGGAATCAATGCTTCGAATGCGACAACGCTCGAAGTGCAAAATATTTTTGCTACAGTCCAAGGTTCGGCCGACGTCGTTTTCGATATGAACATTGCAGATGTTCCAGATCAAACGGTGATCTCGAATGTCGCGACATTCGATGCCCGGCCAGACGGAGACCAAGGTACGCTGGCCGCGGCGGATTTCATCGTGCGTCGCGATGGCGACAAAGACACCGTTTGGGATAACGACGACAATTGTCCCATGACCCCAAACACGAACCAAGTCGATTCCGATCAAGATGGCCTCGGTGACGTATGTGATGCTTGTGCGTTTGACGCGGCAAACGATGCCGACGCTGACGGAAGCTGCGCGGAAGACGACAATTGCCCGCTCCTGACGAATCCAGATCAAATGGATTCCGACAATGACGGTCAGGGTGATCTTTGTGATGCGTGTCCGCTCGACAATGCCAATGACGCCGACGCGGATGGCGTATGCGGAGATGTCGACAATTGTCCAGTCGTGGCCAATGCCAATCAAGAAGATACCGACAAGGACGGCTTGGGGAATGTTTGCGATAATTGTCTCGATGTCGATGCCGACATGGCGTGCGATGATGTCGACAATTGCAAAGGCCTAGCCAATCCCGGACAAACGGATTCCGATGGAGATGGTCTTGGCGATGCTTGCGACGATTGTCCCGGTATTGATGACGACGGGGACGGCGTGTGCGAAGCCAAAGACAATTGCCCAGGGGTTCTCAATTCTGATCAAATGGATTCTGACGGGGATGGTCTTGGCGACAAATGCGATAGTTGTCGGGACGATCCAAATAACGATATCGATCTTGATGGTATTTGCGGAGATGCGGACAATTGTCCCGCCGCGGCCAATGCCAATCAGTCCGACATAGACGAAGACGGAATCGGCGACGTTTGCGACACGGACATGCCCCCGCAGCCTCCGCCCGTCGTCACCGAAGAAGCCGGTTGCGATTGCCGAGCGGCCGGCACGCCGCACGAATCGCGCTGGGGCGCTTTCCTCACGCTCGTCATGGCGAGCCTCGCCCGTCGCGTGCGTCGTCGCTCTCGCGCGTAGCGCAGCGCCTGGGCTTTGCCCAGACCCACCCGGGGCTCCGCGCCCCGGGACCCGCGCCAGGGCCAGCCCTGGACCTTGCATTGGTTTGTCCACTGCGTGGCCAAACCAAAGACGTTTCAGGAAGCAATAGCCGGCGTGACCCTTTTGTTTCGGGTGCGAAGCACACGAAACAATAATGGTCCAGCGCTCGCTGGTCCGGGTCAAGGGGCGGATAGCCCCTTGTCGGGTTTGGGGTGAAACCCCAATACTGTCAAAGCGCGCGAAAATCGGCGCGATCTTTGTCGCGTGAAAACACGGGCGGTTTGCCGATGGGTGCGTCCATCATGATGCGTGTGCCGCCCGAATGCATTTGTCCGGTCCATACATCGAACCAGGTTCCCGCGGGCAAATACACGCTTCGGGACATTGCGCCCTGCTCCACGACGGGGGCTACGAGCAGCGCATCGCCGATCAAGAATTGATCATTGACTTTGCGGGCTTCGACGTCGTCTGGATATTCGAGCATCAAATGGCGAAGAATTGGCACACCGGATTGGCTCGCTTCCTTGGCGAGCGCCATGAAATCGGGCGTGAGAGCCGCGTGAATCTTGGTAAAACGGCGGAAATGATCTGTGGTTTCGGTATCCTTGTCCCACGACCAGTTCATGTCTTTCATATTGCCGTCGTGTGTGCGCATGATGGGCGTAAATGCACCAAGTTCAGTCCAGCGCAAATAGAGTTCTTTCGTGCTCGGTCCACCGCTGAATCCAGCAATATCGTGGGTAACGAAGGGAAAACCGCTCAGGCCCAAATTGAGCAATGCGGGAATGACCGTGGGCAAACCGTCTTCTTTGGTCCAGGTGGCTTCTTGGTCCCCGGCCCAAACGATCTGCGCCACGGCTTGTTCTCCGGTCCATCCAGACCGAGTGAACACGGCCCAATCACCATCGGGGCGCACTTTGTCCATCACCTCGCGGGACCAGCGGTGCCATTCCGTCGGGTAGCGATTGTGCATTGCACGGCCGTCGGATTTATCCATGTATTCGGCGTCGAGCGGCACCCATTCGGCGAAGTCGGCCATCCAGCCATCAATCCCGAGTTGTGTGACCATATTGGACAATTGACTGCGCACGTAGTCGCCCGTTGCGGGGTTTGTCGGGTCCGGATGCGACGAATCTCCGGCAGGAGACGCATGCAGATACGGCTGCCCGTTTTTCTGAATGAGCATTTGGCCATCGGCCATGGTTGTCCAATGGTCGAGCTTCGGCATGATGAAGGGATTGGCATAAGCCAGGAATTTGTAGCCCTTGGTATGCAGTTCCGAAATCATTCCAGCAAGATCGGGGTAAAGCATTTCATCGGCTATCCAGCGATATTGCACGCCATAACCTCCACCGACATTCATGCGTTTGCCCGTCCAATCTTGCGACCAAATGGCGCCAGCTTGGATGTTGCTTTGTTCGAGGGTAGCGACGCGAGCAAGCACCGCGTCTCGGCCCCCTTGCGCGCTGATCCACGGCGCATAGGCCCACGCGGGAGGCGCTTTGGGTCGGCCGACTTCATTTCCCAATTGTCGAATGACGTCTTTAGGTGTTGGTCCATGAAAAACCACGATGTCCACCGGTTTGTCGCTCTCTACTTCCACCCAGGCAATGCGCGGGTTTGTCGCGCACAGATCCACGAGGGTTCGGTATGACGTACGAATGAGTGCGCCAAAGCCGCGATGATCCATAAAGTACGGCATGGGCAGATAGGACGTGTGAGAACTTCCTTTGGTGCCGACCATGTTGGGCGGGCCATCGCGTCCGATGCCTTGTTCGCTCACGAAAAGTGGGAACGATTCGCCGCGTTGATCTGTCGCGTTGTACTGTTCGCCAAACCCGTAAAAGGATGCGTCTGCGTCACATGCCAGAGGAACGGCAATGGACTTGGCGTCGGTAAAACCTGTGACTTCAATGTGCACCAATGTGGATTCATTGGGTTTGAGTACGGAAGTCGTAACGGTGGCTTGCGCGGTTTTTCCGGACAGCTCGATGGTGACGCCACCAGGCCCGGACGAACTTCCCTTGAATGTGGACAACGTCTCGGCAACTTCCGCGTCGCGCTCGAACGACCACATGGCAAAAAGTGAATTGACGATTTCATCGTATCGTTTGACGGTAATCGATGCCTCCTCGGAAATAGCGAGCAGGGTTTGCGTTTCGGTGGAAAGGACAAACCCACCGTCGGTGCGGACGGAGATCTTCGTTCCGTCGTCGAGGGTATAATCGGCGGCTGAGGGGCCCGGGGGATTTGAAGAACAGCCCGCGATGAAAAGGGGCAATGTGAAGAAGGCGAGGATCCTGTTTTGCATTCGATCATCGAACGCAAGGTTGTGAAGGTCGTCAAGATGGAACGTGTCGAATCATGATGGCTCGACTTGAATCGGTGCGAAGCGTATTGCAGATGAAATCAATTTTTGGGGGAACTTTTCTCCAGTATCAGGTTACTCTGCCTGTTCGATGTCGAAATTTCTGAACGCCGCACTCGTTTTGTCCGTGGTTGGACACGCGGCGTTTCTTGCTTACGGTGCACCTCGGAAGCACGTTGATTCGACCATTGAACATCGCCTTGGTGTCGTCATGATGACCGCGACGGACAAGGTCGTGACCAAGCATCAGGCGCGGGTGTTGCGCAAGGCGCTGATCGATGCGGCAAAGGTAGCGCGAGCGAATGGGACGTTTCGCCTTGGGCCATTTTTGCTCGAAGCGAATCGAATCGACGCCGATGAAGACGGGCAGATTTTCGATTACGAAGAAGCATTGTCCGCGTACGAAAAACGTTTGTCCGAGCTGCGTGCGGTTTTACGCGAAGAATCCGTTGTCGCTTTTGCAGCGCCGGAAGTGTTCAGCGATTTGCGGTATTACGGTCGTCCGGGCGGACGTATGGGTGATGCCTTGCTCGATGGTGGAGGGTCATGCGAGCAATTGGCGCAGCTCGTCGTGGCGGCGGCGTACGATATTGGGCGAGGCCGAGATGTTGCATTTCGAGCTTATGGCAAAGCGGGGCCTGATGGAGCTGGGCATCTGGCGCCGATTGCAAAACATGAAGGCGTCGAGTTTGACCTCATGACGGGTGCGCCGGCGGCTCGCGGTGGGGTGCGTGTTGCTCCAGACGAACTCATTGAAGTGTATGCGCGTGTGCACGGGCTCGAACCGATGCTCGAGGGTGGTGCGGTCAAGAATGGGGCGACGTCGGATAAGTTTGGCGCGGAATTACCAAAGCGAACGTTGTCGGCGAACCTCGAGCCGGATCGAAAGAGTCTTGCGGCTGGGTTTCCGCCGAATGACGATGCTTTTCCAGGAAGTTTGCCCCTTTACGCAGAACGAGCGCTCAAGCCGCCCGGGTTTGGCGGGGTTGCCGACGAAGGTGTCGACGAAGCGGAAGCCACGATTGAACGGGCTCGGCATTGTGCGTATTTCGTCCGCATGGCGGCGCTGAGTCCGCTCACGATTGATGTCCTTGCCGAGGAAAACGCGCGTCATGACGAACATTCATTTGAAGTCGTACGAATGCCGAATACGTCGCGTCTGGAACGCGAAGCGCGGCTCTTGCGAGCGGCGGAAGATTTGGCGCTCAACAAATCGGTGAGCGATGCCGATCATTTGTTAGGATATGCCTGCCTTGCTGCGGTGGGCGATATGGCGGCGGTCGACTTTTCATTGGCTGGCGAGCGGCGTTTGTCCGCATTGGCACTTGATACGGGCAAACGCGCGCGTGAAGGGGGCAAGCAGCTCATTCACGAGATACCTTGGAAAACCCCGGACGGCAAGGAATTGTCGCGGCAATTGCGGGAAAACTTTGCGGGGCGTTTTTGGCTGCTTCTGTTTTTGGAAGGTGGTGAAGATATCGTCTTGGATTTGGCGCGGCGGAGCGATGCGGACGAGTGGGGACGAATTAGTTCGGTTGCCGCGCTCTTGTTATTTCCCAATACGCGAGTTCGTGCGTTCGAGATTGTCGGAAAATTTTCGCGTCGTGAACAAGTCGACGTCATGCACGAAATTTTTCACGCTCATGATCATTTGCGTCCGTGGGCGACGAATTACGAATTCGAATTGCCGCCCGATGCTCCGCCCATGGCGGGAACGTTTGCCCAAGTATACCGAGTTTTCAGGGCGATGGCTTTTCGTCTTTGGGAAGGACAACGCGAACCTGGGGAGACGGTGGACGCATTCTTGCGAGAAGCGCGAGACGCGGGATTGGATGCCGCGTGGCAAGCGGCGCTCATTGATTATTATGCGCGGAACGTATTGGGATTGTATTCGCAACGCAACAAAGGGCTTGAAATCATGGAGGCCTTGGAACGAGCCATTCAGACGAACAAGCACCCGTCGCTCGATCCGTTGCGTCGGCAAATTGCGTACATCAAGGCCGAAGGAAAGCTCAACGCGCGGACGCTTGCCGACGCATTTCGGCAGAAATGAATCACTTCGGCGGTTCGACGACCGTCACGGTCCATTGAGGACTGACGTATTGCGCGTTGATGCTTTGGCCGGGAATCCAAAATGCGGCTTGGCTGGGATCCTCGGTGCCAGCGGCGAGTTTGGCACGGTCGAGCGCCGTGATCCAAAGCTGCTTGCATTGTTTTTGCCCCTGCACGGGGACGCAGGTGCTGTTTTGCGGGGTTAAACGATGCCCGTAAGGCCGTTCGGACGCATAAGCGAGCCAAACCCATTTCTTGCCGAGCGATGGCGCCCATTGCGGCCACGTGCTGCTCCAAACGTCATTCGGACCGTTGGAAGCGCCGTGTTCTAATTCCAGCACTTGGCTGTCGCTTCGACGAACCACGGCAATGCGTCCGCTCAGGTTGATGAGCGATTGTTGCGTTTTGATGGACCACCAACCATTGGCCCGAGTAAACGCGACAATGGATCCGTCAGGTGAAATGCTTGGCAATACGTTGTTTTCGGCGGTGTCTGGATTGTTGCCCGCGGCGGGTGGTGCGGCCACGAGCACTTTGGGTGTGCCAAATTGGAATGAGCCATCGGGCATGTATTTGACGGACATTTCCGCAACCGAGCCGAGTACGGTATCGTCTCCGAGCAAGCGTACGTAATTGGCGTTGTTATCGTAGGCGGTGAAGACGACAAAATCGCCAGCCGGAGACCAATCTGGCATCAAGGTGGCTTGACCAGTCGCCGCGGGGAGTTGTTGGGCCATGTCCGCAAAATTGTTGGGAATTGGAGCATTTGTATCCGGGTCTGTCAAAAGCAACCGCACGGTTCCGGCTGTATTTTGAGGAACGGTATCGGGGGCGGTGAAGAGCATTGCGGCGCGCGTGGTGGCTTCGAGCGGATTAAACGAAGCGTAGGTGCCGCGTAATGCGGGACTTGGGCTGATTTTTGAGGCGTAGGTTTTTTGCGCTGCGTCATAAGCCAAGGTGCCGAAGTTGAAATTTCCGCCATTGTACGAGTAGGAAAAACGTTTTCCGTCGCGTGAAATGCGGTGGCAACCAGAGCAAGGTTGTCCGGGTGTAAGTTGTGGACTGTTTGTCGGCAAAGGTATGTCCGTGCCCTTGATGATATCGAGTACCCGAAAACTTCCCGTCGACGATTGCCACACATAAATCGAGCTTTCGTCGATGCCATCGGAGGCAATCGTCATCGTGCGCGGCGCGCTCGTTCGCCGCTTGCCTTGACCGTCAATGGCGTCGACCACGATCGTCATGGCTGTATCGGGTGACGAATTGGCAACTTTTTTCCAAATCTCTGCGGGGAACACTAACTCGAGGCTTGTCGTGTAAAACGACACATCGAGAACGTCGGGGCTCGTGATGTGCACGCGATACGCGACGTTCGTGTTACCGGGTGACCATTGAGCTTCGATGGGAGGAAGATTGGCTGGTAAAACGACGCCGTCTTCTGGATATTCGAGAACGGGGGCATTGGCGGGATCTGGGTCGACCGCAGCCATATCGAAGGCGGTTTGCGTGGTAGCGTCGGTTCCAGCGCCAAACGAAGCGCCTTGCAGGAGAATGGTCAAATCGGCTTCAGCAGCAACACCTTGGTATATGGCGCGTATTTTGGATTTTCCACCCAGACCTCGGCTGGAAATCGTGCCCAAGTTGATCCCGGCGAGATTGGCGTTATCGATGGTCCATTCGACTTCATTGGTAACGTCTTTTTCGGCATCTCCGTCACGTTTTGCGTAGGCGCGTACGGATGAGGTGACGGCTGCGCCATCGAGTCCCGAGACCAATGACGTCGTGATTGGGTCGATGCGCAAGGTGAGCCCGGTGGGCGCATCGGTGCCAGCGTCTTCGGTGTTTGTCGAGGTTGAAGATGTACCCGTATTCGTTGGGTCCGAGCAAGATGCCATCGCGAGAGCGCTCGAGCCGAAACAGAAGACGAGAAGAAGTGGAGTTCGAGTAAAGCGTCGCATGCCCGAATGGTACCGAAATTGTGCCTAAGAACGTTGAAAAAAATCCCAAAGGTTCATATGAATGCGATAAGGTGGCGAAGGTCGAGGCACGAACGCATGGAACGCAGAGCCATATTGAAGGCCGCTTTTGTATTGACGGTTGCGCCCGCGATTCCGCGTGTGGCGCGCGCATGCGATGGACGTGATGGCACCATCGAGACATGCGATCGGCTCTTGGCGCGAATTGGGCGCAATCATGGCCACGCGTTTCCGATTGGCGTTGCCGACGTTCTCGCAGGCGTAGAAAAAACCTACGATTTGTCGGGTTCGTCTGGGCACAAGCACCTGGTGACCGTGACAACGCAGGATTTTGCGGCAGTTCGTCGAGGCGAACTCGTCCGTTTCGCATCGACGAAAGAGGGTGGGCATATCCATCGTTTGTCGCTCGAGTGTGTGCCGTTGATGGATCCGCCGTCCCGGGTCAACGTTTGCGATATTCAAGTGGGCGGGAAAGACGAACATGAGTTCATCATCACGGCGGCGGACATGACTGCGAAAGTTCAGAAAACGTACGATATTCACGGATTGGCCAATCATGCGCATGCGGTGACATTTTCGCCCGCCGACTTTCGGGATCTCGAAGAAGGCAAGCAAGTGACGATTCAGAGTTCCGTCACGGATGCTCACTCGCATTTCGTGTATGTGAAATATTCTCGCAAAGCCTGACGATTTCGGGCGCGCAGCAGTTTGACACCAGCCACCGAGCGAAACTTTGCTGGCGTCGGCGTCAGGAATGCGGTATGTCGCACTCATGTCGACCGGCATCTTGATCGAAACGAACTTGGGCAACATCGAGGTTGAACTCGACGAAGTGCGCGCGCCGAAAACCGTAACGAACTTTTTGCGTTACGTTGACGCAGGGCATTATTCGGGAACGATTTTTCACCGGGTCATTGCTGCATTCATGGCGCAGGGTGGCGGGTATGACGAGCGGTATGAAAAGAAGCCAACGAATCCGCCCGTGGAGAATGAAGCGGACAACGGATTGAAGAATACGCGCGGGACTGTGGCGATGGCGCGGACGAGTGATCCGCATTCGGCGACCGCGCAATTTTTCGTGAATTTGGTCGATAACACGTTTCTGAATCACACGGCGAAAACCGGCAGTGGATGGGGATATACCGTATTCGGTAAAGTCACGTCGGGGATGGATGTCGTGGATCGAATGGGGGCATTGGCCACGGGGCCTGCGGGGCCATTTGCCAAAGACGCGCCTGTCGAGCAAGTGGTGATTCACGCGGTGCGGAGGCGTTGAATCAATCGAATGCGGGATGTTGTTGTCGTGTGCTCGATCGCCATTTCGTGAGGTTAATGATGTCGCTGAATCATCGTCCGAGAAGAACGCGTTCGATGTTGGGTTGGTTGGGCTTTTCCGCGGCTGCCGCGGTATTCGTGGCGGCATGTAGTGGAGATCCGCAGCCACCCCCGGCGAAAACGGATTTTGGTCCCCGGCCACCGATGCCGGATACGGCTGCACAAACGGGTGCGCAACGTTTGACGGTGACGCAATACGGAAATTCGATTCGGGACGTCTTTGGCAAAGATATCAACGTCCCGACCGCCATTGAAGCGGACGCGTTGCTTGATGGATTTGTGGCTCTTGGTGCGTCGGTCAGTACGATTTCACCGAGTGGCGTTGAAAAATACGAAAAGGCTGCGTTTGCGATTGCGCAACAAGTGATCGCAGACGATGCGCACAAGGCTGTGGTTTTGCAGTGCAAACCAACGGGTCCGGCGGACATGGCGTGCGCGAAGGAAACGGTTAACCGCGTGGGTCGAAAGCTTTATCGGCGGCAGCTCACGGATGCCGAGGCGACGCGATTGACGAATATTTTTATGCAAGCTTCGTCGGCGCTCGGAGGGTTTGACCGGGGGCTCGAATATGCCATTGCGGCGATGCTGCAATCGCCACATTTCCTTTACCGACCGCAACTGGGGGAAACGGATCCAGCTCATGCTGGGCAATTGCGGTACACGAGCCTCGAGATGGCGTCGCGGTTGTCGTTTTTCTTGTGGAACAGCACCCCCGATGATGAATTGCTGACGGCCGCGGAAAAAGGCGATCTGGTCAATGATGCGGCGCTTGGCGTGCAAATCGACCGGATGCTCGCGTCGCCGCGGGCGCATGAAGGGCTACGCGCGTTCGTGACGGATTGGCTCAAGCTACGTGAACTCGATCATCTCAATAAGGATCCGACGCTATTTACGTATTACAGTCCGGATCTCGGACCCATGGCTCGCGAAGAGACGCTGCGCCTATTCGAGCACTTCGTATTCGAGCTCGACACGGACGTACGCGAAATCATGACGACTCGTCAAACGTTTGTCAATACGAAACTCGCGTCGATGTACATGATTGCGTCGCCGTCGGATGAAGGATTCAATCGTGTCGAATTTCCGGAGAATTCGCCGAGGGTAGGGTTGCTGGGTCATACGAGCATGTTGGCGATCCAGTCGCATCCGCGGGCAACTTCGTCGACGTTGCGGGGCAAATTCATTCGCGAGGCATTGCTTTGCGATACGATTCCGCCACCTCCGGCAAACGTCAATACGGGTTTGCCCGAGCCATCGCAGACGGCGCGAACATTGCGGGAACGTATGCAGCCGCATTTGCAGGATCCCACATGCAAGAGTTGTCATGTTCTCATGGATCCCATTGGGTTGGGCCTCGAGAATTTCGATGCTGTTGGGCGATATCGTGACAAGGAAGTGGGGGCGGACATTGACCCATCGGGCGATCTCGATGGGGTCAAGTTTGCGAATGCGCGGGCGTTGTCCAAGGCCATCCATGACAGTCCGAAATTCGCACCGTGCATTGTGCGCAAAGTATTCAGTTATGCGACTGGTTTCCGTCCTGCGAATACGGACGTTGATACCTTGAACACGCTTCATTGGGATTTCCGGAACTCAGGATATCGGATGAAAGAACTCATGAAGCTCGTGGCGCAGAGTCCAGGATTTCGATTGGCCCAGAAGCCGCAGTGAAAGGAAACGAGGTACCCGCCATGAAAAGGACCAAACTTTCGCGTAGGACGATGCTTCGGGGAATGGTCGGAGGTGTTGCAGTCAGCATTGGCCTTCCGGCGCTCGAAATATTCTTGAATCGCCACGGGACGGCGTATGCTGCTGGGGATGCATTGCCCAAGCGATTCGGGATTTTCTTTTGGGGCAATGGTATGTTGCCCGATTTGTGGACGCCGGCGAAAACGGGAACGACGTGGGATCCTTCGCCGACGCTCATGCCGCTTGCGGACGTCAAAGACAAGATCAACGTCATTACGGGCATGAAGGTATACACAGGCAGCAATTTTCCGCATGGATCTGGCGCTGTCGGTATTCTTTCCGGGGCACCTTTTGCGAACGACAACAAAGACGATTCGACGTTTGCCGAACCGAGCATCGATCAGGTCATTGCGGCAGCCGTTGGTCAGGACACACGATTCCGATCGCTCGAGACGTCGGTGCAAGTGGGGTCGCCCGGTTGGTCCTACAATGGTGTAAACAGCCGCAATACGCCGGAATCATCGCCGGCGGCATTTTTTAATCGCGTGTTCGTGGATGGATTCGTGATGCCTGGTTCCATGGCGCCCCCGGATCCTCGTTTGCCGTTGCGCAAGAGCATTTTGGACGGCGTGATTGGCGAAGCGACGGCATTGCAGGGCGTACTTGGGAGCACCGACAAAGCGCGTCTCGAACAACACCTCGATGGCATTCGAACGCTGGAAAAACAAATCGAAAAACTTCAGCAGAATCCGCCGGCACTGTTGTCGTGTGCCGTGCCGCCGAAGCCGCTCGACGAATACCCCGATATTGACGGACGCCCGCAATTATCAGAAATTTCACGGGTTTTGGTGGACACGCTGGTCATGGCGATGGCGTGTGATCAAACACGCGTGTTCAGCCATTGGTTTTCGCATTCCGTGAGCAACATTCTGTTTCCGTTGCCCAACATCGATTCGGGCCATCATCAGCTCACGCACGACGAAGCCACGCCGCAGCCGAAAGTCGCCAGTATTTTGCTTTATATCATGGAGGAATTCCGGTACATGATCAAGGCGCTGGCGGCCGTGCCCGAAGGTGACAACACGCTGCTCGATCATTGCGCGATTCTCGGGACAAGCGATTGTTCGCTGGGCCAATCGCATTCGGTGGAGGAATATCCCATTTTGATTGCTGGGGGTTGCAATGGCGCGCTCCAAACGGGGATTCACTATCGATCGGCATCGAGTGAAAATACCAGCAAGGTACTGCTCACGCTTGCGCGAGCGATGGGATTGACGCTTGATTCGTACGGAAAGGGCGGCGGGCTCGTGACATCGAGTTTGTCGGCAATAGAGGTATGAAAAACAAACGTTCATGCTGTGGGCTGTTTTTCCTGGCGATAGCAACGCTTTCGGGTTGCGCACCAGACGAACCTTCAGCCGAGGAACTTGCGTGCACGACGGGCGAGACATACGTGACGGTATTGACATCGCTCGCGTTTACGATTGCCGAAAACAACGTTGCTCCAGGGTTCAACCTCGACAATCGGGTGAGCGATGGCAGTGATTCGCTCAGTTGTGGAAAAGAGGATTTCGTGGACCCGGATGGCGTTCCGGGGATCGACAATCGACTCGCGACGCTCATTCCGGTGATCAAGGACCAAGTGGGCGATGCTGTCGACGGTTTGGTGCAAGGGGCTATCAATGATGGCGAACTCGTCATTCTTACAGAATTGGAGAATGTCGACGATTTGACGAATGATAGTTGTGTCAACGTTGGCATACAGATTGGCAAGAAGAAGCGGCCGAATCTGGGCACGGATGGCGTGATAGAAGCCTATCAAACGTTTGATGCGGATACTTCCGTACCGCGGAGTTACGTCGCTAGAGCGTCCATCAAAAACGGCGTGCTTTCGACGAGTAGTTTTCCCGTGGTTGTGCCCATTGCGATTTTCGACGTGGCATTTGCGATTCACCTGGAGAACGCGCAAATGCGTTTTTCCATCGATAAAGAAGGAAAAACCCAAGGACATCTGGGTGGCGGCATGTTGCCGCAAGAGATTCTCGATGGTGTCGCCGAGGGGGCAGGTGTCGCCCAATATTTGCCCGCAATCAAAGTGGCCATGGAGGCAAATACCGATATGGCTTACAACGAGGAGACGGGCAAGTGTGAGCGTTTTTCCGGAGCGCTTGCATTTTCGGGAACGCCAGCGTTCATTCGGCGTTAAACGGTTCAGTGAATGGTTGGTGGAGCAACATGAGCGAGAAACTCGACGGTAAGGTTTGTCTGATCACTGGGGGGACGGAGGGAATTGGCAAAGCAGCGGCGCTCGAATTGGCGCGTCGGGGTGTTACGCTGACGGTTGTCGGACGAAACCGTGAAAAGACCGAAAATGTCGTTGCCGAGCTCAAAAAGGCTGGTCACTACGACCGCGTGACGATGCTTCTCGGGGATATGAGCAAAATCGCCGACATGAAAGCGGTCGCGCGAGAGTTTGCCGCGAAAAACGATCGTCTCGATATTTTGATCAACAACGCAGGTGCTTGGTTCGAGAAATATGCTCTTACTGCGGACGGAATCGAGCAAACCTTCGCGTTGAACCACATGGCGTATTTCGTAGTGACGCTCGAGCTCCTCGAGCTGATTCGTAAAACGCCTGGCGCTCGGGTGGTGAGTACGTCGAGCGACGCGCATCAAATGAGTCGTTTCAATTTGCAGACCGTGGTCAAACGGCATGGTTCAGCGGGCTTTCCGGCATATGCAGATTCCAAGTTGGCCAACATCCTTTTCACGCTGGAATTGGCGAAGCGATTGTCAGGAACGACGGCAGTCGCCAATAGTTTCCATCCCGGGTTTGTCCGGTCAGCGTTTGGCTGGAACAACGGGGGTTTCATCAAGGCTTTTTTTGGATTTGGCCAAAGGCTCCTGGCGCGTTCGCCGGAAAAGGGAGCAGAGACGCTGGTTTGGCTCGCTACGCATCCAGACGCGGCGAGTTTTAGTGGGCAATACTTCTTCGATATGAAGGCACGCCGGGCGCGGGCGCGAGGGGACGATGAGGACTTGGCGCGATCTTTGTGGGATTTGAGTGAAAATCTTGCGGGGAAGTGAGGCGTTCTGGTTATTTTCGGACGAACACCGGGCTACGGGCTTGAAAGAACGGCAAAGAGATCCGCGCCACCGGTGGTCATCATGATGCCGCCCGGCGGAACCTCGAGTTCCGTATAGAATTCGCCGCCGGTTATTGCTGTTCCATCGCCATTGACGGCAACGCCCCATCCGTATTGATGGCCATTTTTGCCATACGCTTTGGTCCACACGTGGCTCCAATCCGAACCGCGAAGTTTGACCAGGAACGTATCATTGGCGCCCGCGAATGACGATGTAGGTCCCGCTGCGTTGCCGAAATCGATCGTGCCATTAAAATGGCCGAACAGCGTGATGTTTCCGGCGGCGTCCGAAGCTACGGACGTCCCGGTCACTGTGCCTGCCGTACCGCCTTTTTTGTCTTGGATCTGGACGCCGGTCGCAGCATCGAGTTTGGCGACAAAAACATCGGGGGCTGCTGTCGCGGCGATGGTTTTCCCGTTTTTCCAGTCAATCGTTCCGGAAAATTCTCCGGTAATGAGGACATTGCCGTCGCTTCCGATGGAAATGCCATTGCAACGCTGGTCGTTGCCTTTTCCATAGAGGTTGCCCCAGACGTAGGCGCCGTTGGTATTGGCATAACGAGCGACGAAGAAGTCGAAATTGTTGCCCTTTGTAATGTCTCCGTTGCCGAGATTCGTGTTGGTATTGTCCGCGTTTCCAATGATGATGACGTCACCACCGGAAGTCATGGTTATGCCGCGACCATATTGATTGCCGCCGGATTCGATGATCCGGCTCCAAAGGCTCATGTTGTCGGGTTTGGAGCACGTAATGTAGAAATCCGTGCCCGTGGCCGTTTGCATGTTGCCGCCGCCGAAGTTGATATCGGCGCTTGTGGTGCCAATGCCGCAATAATTTCCGGCCGTATCGACAGCAACGCCGATGATATCCTGGGTTCCCATGGTGCTGATGAGGCGCGAGGCGAGTTTTGCGCCGCCAGCGTCGTATTTTACGATGAAGCCGTCGACACCATTGGAGGCCGCGTCCACGCCATCGATGTTCGCTGTCCCGGAATATGAACCGCCAACGATGACGTTGCCATTCTTTTCGACTGCAACGCTTCGAGCGACCGCGAACCCGGTGCTCGTAAATCGTTTTTCCCACATGACCGTCTTGTCGGCGCCTAATTTGGCGATATAGGCAGTTCCCACGGTTACGCCGAATCCATCCCCGCTGATGGTGCCGTCAACCACGCCGACAACGACATAGCCGCCGTCAGGCGTTGTTGCGACGGAGAAGATGGCGTCATCCTTTGTGTTTCCGTTTCCACTTGGAGGTAAATACGACCATTTTGGATCGCCCGAACACATGGGAGCGGCTGTTCCGTCGCAATTGTCGTCTTCGAGCGTATCGCAGTTTTCCGCCGACGGTAAGGCCACTTGAACGCATGCCTCGATGGAACGGCCATCGGTGGCGCATAGGCCTTTTCCTGGGGCACAAATGCCTGGTTTGCCCGTATCGCAATCGACGGATGCTCCCGCCACGGTGCATTTGCATTCGGGATCATCGATATCCGCCAGGCCATCGCAATCCTGGTCCTCGGCCAACACGCAGTTTTCCATGGTTTCCGGGAGGACTTCGCCCATGCAAGGTCCAAATGCCGTTCCATCGGCCAAACAGACGTGATTTCCGAATTTGCACGTCCCAATGTTTGCGGTATTCGCGGGCCCCGAATAACACGTTTGTTGCTCGCCCGGAATGCAGACCTTTCCCCCGCCGCCGCCCCCCATGCCTCCTGTGCTGATCGTGCCGCCGCTTCCGCCGTCGCCCCCAGAACCGCCCGCTCCGGCCATGCCGCTAGAACTCGACGCTGCCGTCGTGGGAATGGTGCCGCTGCTATCGAATGCACATCCGACAAACGCCGTCGAGGTCAATGAAGCGGACAAACCAATGAACGTGAGACGAGAGCGAGCCAAGCGGGTCATGGTATTCTCCTCGAAGTGATGGAACGATGGCGAATGCGCGAAGTATGATCGATTGTGAAGTGATTCGAGCGTATCCGTTTCATCAACGGGGATCAATCCAATCGGGTGTCGCTTGACCTGGGATGCTCCGCAATCGTTGGATTGGTTTCATTTGAGGACCAACGATTTTGCGACAGGCGCGTATGTGCAAGTCGCTTGGGGTTGTGTCACGTTGTTGCAAGTTAGGTTGCGCAAGACGCACGATCTGCTTGACATCGTCGAAGGCTCGCGGTGTCCTTTCGTTCGCTCAACGGAGGAAAACGAGCACGATGCTTCGCTTTTGGCAGCGCCGCAAAGATGATGAACGGACCAGTTCCGCCCCTTCGGCGGGGTCGGAGTCTTCGCGCGCTGGACAAAACCCGTTTCAGCCCGGCATGCAGATCGCCGGAAAATTCACGCTTCAGCGCCTCATCGGTTCGGGATCGATGGGCAGTGTTTTCGAGGCGTGGGACATGTTTGTCGAACGGCGTGTGGCGATCAAATTGATGCATCCTGGGTTCGATCGTGACCCAGCCATGATCGCTCGTTTTCGACGCGAAGCGCAGACGACGGCGTCCATTCGACATCCCAACGTCGTGACGATTCACGAGGTTGGTCAACGTCGTGATGGCACGTTCTACATGGTCCAAGAATTATTGTCGGGAGAAACCCTGCGCGACTATCTCGGGGCGCGCGGAAGACTTTCCGAACATGAAGCAATGACCATCATGGTCCCCATCATGGGGGCGCTCGTGGCTGCACACAAACGCGGCATCGTGCATCGGGACATCAAACCCGAGAACATCATTTTGACGAGTACGTCGAGCGAAATCGTTCCGAAACTCGTCGATTTCGGACTCGCACGCGTGCACTCACCCGACCCGAATCGCCACAAGCTCACGCTTCATGGAGTCGTCATGGGCACGCCCGAGTACATGTCGCCCGAGCAGGCGCAGGGTTTGTCCAACGTGGATGCTCGCGCGGATGTTTGGTCCGTCGGCGCTGTTTTGTTCGAGCTACTTTCGGGCAAACGCCCTTATGAAGGGCCGACGCAGCAAGCGGTGCTCGTCAAGATCGTCACGCAGCCGCCGCCGATTCTGTCGATGCTCGTGGATGATATTCCCGCGCAATTTCTCGAAGTCGTCCAGCAGGCGCTCATCCCGGACAAAGAGGCTCGTTTGCAATCGATGCAGATATTCCGGGACAAACTCGTTCTGGCATTTGAACGTATGTCGCAACATGCGGTCTTTGCCCCTCCGATATCGGCCGATGACGACGTGGAAGAAGTGTCGGACGTTTTGTCCGTGCGCCATCCCAAAGAAGTGGGCGGTGCCGACGTTATGGAGCTTGATCCAACCGACTTGGTGGATGAAGACACGCACGTCGATGGCACGGACATTCTCGATGCCGGCGCATTGTTGTCGGTGGTTCCTCGAGCGGAGTACGAATGGCGAGAAGCCGTCGATGCATTGCAGGATGCGCCGCTGCTTCGCGATGAGGCAAAAGCGATTGATGCATTGTCGGTGAATGCATTGCGCGATGCGACGAAATATGCGGACAAGGCACTAACGACGGCGGGCGACGAATCTGCCGTTCGGGCACGAATGCGTCTCGTGCATGCCATTGCGTATCGTTGGATGGGGAATCTCTTCGAAACGAAGAATGCGGCTGAAGAAGCAATGCGTTTGCTGCCTCGGGGAAGCACGGCATTTCATGCGGCGCTGGGGCACCTCATCATTGCCTGTGGAAATCTTGGCGAGGTCGAACGAATTCGCACTGCCGACACATTGCTCGGGGAACTCGAAACAGAAGGTCCGACGAGCGAAGGGCATGTGATTTCCGTATCGCGTCTGGCCGTGGCTTTGTTGCGAAGTGGTTTGCCGGATCGAGCGCACGAGGCGCTTTCGACGGCGCAAAGAATGGTGCATCGGCACAGTATTACGAGCCCGTTTGTCTTGGCATGGCTCGATGTGGCCCGTGCTGAAATGGCATTACACGAAGCGGATCTCACGTCGTATGTTCGTCGCGTCGAGCGAGCGGTGGAAAACTTCACGTCGGCAGGTGACATGCGCAATACGTGTTTGCAGCGCGTGAACATTGGCAATGCATATGTGCATTTGGGGGCGTATCCGCTTGCCGTATCGGCATTTCGCGAAGCTTTGGCGATTGCCGAGCCGATGCAGCTCGATTACGTGTGTTCGATTTTAGCGAATTTGGGGCATGCATTGGCGCATCTTGGCAATGTCGAGGAAGCGCACAATGTTGAAAATGCGGCGCTCGAGCTCGTGGTGCAACAAGGGAATCGTCGCGGCGAAGGATTCATTTGCATTTACATGTCGATGATCAATCGTCTTGCGGGGGACAAAAACGGAGCGCTCGAAATGGCCAAACGGGCGCTCGATGTTTCCGAAGGGGCGCCTGCGGTCCGAGCGTATGCATTGGCGCTGATGGCGGGAATTGCGATTGCGAAGAATCAGGAAGCTGAAGCATTGGCGCATTCCGGCGAAGCGATGGAGATTCTCAATCGTTTGGAAGGTATTGAAGAAGGCGAGAGTCTCATTCGCTGGACGCGGGCTTTGGCATTGCGAGCGTCTGGGAAAGAAACCGAAGCAGCGTCGGAAATTCGCGAAGCGCGCGATCGTCTGCTGAAGCGCGCGGAACGAATCAGTGATGCGCGTTGGCGTCAGAGTTTCTTGGAGCAGGTCAACGACAACGCGCGGGTTTTGGAATTTGCGTCATCGTGGTTGGGTGAGGATCAGAAATAGGGGCGCAATACGACGGACGCATACGGGAACAAGTTCGAGCCCGTATCGAAGCGTTGCGCTTGAATGCCGCCTTCGAGGCCCACGCCAAGGACGTTTCCAATGCGGTATCGATAACCAGCGCGAGCGGCTCCGCCAAACCCAAATTGCGTATCGATCCCCAAAAGCACACTAAGGCCCGTGGACAAACCCAAGTACAGGCCATCTCGGCCCATGGGAGAAAATTCGACCCGCGGTCCGACCGTGGTAAATGTAGCCGAGGTTTGCGTAATCCAGCCACCTTGGGGGGGTGGCGAGCAATTGTTACAGCCGGCTTGAGCTTCGAGGAATTGCGTGGGTCGAAATGGATCCGTCGCGCTCGTGCGAATCATTCCATGTTCGAACGTGGAGATATCCCCGCCAATCGCCCAGCGTTCGGTGATATTGGCACCAGCATGCATTCCGAGCGTCATGGAGCCAAACCCTGTGGAATTGATCAAGGGATGATTAACCATCGCATAAGCGCCACCCGCTGACAAACCCACGAAGATGCGCTTTTCCTTTTTGGCAGCGGGGGCTTGGTAACCTTCTTCGGCGTGTGCCGTAGTCGTGGCGAGGGTCCAGGTCATCAATGAAACGCTGAGGCTGATGAGAGCACGAACATGCATGATTTCACCTGATTGGGTTCGGAATGCAGGCCGCATTCCTCGAGCGCGGCAATGGGCAAGTCCCATGCCACGGTTTTTGACATTTTTGTTGTTGAAAAGCGATGACTTCTGTCGCCTAAGTTTCTAGCGCTTGGAGGTGCTCGACGCACGAACTGCGCAAACCGGTTGCGCGAATTGTGCAAGCGCGTTGGGGGCGTTGCACAAATTGTGCAGCAAATGTGCGATTCGCGATGGTGCGTTGGTCGAGGCACGTGGTATAGCGGTGCGCCCACGTCGTTGCATTCGGAGATACGCGCATGGCCCAGTCGAATGAAGAAGTGTCGAAAACTCTTGCGAGCGCTGGTTCTTTTCCTATCGAGGAAGTGGCGCGTCATCCTCTGCCGGGAATGGCCATTCCCGATCAGATTCGTTTTCGTCCCGACGATGCATCCATTACATTTCTTTGGAGTCCCGAACGGACGCTCGAGCGGCAGCTTTTTGGTTTTGATCCCAAGACAAATGAGACAAGGCCGCTGATTGTGCGTGACGATGGGACGACGGACGAGAATGTTTCGCTCGCCGAAGCATTGCGTCGAGAACGCTTGCGACAGCGGGAAACCGGGATTACGACGTATGCTTGGGCCAAACGTTCGTCGCGATTGCTCGTGCCCATCAAAGAGCAGTTGTGTGTCCAGTCCATTCCGGACGCACCATTGCGCACGATTTACAGTGGTGAACACGGCGCGGCCCAGTGCCCGCGTTTGTCTCCCGATGGATCGCTGGTCGCATTCGTTGCCGATGCTGAATTGTATGTGCTTTCGACCGAAGGAGGCGCGGCGCGACAAATCACATCCGGCGCGCGAGGTACAGGAAAAACCAATGGTTTGGCCGAGTATGCCGCTCAAGAAGAAATGGGGCGCCATGATGGATTTTGGTGGTCGCCGTGCGGGAAAAAAATAGCCTATGCTGAAGTCGATGAAACGCACATTCCCGTCTATCGCATCGTCCACCAAGGCAAAGACACGACAGGCGACGGGGCCCAAGAAGATCACCGATATCCTTTTGCTGGCAAAGCCAATGCTCGCGTGCGCCTTTTCGTGGTGGATGTCGAGAATGGTTCGTCCACGCCCATGGACACGGATTATGGCGAAGAAGTGTATCTCGCGCGTGTCGGGTGGTTGAGTGACGGGCGGCTCGTGGCGCAACTGCAAGATCGCCGTCAATCGTGGCTCGAACTGGTCGCCTTTGATTTGACGACGGGCAAACGATCCTTGCTCTTGAAAGAAGAAACGAAGGTTTGGGTCAATCTGCACGATATGTTCCGGCCGCTCGAAGATGGCGGATTCTTGTGGGCGTCGGAGCGTACGGGATATCGACATATCTATCGGCACGACAAACAAGGCAACCTGGTACAGCAAATCACCCACGGCGACTGGATGGTCGACGATATTCGCGGAATCGATGAATCACGGGGCCTCGTGTATTTCACGGCAACTGCCGAAAGCCCGCTCGAAAGTCACTTGTACGTGGTGAGTTTGTCCGGAGGCGAGCCCAAACGCATAACAACTGAGCCGGGCATGCATATCGTGGTGTGCGATCACGCGTGTCGGCGGTTTGTTGATGTGCATCATCATTTGAAGCGTCCGCCGACGGTAAAATTGCGGTCGCTCGAGACGGGTGAAGTGCTCGGGACGATTTTCGAGGAAAAGGATCCGCGTGTTGCGGACTTGGCGTTGATTCCGCCGGAAATCGTGAGTTTGTCGTCGCGGGACGGCGAAAAACTGTTTGGCGCGGTCTACAAGCCTGATGCGACGTTTGGGCCGGGGCCGTTTCCGACGATTGTGTACGTGTACGGAGGTCCGCACGTGCAGCTCGTGACGCGAGGGTGGAGCGCGACGGTGATGATGCGCGCGCAATACCTACGCAGTCAGGGGTTTTTGGTGTTCATCTTGGACAATCGGGGCAGTGCGCGCCGCGGATTGGTCTTCGAAGGTGCCATCAAACACCGCATGGGTTCGATTGAAGTGAACGATCAAGTGGACGGTGTGCAGTGGCTCGTGGAGCAAGGTTTGGCGGACCCGAAACGGGTGGGGATTTGCGGCTGGAGTTACGGCGGGTACATGTCCCTCATGTGTTTGTCTCGGGCGCCCGAGACATTTCATGTGGCGGTCTCGGGAGCGCCCGTGACGCATTGGGACGGCTACGATACGCATTACACCGAGCGGTACATGGGTTTGCCCGAGGAAAATGCGCAAGGTTACGAAGAAGGCAGCGTGATGCACCACGTGGGGAACATGCGGGGCAAGCTGATGTTGGTGCACGGAATGATTGACGAAAACGTGCATTTTCGCCACACGGCGCGGCTGATGAACGCGCTCATTCGCGAACGCAAGCCGTACGAGTTATTGGCAGTTCCGGACGAACGGCACATGCCGCGCAAACCCGCGGACAAGGTGTACATGGAAGACCTTATTTGCAAGTATTTCCAGACGCACTTGCAGCGAGCGTGAGGAACCTTCAGTGGGTGTGCGCATTGGGAGGCTCGATTCCTCGGCACGTGCGGCACCCCGCTTCGCGGGCCCCTGCCGCAGCGCCGAGAAATCAAGCAGCTCCCAATGCTTGGCGTCGGCGATGCAAATCGTATCGAGTAGGTGACGCATTGGGAGGCTCGATT
>JBGAOI010000310.1:0-8231 GCA_044221885.1 Polyangium sp. (in: bacteria)
GCGAAGGTTTGGCTTGCCAATCAGCCCAGCAAACCCCTCGCGACGCTAGCGGGACACAAGGACTGGGTCACCTGGGCTACGTTTTCACCCAATGGAAAGTACGCAGCCACGGCGAGTGAAGACGAATTGGTGCGGCTTTATGCGCTGGACGAACCCAGCAAATTCGTTACGTTTGAGGGACATCGGGGAACCGTCAATACGGTTTCGTTTTCCCCTGATGGAACTCGAATTGCGTCAGCTTCCGACGATGGAACGGTCCGAATTTTTGCAGTTGGCAAAACGACCCTTCCCATCACGTTGAGCGGGAATGGATCAAGCATGATGCAATTTGCGGTATGGAGTTCCACTGGCAAACGCATTGCGGCAGCATCGAGTGATCACCTTGTTTATTTGTGGAATACCGATGGGCCCAATGCACCAAGCGTGCTTGCCCCTCCAAGCGAGGTCATGGGACTGCATTTCATGGATGAGGACCGCACACTCATGGCAATACTTGCCGACGGTAGCACGCGAGTTTGGCAAATAAACGTGCCGGAATTACTTGCATCTTTGAACCTGGCGCACGCCGATTGCTTGCCCGTTCGTACACGTGAGAGGTTTCTCGAAGAATCGCACGAGTGTGCCACGTATGCCCACGAATTGTGCGAAAGTGTTCATGAGCGAGGGCCAGTTCCCGAGAAGAACGATGCTTGTGAAAAGGATTCTCTCGTTGCTGAACTGGATCGATTGCGACAATCTATCCAAGTCGATGAACAACGACGTGCGGGGACGCTGGATTCGATTCGGCAATGGCTCAATCCGACGATACCTGGTCCACCACCACGCGGTCCCGATGAGGTGCTGACGGAAGAGCCGTCGCTCGAGGACATGGGGCAAAATGGCTGTCGCGCACGGGTTGTCGTTTTACCTGTCGATTCGGATGTGGACGTCAATGGTCGACCGGCAAACCGCAAAAATGGAACCATTGAACTCTTGGGTCATTGTGGGGACACGGTGCAAATGCGCGTGCGTAAGGGGCGTCAATTCGTATTGAGTGACGTGAAAATCACGAATACTGGCGCAAATCCGCCAAACGTGACATTACCCCCGGACGACGACTCCAACGTCCCAGAGTAGTCGTTACACATTGAAGTCGAAATGATGCTCGGGACCTTGAACGGGTTCCGTTGCGACAACGGGTTGAGTGGACTTGAAAGGACACGCGTGGCGCTTCGTGAGCAATGCATGAGCGCGCTCGAGGGCCAAGATCGTGCTTGTTTGTCGTACAGGTTGTTCGAGAAAAACGGCATCTGGTTCCAGATGTTTGTTGATGCCGGTTTTATCGAACGCCGCCGCGAGGTCGCTTCGCACGCCGCAAATGAGGACGTGGACGCCGCGGGCGCGAACGCGCTTCACGAAGCTGTCAAGAATCCCAAGGCCCACAGCGTCGGGATTACGTGCCCGTTTCATACGCAAGATGACGACTTCGGTCGTAGGTTCGATGCGATCTTCGATTTTTTGAAAATGCTCTTCGAGGCTCGTCGATGAACCGAAAAACATTTCACCTTCCAAACCGAAAATCAGAATTCCTGGACAAATGACTTCGTCGTGCGGCAATCGTTCGTGCACGTGACCTTCTGGAGCGACGACGAATTCGGTCAGATGCATCGTGCCAATGCGCGGAACAACGAGAAGGAACGATAAAAACACACCGATCAAGACGCAAAACTCAACCGAAACGGCAATGGCAGAAAGCGCCGTAACGGCGACGATGACTGCATCAAAACGGGTAGCCCGAGCGTGGCGGACGATGGCGTCGAGTTTGACCATGCGAAATGCCGTCACGATCAAAATGCCCGCCAGAGCCGCTCGAGGGATGTACATGGCAAACGGGGCAAATACGAGAACGATAACAGCAACCGCAAACGCAGAAATGACGCCCGACCATTGCGAAGTGGCGCCAGCTTGTTGATTGATGGCCGAACGCGTGAGGGATCCAGAACCGGGGAAACACGAAAAGAGGCTTCCGGTCATGTTGGCCACACCTACGCTCAGACATTGTTGATTCAAATCGAGCTTTTGGTGAGTCTCCGCGGCAATGGCCTTGGCCATGGAAATCGCTTCCAAGAGACCGAGAAGCGCCATGGCCAGCGCGCTCGTCGACAGCGATCGAATCATATCGAGGTTTAAGGAAGGCACATGGAAGGTCGGAAGTTTGGCGGGGATCGAGCCAATGATCGCGACGTTCTGAGACTGAAGGTTCAACGCATGAGAAACCCAAGCCGCAAGAATGACGGCGAGGAGCAGCTCAGGAAACAGTTTCCAACCAATTCTTCGTTTGATGACGCCAATGATAGCGACAAACGCAATGGTGCCCAAACCAACACAAACGGTCGGCCCGTGCAACTGGCCGTGTGCGACACTGCCATACACACGGACGAGAAAATGATCGTGCGGCCCGCCAAACGCTTTGAATCCCAACAAATTCTTGAGCTGGTCAAGAATTAGCAAAATGCTTGCGCCTGAGGTAAAACCGACAATGACGGAGCTCGAAATGTAGCGTGTCAAATCCCCCAGCCGCAAAAGCGAAATGGCGATTTGCATCGCGCCCATGAGAAATGCGAGGAGAACGGCAGCTTGGAGTTTGGTTTGAGGGTCCGCGAAAGTTCCGATGGCGCTGAGCAGAGCAATAGAAATGGCATTGGTGGGGCCATTGATGAGTTGTCGCGAAGAATCGAACAAGGCACCAACAGCGGTCATCACGATGGCTGTGTAGAGGCCGTATTCAGGAGGCAAACCCGCAATGAGCGCGTATGCCATCGCCTGAGGAACGGCAACGGCGGCGACAGTCAGCCCTGCGACCAGGTCGTGGCGCGCGTCGCTCGGACGATACGTGCGCAACGCCCCCAAAGCGGGAACGTAGCGAAAAAGCCATGTGGTTGAGGTGGATGACGAATCCATCATGCGTATGCAGCCAAGGACGGGCGACCATGGCATACGCATTTGTCCTGCGCAAGAAATTGGATCAGGTCGTCAAGCGAAGGCGGCGCATGCGTTGGAGCCGGTGCGTGATAAACGGTAAAGCAAACGCGCAGTGCGCGATTTGTTGGTTGACACCAAACGGGTAGCGCCCGAGTGACTCGCCGAATCTCCGCGTTCGACATCCGTGACAAACCACGAAACATATTTGTGGCGTCGTGTCAAGACGAACCTTGTCAATCCAGAACCATTTTGGGCCAGGTGTCGATTGCGTCATATGCGCAGTTGGGCCATTGCGCGATTCGCGCAAGTCGCACGAACAAGGCAATGGTTCGGCGCGGAGTTTATCACGACAATTCCTCTGCATTCCTGCACCTACTAGCGGGCTTTTCCTTGCGGGCGCTCCGCACACGCCATTGATCACTTGCGCCAAATGAGCACACGTGCGCCAATCGCGCACGATAACGATTTATGCTTGACAAACTTCATGGCCGCAAAGTACGTCGCGACGAACACGCGGTTGACTGCCGAGTTACATGTTCCGACGAACCGTGAAGATTGTTTGTGGACAAACTTTCAAGAAGCGTGTGGCGTGTTGTCAGACGTTGTACAGAGGTCGCTGAAAGTTCCCAATTGGCTTAATTTGCAGGCAAATTTCGATTCACGATGGCTCGAGATCTCATCGACGCGAATCAGGGTATTGGAGGGACCGATTTGGTCTTGTCGACGAGCCAGTCGTTTTTCCTGACACATACGCAGTTTTACCCATGTCCCATGGGCAATCTTGCGCGTTTTTCCATGACGCACTGTTTTTCTTGCTTCATGGTTTTTCGTGTGCCACGATCTTCTTCGCTCAACGAATGGGTTGCTCGGGGCAAACTTGAAGCAACTCGTTTGGCACCACGTACCGTTTGTCTCGAGGAGCACCATGGACTCGCCGCTTGTGTTGACGTTGGTCATTGGGGTAATCGTCGCCGCCGTTGCGATGGTCTTCGTCGTGTTCGTCACGAAAAATTCCAAACTCGCCGACGCTCTCGATGAAGCCGAATCCAAACTGCAGACGGCGCTGGAACGCGTCCGAAACCTTCAACAGCAGGTGACGGCGCTGGACGCGGAAAACAAAAAACAGCTCGGGTGGCTCGATGCGCAAACAGAGGAGCTGAATTGGCACAAGGCGGAGCTGGAAAAACGTCCGATCGTTGATCGGAAGATTTATCGCATCTTGACGGTGGGTATGAAGGCGACGGGCAAGAGTTCGTTGACGTTGAAGTGGGCAAACCCGCTCGTCGATTTGGGAACAATCGAGGGCACCAAAATCGAACGTTACGAACGCACTGTGAGTCAGGTACGCACGCGTGATTCGCTTGTGGAGCACGTTTTCGAGGTGCACGACTGGGGTGGCGAGCACATCGTGGATGCGCAGCAAGAGCTCATCATCGAGGAGATTCAGGGCATTCTGATGGTGGTGGATTTGGGCGGAAAAGATGCTCGGCAAGTCGATCCGCATCGGATCATGGAGCAGCTCGATGAATTCAATCCGAAGGCGCTGCGGTTTTTCTTTAGTCCCAAGACGGTTGCGTCATGTCGAACCATTGTGCTCTTCATCAATAAGAGTGACTTGATTCCTGGCTCGCCGGCGCAAGCTGAGGCCCAAGCCAAACAGTATTTTGCGCCGCTCATCGATTCGCTGATGCAATACGCAACGCACATCGACGTGAAGGTGATGGTGGGCTCGGCGAGTTATGGCCACTCGACACATATTCTGTTTTCGCATTTCGTCGAGCAGATATTGCCGAAGTCGGCGTACAACGATCAGCTTTTACAGCGGATCAAGACAGGCACGGATGCGCGACAACGGTCGCGAACGATAACGCCGGGAATGAATGGAGCGGCGCCGACGTCTCTACCGGCGCCACATATTCCGCATGCGCAAGCCCAAGGAAATGCGCAAGCAGCGCCTCAAGGGTTGGGACAAACAACAGCGCCACTGGCAGCAGGAAATCGAAGCGCGAAGGTTCCCATTGGGCATGTCGAGCATCGAGATCTTGGGCCAAACATGGAAGTGACGGTGCCGCTGACCAATCGCAAGCCACCGCCGGCGCCACCACGTCATCACTGAGAAGAGGGGGCATCGCACATGGACGAGACAAACACTGTCACGACCAAGTACCTCGTTCCCACGTACAAGTTGCAACCGGGCGAGGTTTGGTATCACTTTCTGCACGGAAATGTGCCGGGGCATGAAATCGATTTCATGTATCGACCGGAGGTGCCGCAAGCACCTCTCACGAGGCAACATTTCAGTCATCTGGCGCGAATCGTCAAATACATCGAGCCGCGGCCTTCGTCATCGTATTCGTTTGCCATTACAAACTTGTCGCGGGACGATACGCAACATGAGACGGGTCACGGCGGTGTGGCGTTTGTCTTCGGCTTGCGGATCGATGGCACGACAGATCACGCGGGGCGGAGGAATCCGCCATTTTGTCACGCATCAGCCGCAATTGATCGGCAATTGGACGCGGGAACGCTTTATCACGTGGCCGTGCAGATTCATAAAAAGCTGCTTCCGCCGGACCCTTCGGATGTGGAAGGCAGCGGGTGGTACCGATCTCAATACGTACCGCACGCCGAGAATCCAGACCATCTCGACGTCATTCTACGGGCATACGTCGAAGATTTTGCGGAATTGTATTCGCCTGGTCCGAGTCGACAAACGTTGCGTTGGTCTGCGGAGGGAGCGACAGTTCCGCGACGCGTGACGATCGTGTATCCGGATCGAGTAGACTTTCCGATGCTTGCGGGGGCAATGGCGCGGTTTGCCGAGGTCCTGATCGAGTCGGACATCAAGTGGACGGCGGTATCGAATGGGCGAGAGCAGGACGTCGCGGGAGGTTTGACCGTGCGGTTTGTCCCACGCCACGAGGCGACGGAAGCATCGGCGGACGAGGTGCTTTTGTATTTGGAGCACGTTCCGGAAAACCCGGCGGAAATTGCGTATTTGTTTAATGCGCGCGAAGTTGGAGACAAACCGCGAATGTCGGTGGTACCTCCAGCGCCGATGGCCCTGCGTACGTTGAGTTCGATGGTGGAAGCGGCAAAGCAGAATGGTGCGTCCGGACCGCTCACCACGACGCCCCGCGAAGCTGCGCGACGACCGTGGGCCGAGCCGATTGCGGAGGTTGCGACGCCGCAGGAAGAGGATCCGGCGCTCAGAACGCAGGGATTGGGGATTGTCGCTGTGGTCGAGAAAAAACAGGAGACGACGGATCCGCATGTCGCGCCCACGGATTGGACGGCGGAGTACAAGAAACATGAACGAAAGCAGCGAAAAGAGACAACGCGAGCGTTGGTGATGACGGTTGTGTTTGCGCTCTTTTTTGGGATGCTGGCGATTGTGTGGATTGCAACGGCCCCGGATAAGCCGACGCTGGAAACGAATGCAACAAGCACGTCGACACCAGCGAAAAGTGCAGCAGCATCGCCAGGACCAACGGTAACGAATACGGGGTTGCTTGCTCCAGAGTCCGCAACGGCGCCAAATACCGCCAAAGCTGCGAGCGCTGCGTCGAGCGGGGCGATTGCGTTGCCGCCGGCAACGATCAAGCCAACGTCGACAGGGAAGAAAAAGACGACCGCGACGAATCCGTTGACGTTTTGAGGTGGGTTTGGGGCGAGGTGGGCATTTGCCGGCTCGCGTTTGTCGCGATCCACCCGGCGGGCTAACCACGCCCCAATTTGGCTATTCTATAGCGACGACCACCGCTAACCGTGATTTCACGACCTACCTCATTCACATCGCGGGGGAAAACCGCTGCATTTACCGGATTGGCACGAAGTCATTTGCGCACTGCCCGGAATGCACCTCGAGCCTGTGGGCAATTTGCATTGGCCCCAGGACATATCGCAGTCTGTGTTCAAAACGCAATCAGCGTTTCCCGTGCAAAACGCTCCGCATTTTCCAGCCACGCAATTGCGACTGGCACATTCTTCGGGCTTTGTGCATGCCTCGCCTTCCGACAACGTACACAACAAACGCACGACTTTGCTTTGCGCACATTCGGCGTCAGCGATCGCGGGTTCACCTGCCAATGATTGACAATATCCCTGCGGTGAACACGTCGCTGGTGCCGGACACGGCACGCTGCCGGCGCCCAAACAAGGTTTGCACGTTTTTGTAATCGGATCGCATAACTTCGTAATGCACTCGAAGTTCTCAACACACGGTTCGCCGATCGACGAAACGCAAATCGCCACGTTGCATTGCTTGGACATGCATTGATCGGCCGTATTGCACGCGGCCCCAAGAATGAGGCCCGCTTGCGTGACACAATCGCCTGCACTCCCGCACGCCATGCCGCCGCCATTTGCGGTCGTACAGCCCGGTACGTCCGATCCCATGGGCAATTCCCGACAACTTCCGACCGATCCTTCGCGATTGCACGATACGCACGGTCCGCTGCACGCGCTGTCGCAACAAACGCCTTGGGCGCAGTTTCCGCTGGCGCAATCCGCGCCGGTCATGCAGATGAGACCATTACAACGATCGGTGCAACCAGGCTGATTCGTACAATCGTTGCAATCCGCAACGCATTGGCCCGCGGCATTGCAAACATAGTTTGGCCCACCGGAACACGGTTTGGCCACGTCGATGGCGTGACACTTGGCCATATCGCCGCCGGGACATTCGCCCATCACGTCTGTCGTGCATTCGTTGCCGTCATCCACGCCATCGCAAACGCATGGCGCACCACTGCTACTGCTGCTACTGCCGCTGCCGGAACTCGAACCGCTCGCGCCGGTGGTTTTTCCCGGACGGTCTTCGATGTACGGCGGATCGAACGGATTGAATGCACAACCGTGAACCACGCCGAATCCGACGACGAGTGAGGCTCCAACAGCAGACCAAACAAGTATTTTTTTCATCGACTTCAAGCCTCCAATCGAGTCACACTCACCACCGGACAACGAGGGATCCGCCGTTTGTCGACGGAACGAAATACGCGGTCGTTGGTTGCTCGGGTTTCTTGAATGTCTTGTACAAGGCAAACCCCAGTGTTCCCAAGCTCAATGCGCCGACGGCCACGGACGAGATGCTCAAGCCGATCAACGCGGGACGGCTATCATTGAATTCCAAGCACGCCTGACCGCATTGCGGCGAATTCCAAGCTTCCTCCATTCCCTGATAAACGGCACCCGCGCCAATGCCCAACCCCAGGGCAACTGCCGCGGACGAACCGAAGAGGATCCACGGAACCATTGGCACGTTTGTC
>JBGAOI010000311.1:0-8224 GCA_044221885.1 Polyangium sp. (in: bacteria)
ATCGCCGAAGGCGGAGGAAACGCCTCCAGAAGCGGGCGAGACGTCTCCCAAAGCCGACGAAGCACCTTTGCAAACGGCTGAAACGCCGAAAGCCACCGAGCCATCGGTCGCACCTGTGTATCAGCCGCCGTATGTGTTTTTGGCGGTGGTCTCGATCGTGACGCTGGTCGCGGATTTGGGCTCGAAATGGTGGGCCGTGAATCGCTTGGGACCGGCCAAAGTTCACGAGGCATTTGACGGTTTGCGCTTCGTGCTCGCGCACAATCCTGGGGGCGCGTGGGGATTGCTGCACGAAGAGAGCGTTTCGATTCGTGTACCGTTTTTCATCGCGGTGTCGGTCGTTGCGATCGCGTTCATCGTGTCGCTGTATCGAAAGCTTGCGCCCGATCAAACGGCGTTACGTTGGGGTTTGCCGCTCGTGCTTGGAGGTGCGCTCGGCAATTTGACCGATCGGATTCGGTACCAACACGTGATCGATTTCATCGACATGTATACGAAGCCGGGAACGACGATGGACAACGTCATCACGGCCCTGCCGGCGTTCATCCGGGTAAAACTCTTCGGTCCTGTTGTTGGAGCTGGCTACCACTGGCCGACGTACAACATCGCCGATGTCGCCATCGTCGTTGGCGTGTTGCTGATGGCTGTCGACATGTTCACCTCGCGCAAACCGGAAACGAAGGCTGCTGCGGAAAAAGCCGCCGTACCTCCTGCTTCCTGACGTTTTCGCCCCACAAAATCCCTGGCCTCATCCCGGAATTTGCAGCTACGGTACGGCTCGGCAACGAGCGTTGGTAGCGAGTGCTGTTCGCTGCAAATGGCCGACCGATAGAAGGAAAATGAGGCCGGAGCTTTTTCGAGTATTTTACTTCGATATCGGTTTTCCTGCCTATTTCGGGCTACTTCTCACGGGGTTCTTGTTCGCGACAGCCGTGGGAATCTTGTGGGCACGCAGAATCGGCCAAGATCCCGATGTCATCGTGGATCTGGGTTTGGCGTGTTTGCTCATGGGCGTGGTCGGCGGACGCCTCTTGCACGTCATCGCCGATGGGTATTTCTGGGACTACGTGAACGTTTGTCTCGACCCATCAAAGGTGAATTGGCCGCTGAACGAAGCGGAATGCACGCGCATGGTGCCGCAAGGATCGGGCATCAGCCTTGGCGGATGGTACCCGTTTGGCGAGGAACGCAAGGTTGCCAAAGGCATCTGGGACGCGACGAAGGGGGTTTGTCATCCCCCCGGTCAAGATTGTTTTGCTTGGGCGAAGTTCTGGAACGGCGGACTCGCGTATTACGGCGGCTTCATCGGCTCGGTCACGATGGCCGTGTACTTGCTCAAGCGCGATCGTTTTCCCTTCTGGAAAGCGGCCGACATGGCTGGTTTCGCAGTTCCTCTGGGCCTTGGATTCGGCCGCATCGGATGTCTGCTTGCGGGATGCTGTTTCGGAGTCCAAACCGACAGCGCGTTTGGTTTGTCTTTCCCCGCAGGTAGCCCGGCGAGCCAAGCTCAAGCGAAGCTTGGACAATTAGCCAGTGAACATGCAGTTTCGCATCCCGTGCATCCGACGCAGATCTACGAATCGGCCGTTTCCTTTGCGATCGCTGCGTTTTGCCTGTTTTACGTACACGGACGAAAACGTTACGACGGCCAAGTCTTCGTCACGTTCATGGGCCTCTACGCCATCGGCAGGTTTGTCCTCGAATTCTGGCGCGCTGACGATCGCGGTGGGTTCTTGAGTTTGTCCACTTCGCAACTCATCGGTATCGCCCTGCTCGGTTTGGCGGTTGCGCTCCACAAGCGTTTGTCTCAGCCAACTCCGTCCTCAGTACCCGCAACAGCTTCCTGACCGTTCGCAACCGTTGTTTATCAGGCTTTTGCAGCATTCATCGACCAGGCGTATTCTGGATGAATGAAGCTTTCGTCCTCTTCCTTTTTACGTTCGTCGTTCTTCACTGCGACACTCGCCGCCACGTGGCTCATCGCCGCGGGTGGATGTGACACCAGCGAAGCAAACACGGATCCTCGACCGGTTTGTCCTCCTGGATCCCCGGCCGAATGTGTTGGACCGACGGGTGGCGGTAGCAATCCAAGCGGAGGCAGTTCGAGCGGCAATGGAGGGCAGGGCGGTTCATCCGCGACAAACGATGTGACGGGCAATGTCGGCGTCTTGATCGACGTCGCGTTTTCCCAAGTCTCGGCTTATGCCGGCGCATCGACCGTCTTCACGACATCCGAAGCTGGGGGGCCGCTCCAAGCTCCTTACGGTGAATCGACGACGTCGTTCTCGTTCCTCGATGTAAAGGCCGGTCCGACCTGGTTCTTCGTTCAAGACGAAACGGTGGGCGCGACGGGCGTTTACTCGACGCACTCGATTGTGAACATCCCCGTGAGCGGACCCGTGATCCTGCCCGTCGTCGATCGAGGGGTCATCTCGTCGATTGCCGCAACGCTTCCCACACCAATCGTGCTCGACGGTTCCAAAGGTCTTTTGATCCTGAAGGTTGTACGCAAAGGGCAACCACTTGCCGGCGTTACGTTGACAACTTCGTTGCCAGGCGCGGAAATCGTCTACGACAACGGAATCGGTTTGTATTCAAACCAAAGCAAATTGACCGGACCAGCAGGCGTCATCCTGGCGTTGAACGTGGATGGCCCAAGCGCTGGGCAGTTGATGGATCTGACCCTCACGGACGTGAACCAGCAGAGCTTTTTCGTGCCCGTGCGTATCCAAGCGGGAGCTGCCACGTTTGCAGGCTACGAACTCTAATCACCTGCACAGCGATGGCTGATCCATCACTTCGATGACGCGCTCTTGTCTCCCATGCGCACCGCACGCTCGAGCGCATCACGCGCGCTCAAGAACGCGCGATCGAGATCCTGTACCAACCGCGCAAGCGCTTCGACATCACCGTTTTCAGCCTTGTCCTCGAGCGTCGCAAACAACGTCGCGAGTTGTCGTGCACCCACCGTCCCGCTTCCACTCTTGAGTGAATGAGCGATGAGCTCGGCTTGTTTGAGGTCGCGATTGTCGATCGCTGTTCGCAACGCTGCGATCCGTACTGGCGTATCGATGCAAAAGGACTGCACAATCTCGTTGGCAATTTGGTGACCGCCAACTGCGCCAAGTTGTCGGAGTTGTTCGATCGGTTGAGGATCGAAGACTTCCGTGGCCGAAACCTGATCATCCTTTTTACGACTGGCCACGTGAGCCGCTGCGAGCTCGAGGGCAGCCTTGAGTTCGTCCACACGAACTGGTTTGGCAACATAATGATCCATGCCGGCGTTGAGGCACCTCTCGCGATCACCGCGCATCGCACTTGCTGTCATCGCGATGATGTACGGCCGCTCTTCAGGCTCCCATTCGCGCCAGATGAGACGCGTTGTTTCAAAGCCATCCATGATGGGCATCTGCACGTCCATGAACACCACGTCGTGCCGATTACGTCGGAGAGCGATGAGAGCTTCGACTCCGTTAGGCGCGATCTCGCACTCGTAACCCAAGCTTTCGAGCATCATCGAAGCGACTTGCTGATTGATGACGTAGTCCTCGACGAGGAGGATCTTCATCGGCACGCGTTCGGAGAGTGGAGCAACGACAGCCGGCATTGCCTTCACGGACAAACGCGGCGTCGTTTCTGACAAAGCCTCGAACAAAGCACCATAAAGCTGCGAAGGCTTGATGGGCTTGGTCACGATCGACATCGGCCCTTTGCGCGCTTTGAGCTGTCCGTGGTCAGCAAGAGACACGAGCAAGATCGTAGGCAAACTGGCGAACGTAATGTGAATCCGTTGCAACTCACCCGTCATGTTGAGCGAGATTTCTTCGGATAAATTCACGTCGACGACAGCGAGTTCGAACGTTCCATCATGCGCCAAGCGATCCATCGCTTCCGCGAGAGAACCCGCTTCAGCGGACAACATGCCCCACGCATTAAACTGTTCGCGCAGGCCGGCACGCGTGGTCTTGTTGTCGTCCACGATCAAAACACGTCGTCCGGACAAACGCGGCTGCGCCGTTCGTAGATGCGGCTGAGGTTCTGTCGCTGCCGCACGAGCCACCAGCGACACGGCAAACGTCGATCCTTTATCAAGCTCGCTTTCGACGTCGATCGTCGCATTCATCGCTTCGCACAGACGTTTGCAGATCGCGAGGCCAAGGTGCGTCCCGCCAGACTTTTGCGCCGAGACAGCGTCTGTCTGGCCAAACGGATTGAACATACGTTGCAAACGGTCCGGGGCAATGCCTATCCCGGTGTCGCGGATGGCAAATCGGATCTCGACGAGCCCGTGTTCTCGAGCTCGTGTCGTAACGGAAACATTCACTTCGCCGTCCCCGTAGATGCGTTGGGGCGTTTTCGGATCGAGCGCGTAAGACAACTCGAGACGCTTGTGATTCGCCTGAGGAGCGAGCAAATCGAGCGTCTCTTCCACACATGCGTGCAGATCGAAAACCTGATCTTCGAGTTTGAACTCGCCATCTTGGATCTTCGACAAGTCGAACATGTCGTTGATCAGACCAAGCAAGGCATCGGCGCTGATGCGAATGATGTCCGCGTGTTGTCGTTGTTCTTTCGTCAACGACGTGTTGACGAGAAGCGTTGCGACTCCGACGATTGCGCTGAGCGGCGTTCGCAACTCGTGGCTCATGTTCGCCAAAAAGTGAGCTTTGGAAGTTTCCGCGGCGAGCACATCTGCACGAGCCGAGTCGAGGTCGGCTTGTGTTCGGTGGTAATCGAGAACGAGTGCGATCTGATTTGCGACCGCCGACAACGCGTCACTCATCTCGTCCGTGATCGGGTAGGCCCAATGCGTCGTAATGACTCCGAGAAGCCGACGATCGACGATCAGCGGATAACCTCCAAACGCGACGATTCCCTCACGCATGAGCCAAGATCGATCACCGACGTAAAGGTCATTGATGACCGCGTTGGTCACATGCGCGTGCATGTCGCTTGCAATGGTTCCGACGCCAGGGCTGCCCACAGACACACGCTCTTGCGGCTCGCTCGGAACCGTTGCCGCACCGGCTGTCGCTTTCAGTTCCAGTGCGTCACCAACAGCATCAAGCGTCCAGATACGAACGAACTGAGCATCGAGATACGTAACGATCTCTTCAGCAGCACGTTGCAGCACGGGTTGCGTTGCCCCCGATTGCACCAACGTTTTGCCGATGGCCGTTATGAAATGGACCATCTCGTTTCGCATCAGTGTGTCAATCTATCGCCGAAATCGTGCGTCGCGTCGAGAGAGTCACGATTTCGGCGCAGCTTCTGTGCTCATGCGCGCGCGGGCGGCACGAACGGTGTTTTGAAGCAAACATGCGATCGTCATCGGCCCAACCCCTCCAGGGACGGGTGTGATGAAGGCCGCGCGTTCCGCAGCCGATTCTGTATCGACGTCGCCGCAAAGTTTACCCGCCGCGTCACGGTTGATGCCGACATCGATAACCACAGCTCCCTGTTTGACCCAATCGCCCGTCACCATCCGCTGGCGCCCAACGGCGACAACCAACACATCGGCTTCGCGACAAACTCCAGGCAAGTCGTGCGTCTTCGAGTGGGCAATCGTCACGGTTGCATTGGCCGCCAAAAGCAGCATCGCCATGGGTTTGCCCACGATGTTGCTCCGACCAACCACGACGGCTCGAGCCCCATCGAGTTTCACGCCAGATTCGGCAATCAGACGCATGCAACCCGTTGGAGTGCAAGGCACAAGCGCTGGTTTTCCTGCGGAAAGTAGTCCCGCGTTTATCGGGTGAAACCCGTCTACATCCTTGCCCGGGACGATCGCATCGATGACTCGATCTTCGCGAATGTGCTTCGGCAACGGCAACTGCACCAAAATTCCGTCGACGGAATCGTCGGTGCACAAATCATGGACGCGCTGGAGAAGTTCAGTCTCGGTCGTTTCCGCGGGCAAACGATGCAACCGTCCACGCATTCCAACTTCGTTGGAAGCCTTTTCCTTGTTCCGCGTATACACGACGCTCGCTTGATCGTCGCCTACGAGAAGAACATCGAGGCCCGGTGGTCGTCCGAATTCGCTCACGAAACGAGCCACATCGGCACGAACTTCATCCCGAACCTTTTGAGCTAAAACTTTTCCATCGAGCATGCGCGCAGTCATGAGCGCGCATCGTAGTTCATTGTTTGAATCGTGCCCGCATCACATCGGGCTACGGGAAAATCGCCGGAAAAACACCACAGAATCACGAGTATTCGGCGATGATCTCCCAACAGGCTTCCGCAAAGTCTTTGTAAAGCGATCGATCGAGCGAAGGGGACGGGCCACTCAACAGCCCCGCGTGTTGCGCAAACAAAGGCTCGAGCGCCGCTTCGATTTTGTTCGCTGTCTCGAGCCACAAAAAGTCTTCGATAGCGGCGCAGATTTGACCTCGGATGAGCGTTGGCACCTCGCGCAAATGCACTTGCCCCTTCATCCGTCGCGAGATCAGCATCGCGATGTTTTCCGCGTGTTCGGGCCACGCGCGTAATGCTCCGTGAAACGTCGAGCCCACGAGCCGCAGAATCTCCTGCGCCAACTTGCGTACGCGCGGCCGCTGCACACGCTCTTCATGCTCCGCAACCATCCGCAGATACGAATCGTCGAATGCCATCAGCAGATCTTGCGTGAGCATGTCTTGCGACTCGTGCGTCAGCTTGAGCTCGGCAATTTGCGCCAAGAACAGATCTCGCAAAACGCCGAGCCGCGACATGATCGTACCTTCGGGCGTCGTGTCGAGAATCGCCGCAAGCGGATCGATCAGGTGATGGCCAAACGTCGTGAGCACACGATCGAGAATGCGCTTTTGGTGGGCTTCACGCGCGAGCACGTTGAGTGCCCGCGTGAGCACGCTCGAGTTGGGTGCGTCAACAAAAACTTCCCCCGTGTCCGTGCCGTAATCGTACAAGCGCAAGGAGTTGAGCATTTCGCGGAAAGCCTCGATGTTTTCCGCGGTTCCACCTTCCTCGCCATACACTCGAATGACGAGGCCCGAACCTGCTTGGGCTAGAAACAAGCGCTGAATCTCCGCTTCCACGTCCTGCGCCGTGATCAGCGGGGATTGGGAAGAAGCTTGTTTCGTCTCGATCGGCATTGCGATCCTTTCACTCGGAAAAACGATTCGTCAGGACGTACAGACCACATCAGTCACGAACGATCAACCGATTCGCGAAATCCCGCAGGGCAGTCGGGGTTCGGCGATCTTCAACGATCTGTCGAATCTCGGTTTGAACGTCGCGTAATTCGGAGGGGCGGAGCCACTGGAGCGCCAACCGAGTCGTGTAGTGCATGTTCTTGATCAGCACAGCACGAACGATTCCGGACGCTGGAAATGCAAGCGACACTTCGAGCGCGGGCAAACCATGCGATTTGGCGCCATTCTCGAGCGCATCTTCAAACTTGTTGCGACTCATTTCGAGGACTTCGTGGAACATGTGCCCAGCGTTTGGCGAGTACACACAAAGCGACTCGGGTATTGTAATGACAAACCGCGCTTGGACGTCCAGGCCCACTCGAGCGCCGGAATCGAGTTCCACTAGCGGGAAAAACCGCGATGAAAAAAACAACTCACCGCCTCCACATTCAACGAGTTCTTGAATGCGGGCTTCAACCGTCGCGTGCATCGGGGGCGAGTGTCGCACGAAAACCGCGCGAGGGATGCAGGTGACTTGCGGTCGGGTCGCCAAAATTCATCCACAGCGCGACGGATTCCGCGCGAGTCAAAAATCGAGGCCCGGGAATGCGTACGCCACGCTTCCCACGCGCTACAACTTGGCCAACAATGGCTTCAATGAAGCGGTGGACACGACGTCACTGGATGCTCGCGGGCGGATGCCTCGTGGGCCTCGCTGCGATTGTCGTACCGCTGCGTTCGCCGAGCTTACGCGCATCATTTTCCGCTGCGTACAAGGCGTTTCGAGATCCGACCTTGGTCGATCAGAAGCCAACGACGACCGTGCTCGGACCGTCTGGGCCAGCCGTGCGAATCGACGAAAATCGGCTGCTCGATGCCGCGATTGCCCGCGATTTTGAAAAGGCAACGGGCGACGACCTCGAAGATCCCGAGAGTAGCGCACTTTCTGCTCTGGCGATGCCGGACCTCCGCATCCCGATCACCCGCAGAACGATGCGTTTCGTGAAGTTTTTCTCACGCACCGATGGGGGACGAACCACGGTTGGTGAAAGGTTTGCCCGCGGAGGCAAATACCGCTCAGTCATCGA
>JBGAOI010000312.1:0-8178 GCA_044221885.1 Polyangium sp. (in: bacteria)
CATACTCACCGCCGCATCCGCAATGATGCGCCCGTTGCCCAAGTCCTGGATCGGAGGCGCTTCTTCAATGTCGTGTTCGTCCCGGATGTCCCCGACAATCTCTTCGAGCACGTCTTCGAGGGTCACGAGACCACTGACCCCGCCAAACTCGTCCACGACAATCGCCAAGTGTTGACGGCGTGAACGCATGTCCCGCAACAGCGACGCCAACGGCTGCGATTCGACCACGAAGTTCGCCGGACTGCGCACGATTTCCCGCAGCGATGTGTTCTTCGGACGATGTTCCTCGAGGTGCTTGAACAAATCTTTTGCGTACAAAAGACCAACGATGTTGTCGAGTTGTTCTCGATAAACCGGGTAACGCGAGTGCCCACTTTCGCTCACGAACAGAAGCACTTTTTCGATCGGCATCGTCACGTCGATCGCTTCGACGCGGGATCGCGGAACCATCACGTCCTTCGCTGTGCGCTCCTGAAATTCGAGCACGTTGCGAATCATCTCCGCCGGTTCCGGATCGAGAAGCCCGCTGCGTTCACCTTCTTCGATCAGGTTTTCGACTTCGGCTTCTGCCAACTTGGGGTCAGGTTGTTCGTTAACGACGTCTTTGCTCGCAAGCAATTGACCCAACCAACCGAGCGGAATCGCCAAGGGAAACATGGCGATCTCGAGCGGACGCAAATACCGAGCAGCCATGGGCGCGACGAGATCCGCGTACTTGCGCCCCAAGGTCGTGCTGACCTCGTACAGGACACCCGTGAACGCCACCGTGATGCCAAACGCAACCCACGCTGCCCCGTGAGAAACACGCGTAAGAAGCACCAAGAGCGTGAGAATCGAAGTCGCCGTCGAACTCACGATGCGGCCAAGCAAGTACCTAGACCGTAACTTCGCGTCCGCTGTGCGTATGCGCTCGAAGGCTCGTTTGTCCGGTCCTTCCGCCTGATCAATGAGCGCGCTCAAGCGCGGACCCGTAAGGGTCGTCAGCGCGGTATCCGCCGCTGCGAACAATGCGCCCACGACTGCTGACACCAAGGCAACGGCCAAAAGCGCCAGTGGAACATCATTTGGACTCAAACCGAACAACTCCCCTATCGCCCCGTTGAACCTTTGGCGCTTCAGTTCGCTTCACAGCGTTCCTTGCGCCAAACCTCAAATCGTGTCGAGCCGCCGTTCCAGAAATCGTTAGCTGGTACCGTCGGATTCACGCGAGCGTAGCCAAGCCATCATACACGAGAATCATCGACAAGAGGAGTTCGTCCTAGCGGAAACCCGCGCCGCACGACGAACCCTTCCTGTTCCGCCTCGCCGATCGCCACCAGCGCGCCTTCTGGCGAAAGCCACGCAAAGGGCTCCGGCGAAGATGCAGGCAACACAGAAAAATCCGCTGCATGCAAGAGTTTGCCCTGGGATGCACGAACCACGCCACTTGGCGTCAAGGTTGCTGTGGACATACATCGTCGGACCGCAGCCGCCATCGGAACGACGTGTTCTTCGAACTCGCTTCGGGATGCGTCGAGTTTGGCCGATTCTTCGAGAGCGAACGGACCGCTTCGTGTGCGTCGTAACGCGCCGAGATAACTTGGAACACCAAGGGTTTGTCCCAGATCGCGCGCCCAGGACCGCACGTAATAACCTTTGCTTACATCGAGCGACACATCGAGAAACCCAAGTTTGCCTTCTTCGACAAACCCAGCCCCAAGCACATCGATCGACTTCACCTCGACAGGGCGATCTTCGAGCACGACATTTTCTCCACGCCGTGCACGGTCGTAACTGCGTTGCCCGGCAACTTTGATGGCCGAATACGCGGGGGGCGTCTGCGCGGCGCGCGTGCGTTCATGCGCGAGCGCTGCATGTACACGTGAAGCCTCGGAGGTCGCTGGATCCGCGGCCAACAGCGTGATTTCCCGGACGAGCCAATCTGGGAGTTCAGCTTCGGCAACGACGGTTCCTTGGACGTCCAACGAATCCGTTTGACGTCCAAAGAGCACACGCGCTTCATAACGTTTGTCATGGAGCGTCAGGTACGGACCGAGCTTCGTCGCTTGACCGAGCAGCATGACGAGCACACCCGAGGCCATCGGATCGAGCGTTCCGGCATGACCGATTCGCTTCATCCGGAGCGTACGTCGAAGTTTTCCCACGACATCGTGGCTCGTCGGACCTGTGGGTTTGTCGATGACGACGACTCCTTCGATGGAATCAGTCGCGTCGTCTTCTGCTGTCATGTTCAACCAAACCAGACCGATCGACGTTGGTGAACCATGGTGTCGAGCATCGTTTGGATCGACGTACGAACTCGTTCCGACAAACGGCCGACCAGGATGTCGTCATCGGCGGATTCCGTGCCGTAGCCGCTCCACGTGAACGGTTCACCGAACCGAATTTTCCACTTGGTGGGAGCGGGCATGAGCCCCAATGGGCCGAGGGCAGGGAAGGTGGGCGTGACTGGGAAGTACGGGATGCCCAGCGCTTTCGTCATGTATTCGAAGCGGTAGAGCATCGGGTTGGCTTCTTCTGCGCCGACGATGGCACACGGCACGATCGGAGTTCGCGTGCGCAAACAAAGCCGGATGAAGCCTCCGCGGCCAAACCTTTGGAGCTTGTAGCGATCGCGGTAGAGCTTGCCGATGCCTTTGGCGCCTTCGGGAAAAACCGCCACGAGCTCACCCTTGTTGAGCAGTCGTTCCGCGTTTTCTTGGCAAGCTCGCACGGCACCGATGCGGTTCATGAACGTCCCGACAAACGGCAGGTAGTAGACGAAATCTTCGGCGAGCCAACGCAATTCCCGCTGGCCGATGTGCTCGCGACGAACCGCCGTTCGAAGCATCGCGCCGTCATAAGGCAGCGGACCTCCCGAATGGTTCGCCACAATGAGGCAACGACCTTCGGGCGGAATGTGATGGACACCTTCCACTGCGACGCGGAAGTACCGGTCGTACAAGAAGTCGAGTGTTGGAAGGAGACGATTCTCGAACGTCGGATCGAGTCCAAACTCGTCGACTTCTTCCGAACGACTGCGCAAGCCCGCACGTCCGTATTGGCGAGCGTAAAACTCGGGTGAAAGCACTTCGTGCGCCGTTGCTGGCCCCGGCGTGGAAGGACGTTCTGGCGCAGGGGTCGGCGAAGGCTTGGACGCGTTTTCGTCGATGAGATCCGCGGGGGGTTTGTCTGAACCTTCCCGGGCTTTGCCGAACATCAGATCCAATCGCGCTTCGAGTTCGCGAATCTGTCGTTCGATCTCGTCCGCGGTCGTCGATCCCGACGTTGTGGTGGACGGTTCGGGTGCGAAACCGAATCGTTCTGCAGCTTGTGGATCTTCGGGTTCCTGGCCAAACCCCGCCGACAAACCCGGTTCCGTAGGACCAACGGGAGCGATGTCGGCAGTGTTGTCAGCGTCCATGTCGTACCCACCAAAAAGCTCGTCGTCCGTAGTCGAATCGACCGCGTGGGGTGGGGTGTCTTGCGAGGCGGCCGTGGTAACGGGCGGAGTGGGCATGGCTACGGGGGCGTGAGCGGTGACGGGAGGATCGGTCGAGACAAACGCTACGTTGGCCTTCTCCGACACTTGTTTGGGTGTTGGTGCCGACGGGCGCTCAGTACGTGCGGACTTTTCTTTCCGTTTGTCTTTCTTTCCCATGGCACGTTCACGCTTGCGCTGGCGTTTCTTGAAGTAGATTCGCTTCGCGAAGCCGCTCGGCATTCACATAATCGAGCAACGCTTCGCGAGTGGTGTATGCAGGGCGAAATCCCATGGTCGTTGCTTTCTCGCCATCCGCGACACACAGGTATCGCAGGTAGCGCAAGAAGCTCGCCGGGAATGGAGCTGCTTGAGCGATCCACAACGCCGAAACGATCGGGCCTGCCAGCGGATGCACAAGCGGCCTTGGTTTGCGGCCAGAAAGACGAATGATCGTCGACAGGGGCAACACGCCTTCGCCGACGATGTTGTACGTGCCCGGATGATTCCGATCGATCGCGAGCTTGAACGCTGCAAGCACATCGACCTCGTGCACGAGTTGCCAAAGCGGATCGAAACCCAAGAGCGTGATGACTTTTTCCTCGGCGAGATACCGCGTCACCCAGTTGCGAACGGTGGGCCCAACGATCGGAGCCGTACGCAAAACCGTCACGACGGTGCCTTTGGACTTGGCCGCAAAGGCGTTAATTTCTCGCTCAGCCGCGATCTTGTCCGCGAAAAAGGGTTCGTCGGAGTCAGCACGTAGCGGATGTCGTTCGGTCAAGAAGTTCGGGTTTGTCGGGTGCGCACCGTAGAGCAACGTCTGGCTCCATTGGATGAACTTGCGCAGCCCGGTTTGTCGCGCCGCATTGATGAGGTGCATCGTGCCGACCGACTCGAGTTCGTGAGACCAAACCGTCTTGTGCGTGGGTGAGGGCAAAAATCCCAAGTGCACGAGCGTATCGACGCGTTCGCTGGCGAGAATCCCGGCGACTCGTTCAGCCGACGAAGGCGTGGTCAAGTCGAGAGGAAAGTGCTTCGTTTTGTCACGAGCAGAACTCGAAGCCGCGATGTCGATCGTGATGATTCGTGCCGTTTGCGGATCATCTTCGAGCAACCCGACAAGGTTTCTCCCGAGAAACGATGCTGCTCCCGTGACGGCAATGACCCGGTGGCCGACTTTGCTTCGTGAAGCGGAACTGGCGTTTTCCGAGGGAGATTCCATGCAGAGCGGGCTCGACACTACTCGTTCGTGCGACTCTTGCAAGATGTGCGTCGTCAGGCGTCCGTTACGCAGGATGACACCATTGTGACATAACGCCTTCGACGTCCTCGGAGCCAACACGCGTTCATGCTCTCCATCTTGCTCGAACGCCAAAATGGTTTTTCAAGGAAATATGTTCACGAGAAACCATCGACAATGGTCATGCGTAAGCCAGAGCCGGTCTTGGGCCATGGTCGCGTTTGCTACTTCGCGCCGGTTGCGCGAGTCCGAGCCAAAATCCAAGCACACTTTGTTCGAATACGGCAAGGTTTGGCGCGACGCGCGGTCGACGAATGGGGCCGAGTAAAACCATCGCCCGTTCGTTTATGCCAAACCAATTCTCAAGGTGCCGAACAGGTTGCTCGAACCCAGAGGACCTCTTCATCACGCTGAAGCCAGAGATCCACTTTCTCCCCTTCGGTCGTCACCGCCAAACTTGCCGCATCGGTCAAGGGCATCGGTTGCGATACGGGCGTTCCGTCATCGGCCAGGACAATCCCATACGCAACTTTACGGGCGGCACCACAACCCAGAGGCGCCAAGTACGTGGCCAAACCTCCACGAGCCAACGGGCGCAATGTTCCCGTCGACGCCGGCGCCGGCGTGCGAAATTCGATGTCCGTTGCCCCAAGCCGTGAGAAACGCATCACGCCGCCTTCTTGAGCACATCCTTCGTCGTCGATGGGCGCGCCATAAACGAACGCAACGGGTCGACCGAGCATCGTTGCATCGATGATTCCGTGCATTGCTGCCAGTTTGCCGATTTGTTCCGCTTTGCCGTCTTCGCCGAGTCCCCAAAAGTGTAGCTCGGCATCTTCGAAGAGCGTGACGACATGGCCTTTCGACGTGGTTCCGCCTGCGTTTGTCCACGTCGCATCGAGACGCGCGATCGTCGACGGCCGTGCATCACTGTCACCTATCGTGGGAACGATTTCACGGTGCAACCAAGATGTTGCAGAACCGTAAGGTTTTCCAATCCAAACATCGGCTCCCGCTGCGGAAACCTGAAGCATCCGTGTCGTGAGCAAAAGACACGTGTCGTCTTGGCAACTCAAGTCCACCGCTTCGAATTTGTCACCCACGCCAAGCGATGTCGCCTGCTTGTTTTGAACGACGAACACTTCGGAAAGTTTGCCCGCGGCGGGCTCAGCATACGCCGAAAGCCAAAGACCCTCCTTGGTTCGTCCGATGCGGGGCATCGCGGCAGCATCGGTCCACGGTAAAGCAACCGGATTCGTGCTCGCTCCAGCAGGATCCATCGTCATGGCGGCAACGCCCAAGAGACGCGGAGGTGTTTCGGACACGTCGGCATCGGCAATGATCAACGTAGAAAGAGCACGAGGTACGGCGACAAACTTCGTTGCAGGTTTGACCTTCGCCCGGACGATGGGTTCACGCGTCGTGCACCCTTGCGGCAAGGCGACACCGGAAAACATTGGACCAAGTCGCACCGGCTCGAACGTCCATGGTGCAGGCGGAGGCAAGACATCCACGTTGAGGACTTTTGTCTCGGATGCCGCATCCGTTCCTGCGTCCATCGCTCCTGGCGTGGATGTCGAACAACGGGAACACGCGGGCAGAGCGAGCAGCAACGTTACGAAGAGCGCTCGATGCCACATGATCACTCCGTCCCGAGCTCACGACGCAACACGGGGTACATGTCGAAGCCACCCACTTCGACAAACCCGTTCGTCAGGTACGCACCCATGGGTCCGGTCCACAAAACTTCATCCATGACGACAGGTTCGTTGGGACGGCACGGCAACGCTTCGAGGACCGTCGCGCCAAACGAGGGGGCAAGCTTCACCGCGGCTGCGACCAACGCTTTCGCCACGCCTTGTTTGCGTGACGCTGGATGTACCAACGCACAAGCGATCAAGAACACGCCGTCTCGATTGCCCTGGAGGACAGGCAACTGCTTGTAAAAACGCCGCTCGTACGCTTTGCGCATCACGGGTGTGGGGGCGACCTTCAGCCAGCCGACAACACGTTCGTGCGCATCGAGCGCGACAATGCCACGCGCTTCGTCGTGGTTTGTCTCGAGTGCTCGGAAGAAACCATCGGCGTTTTGCTTCGGCGTGTTGGCGCAAATGTCGAGCCACTCGTTGTTGGTCCCGTTGAAATGCCAGAAGCGGCAATAACAAGGTGACCCCGCGGCTTGAAAAAGTTCGTCGAGGCCCTTGGCGTGATCGAATCGAGCGAGCTCCGTACGTAGTTCAGTCATGCGAAACCCTCTGGACGACGTCCTCGCGCCGGGGACAAACGCTCCCACGCCGCAGCGACGGCGCAGAGGCGAGCCTCATGAAGCGGCGGCCCCATGAGCTGCAATCCCACCGGCAACGCAGGCGTCGTTGCCGTCGCCGACGTTGGTTCACACGGCACGCTGATCGCGGGCAAACCCGCAAGACTTGCTGGCAATGTGTACACGTCCGCCAAATACATCGCGAGCGGGTCGTCGAGTCGTTCACCCAAGCGAAACGCCACCGTTGGCGAGACGGGCGTTGCGATGACGTCGACCTTGCGGAAGGCTTCTTCGAAGTCGCGTCGCAAGAGCGTCCGCACCCGTTGTGCACGCAGGTAATACGCGTCGTAATAACCGGTGGACAAGACAAACGTTCCTAGAACGATGCGTCGCGCTACCTCGCGGCCAAAGTTTGTCCCACGTGTACGAGCGTAGAGCGCTTCGAGGTTCGTCGCCGAACCGTCTCGCGCACCAAATCGCAAACCGTCGTAACGCGCCAAGTTGGACGATGCTTCCGCAGTCGCCAGCACGTAATACGTGGCGACTGCGTACTTCGTATGTGGCAAGCTCAATGGGTGGAGCGTGCAGCCCTGGCTTTCGAGTGCTTCTAGTGCTTCACACACGCGAGCTCTCACGTCGGTCGACAAACCCTCACCAAAATATTCATCCGGCAAACCAATCCGCAGACCGCGTACATCGTGCGTACACGCGGCTTCGTAGTCGTCGACTGGCGCCGTCAAACTCGTCTGATCGTGCGCATCGTGTCCCGCGATGACCCGCAGGATTCTCGCCGCGCCAGGGACATCCATCGCAAAAGGACCCACCTGATCCAGGCTCGATGCAAATGCCAAAAGCCCATACCGCGATACACGTCCGTACGTCGGCTTGAGCCCCACCGTTCCGGTCAAACCGGCGGGCTGTCGAATGCTTCCGCCCGTGTCCGAGCCGAGCGATCCCAACGAAAGATTCGCCGCCACCGCGACAGCACTACCCCCGGACGAACCACCAGGAATTCTCGACGTATCCCAAGGGTTTCGGGCTGGAAAAAAAGCACTGTTCTCGTTGGACGAACCCATCGCGAATTCGTCCATGTTCGTCTTTCCGACAATGACCGCTCCGGCGGCGTTAAGACGCTCGATCGCGGTGGCGTCGTAATGCGCGTGATAATTTTCGAGGATGCGCGAACCGCACGACGTCCGCATTCCTTTGGTG